>MHQW01000042.1:0-57806 GCA_001820785.1 Candidatus Sungbacteria bacterium RIFCSPLOWO2_02_FULL_51_17
GCACTATCGCGTACATGAGCCTCACTCGGGCTCATTTTGCGTTAGAATGCGTACCCATTTGGGGATCATGTTGTATTGTACAAGTCTTGTTCTTGAAATGATCACGGCGTACGGTATGATATAAGCGTGTTCTCTTTCTTTTCCTCACGAAGTAAAAAGGATGCCCGCCGCAGCGAATCCGGAAGGTTCCGTATCCTTCTCGGGTTTTTTTTAATCGCCGGACTTATCGTCGGGATTCGAGTATTTGTACTTGCCGTCGTCCATAATAAGGAATACCGCGAAATGGCGGACCAGCAGTACGGCCTTTCAAAGGTCATGCCATCAAGGCGGGGCAAAATATTTTTTCAGGACAAATTTGGAGCACGGATCACCGCGGCGGAAGATAGCGTTGTAAAAACGCTCATTGCAGCGCCAAAAAACATAGAAGATCCTGTGGACGCCGCAGAGAAACTTTCCGGCATTCTCGGTATACGCGCCGACATTCTTCGTGAACAGCTTCAAAAGCCCGATGATCCGTATGAGCTTATCGCCAAAGATCTGCCGGAAGACACCGCAAAAAAGGTAGCGGATCTCAAGATGGCCGGGCTATCGCTACAGGCAACGGTGAAGAGATACTATCCGCATAAAGAACTTGCGGCGCACGTACTCGGATTTCGTGGGTACAACGATGCGCTCAACGACTGGCGCGGCGTGTATGGCGTTGAAAAAGAGTACGACCGCGATCTTGCATCGGGGGGTATCACCCCGGATGAGTTCGCTACAAACTTGCTTTTCATTGGCCGGCGCACGCCTGATACCGCACCCGAAGGCACCGATGTTTTGTTGACGATTGATTACAATATTCAAGAACGGGCGGAGGAAGAGCTTCAGTCGTTGGTGCCCACATGGGTAGCGGAGTCGGGAATGGTCCTTATTCTTGAACCGAGGACGGGACGAATTCTTGCCTCGGCTTCCTCAAAAAAATTTGATCCGAACGAATATTTTAATGTAGAAGATTATTCGGTTTTTACTAACCCGGTGGTGGAAGCAACGTATGAGCTCGGTTCGGTATTTAAGCCCATTACTATGGCGGCTGCCGTCAATGAGGGAGTGGTCAACGGGCAGTCAACGTATTACGACGAAGGAGTGCTGAAGTTTGGTTCATACTCTATCTACAACTTTGACCTGAGGAGTTATGGCACCCAGACGATGACGCAAGTGCTTGAAAAGTCCCTCAATACCGGCGCGGTGCACGTAGAACGGCTTTTGGGCAAGGAACGCTTTAAAAAATATGTTGAGGCATTCGGGTTTGGAGAGACGACTGATAGCGATCTTCCGAACGAGGTTTCGGGCACCATTGCAAATCTCAATTCAAATCGTGATCTGGAATATGCGACCGCCTCATTCGGACAGGGTATTGCGGTAACGCCGATTCAGATGGCACAGGCCGTTGGGGCGATCGCGAACGGCGGAGTTCGCATGCGTCCGCATGTTGTTGACGGCCTCATAGACGAGTCCGGAACGGTGCGTGCGTTTGAGCCGGAGGCGCGGGGGCAGGTTATTTCCAAAGAGGCGGCCGAAGAGATCACGAAGATGCTTGTATCGGTGGTGCGCGTAGGATATGAGAATCGCGCTGGTGTGCAGGGGTATTTTGTCGCGGGGAAAACGGGAACTGCCCAAATTCCGAACGCCGAGAGTCGCGGGTATTCATCCGACGTTATTCATTCATTCGTCGGATACGCGCCGGCGTTTAACCCGAAGTTTCTTGTGTATATGCAACTTACCAAACCGCAGGGAAACAGATTTGCGGCAAACACTTTGACTCGGGCGTTCCATAATCTTGCCGAGTTTATTCTCAACTACTACGAAATACCTCCTGATGAGAAATAACCGGTGCAACGCGCCCCGTTCTTACGCGTAGTGGGGGAGCCGTATGTACCGATAAATAAAAAAGAGGCGGCTCGCCTCGTGTACCGATTGGGGTCTATTCGGGGTATGACCGGCGATTCTCTTTAAGTTTTTCCCATTGTTCGGCTATCCATACGTGGTAATCGGGCGGTAGTTCCTTTCCGATGGCCCGGAGAAATGATCCGAGGACCAGGGGATGGGGAGATGCAAGCGGGTGGCGTTCTTTAAGAAGCGCGAGGGCATCTGCGACAGGCATGCCATCCCAGACAAGGTGTGTTACGACTGCCGAGGATGAGCGGGAGATGCCCGCGAAACAATGTATGATGGTGCCGGTGTTTTCCGTAAGTCCTGTTTTCACCCAGGACATGGCATGCCGCACCGCGACATCCATTTCTTCAGGGAACGGCTGTTCATCGCGGATGGGAAAGACAAGGTGATGTAAGTTTGACGATGCGGTTAGCTCTATCACCGGATCTACATACGGCGGGTGAAGTACCGAAAATATTCGTTCAATGCGCCGCTCGCCAAGTATATTTCTATCCACGGTGGCTCGGAGATCGCCTAGCCATAAGTTGCCGACAATATGGATAATGCGCGGTGTCCGTGACGCTGGTTCCATGTGCCGATGAGAAGAAGAGCTTCCTTCTTTGTAGCATGGTGTTGGTCGGTGCGCAATCGGCTATAATGGAAAAACGCCAAAGGGCGTTTTAGTTGTTTTTGAACCTAATGCCAAGCGGGTAGCCATCATAGATGGTACACGCGATCCATATGATGAGGATGGCCGGTCCGCCGAAAAGGGCGAGGGCTACGACTGGCGCCTTGTCAAAAAACTGATTCCAAAACCCAACAGAGGTTACATATGGGATGCGAAGTTCTTTTGTGGTCATATGCATGCTATGAAAAAAGACACCATAGGCAAGCACTGCCGAGACGACATGCAGCAGGGCATAGAGGAGAAGGAGCATGGCTCTGTGGAGTGTTTGGTGCTAATATACTATCTACACTACTATGGAAATAATGTCAATAGCCGAGAACACCCTCCAGACGCTCCTTGCGCTATGTGCCCGGGCAGTGTTGCGACGATATCGGCCACAGATTATCGCGGTTACGGGGACCGCGGGGAAGACCTCTACGAAGGAGGCGATCTTTGCTGTGCTTGAGCAGCGCTTTATGATTCGCCGTTCGGAAAAAAGTTTTAATACAGAGATCGGAGTGCCACTTACTATTATTGGTGGTAAAAATCATCACAAAAACATTATTGGGTGGTTGTGGGAATTTGTTCGCGCGATCGGGCTTTTGGTAGTGCGAAAGGCATATCCGTCAATACTTCTTCTTGAGTACGGAGTTCAAAAGCCAGGCGACATGACATATCTTGTACATATCGGCGCGCCTGATATTGCGGTTATTACGGCTTTTGGGAGCGTGCCCGTCCATGTTGAATTTTTTAAAGACCCACGGGCGCTTTTTGATGAAAAAGCGCGTATTGCGAATGCTTTTCCGGAAGGCGGAATTCTTATATTGAACGCTGATGATGAGCGTGTGTGTGCCGTAGGAAATGGTGTGAGGGCCCGGGTGATAACATTCGGATTTTCTGATACTGCCGATGTCCGGATATCGCAGTATGCACTTTGCGGTGATAGCGATGCGCTCCCTTCGACGATACCAACAGGCATTTCTTTCGCGCTGAACTATCGGGGTGCCAGCGTTTCAGTGCGCATGCGCGCGTTCGGAAAGCCGCAGGCATATAGCGCGGGGGCCGCCGCGGCGGTCGGCGTTGCGCTCGGCATGGATATGAAAGATGCTGTGGTCGGGCTTTCTCGGTATGTGCCTCCGCCCGGTCGTCTGAACGTATTGCAGGGTATCAAGGGAAGCATTATTATTGACGATACTTATAATTCCTCACCGGTTGCCGTAGAAGAAGCGTTGAACGTGCTTAAAGAATTTCCCGGGCAGAGAAAAATCGCGGTGCTTGGTGATATGAAAGAACTTGGAGGATATGCAGAGGCGGCGCATCGCTTGGTCGGGGAGCAGGCCGCGATCGTTGCTGACCTTATTCTTACGGTCGGCGAATGTGCGAAGGGGGTAGGCGAGGGAGCTAGAACGTATGCCGATACGCTTGGTGTCTCCCATCCCGACGCCATTCATGAACTCTCTGATGCGATTGGCGCAGGGAAATTTCTTCGCCCCCTTTTGAGAAAAGGAGACGCTGTACTGGTGAAGGGCTCGCGCTCTATGCATATGGAGAGGGTGATTGTGGAGATCATGGCCGAACCGGAAAAAGCGGTAGAGCTCTTGGTTCAATAACAAGAGAAGTTTCGCATATTCTGTCAAAATGTCGGCGATATAAATTCCTCCTATTTTTGCGACCGCAAAAATAGGAGGAATTTTAGTATGTGCAATGTGCCTGCGCAGAAAATAAGAGAAACTGGACAATTATATATATGTTGTATATAATATATTGACGGAAAAGCAGGTCTTTACCAACTGGACAGGATAAAAGGAGAATACATGGCACATGGCCTTGTTGCGGTCATTGCTCCTGAGATTGCCATTCACCAGGACCTTCACGTATACGGAGGAGGTCTGGGAGTGGTCAATGGCGACCTTTTGCGTTCAGCAAAAAAACTCGGTATTCCGCTCGTCGGTTTCGCGCCGTTTTGGCGCTACGGGTACTACGAACAGCACGTTGAAGACCGCGCCATGCGGGTTCGCTTTCAGACCAGGGAGTATCCTGGCATTCTGGAAAAGACCGACCTTCGGTTTACGGTGCCCATAAACGGAACCTCCGTTTGGCTTGAGGTGTGGAAGCTTCCGGAGGAGCGCTACGGCACATCGCCCGTGTATTTTCTTGACGCAGATGTTGAGGGCAACGACTATTTGACACGTCTGAATACGCAGCAACTCTATGCCGAGGGGCAGAATCCCGAGCGCCGCATTGCCGTCTCTCAGATACTGGGCGCCGGAACCTTTGAGGCGATACACCTGCTTGGGTTGCCGGTGGCAAAATTCCATCTCCAGGAGTCGCATGCGGCGTTCGCCGGAATTGAGCTTTTTCTTTCCATTTTTGAGCGCGAGCAGAATGTAGAGCGGGCACTGGCCGACACCCGCGCGCGCGTTGTGTTCACGACGCACACGCCTGTTGCCGCCGGGAACCCGTTCTACGATATGAACCTTGTTATGCGGATGTGCGGGTATGATGGGCGCGTTGACCGACGGTTAGTAGAAATGATCGGCGCTGACCCCACAAATCCTCATATGTTCAATATGGCGGCGGCATGTATGCGCATGGCGGGAAAGACGAATGCTGTTTCAAAAAAACATGGCGAGATAGCACGACGGATGTGGAGCGGACTTACACTCCATACGCCGATCACATCTATCACCAACGGCGTCTCACAGGATTTCTGGCAGTATCCCGAATTTCGCCTTGCTCGTACTCCGCGGGCGCTTGAAGATGTCAAGCGGGAATACAAGCGGACGCTCATTCGGCAGATAGGGGATGCCGACGGTGGCCGCTACTTCAGTGAAAATGTTCTCACAGTGGTGTGGGCGCGGCGGTTTGCCGAATATAAGCGCCCCAAACTCGTTCTTACCGATCGCGAGTGGGTAACCGAGGCGTTAAAGAAAAATACTATTCAGCTCATTATCGCCGGTAAGCCGCACCCCGACGATTATGAGATGATAGGCGTATGGAATGAGTTATATCAGATGAGCGTGAACCTTCCAAACATGGTTGTGCTTTCCGGGTACGAACTGGAACTTTCAAAAGTTCTCAAGGCGGGAGCGGATGTTTGGTTGAATAACCCCCGTTCTCCTGATGAAGCGTGTGGAACGTCTGGCATGTCGGCCGCGATGAACGGCGCCATTCATATGTCCACTCGCGACGGGTGGGCGCTTGAGCAGAATCCCGCGAACTGTTTTCTTTTCGGCGCGGTATGGCCGCCGCCGCTTGCTCCGGGTCCGTGGTCGGAGGAGATCTGCCGGTGGCAAGATGCCTACGATGCCCAAGAGCTGAAAAGAGCTCTGGAAACGGCATGTAGAATGTTCTATTCAAATCGTATAGATTGGTACCGCAAGGCCCTTGCGGCAAAGCATGAGGCGGAAGAGCGCTGGTGCTCTGACCGAATGGCTCGCGAGTACAGCGCGAACATGTATGAGGGATAGTGTTTGTGAGCCGCATTTATGCGGCTTTTTTAAAAGTAAGAACCAGGGCAACTCGGCGGGTGATGGTAATAAAAAAATGCATAGAGGTAGAGTTGCGGCATACCAGAAGGGTTTCATTTCAGGAACAGATCGTTGTCGCAATTATTGTTTACATTGCGACACAATACCATTCTCTAATTCGCGCGAATTAGAGAATGGTAGGACAATACAAGAAGGTAATATGTCGCCATCATTTTACTGAAGAACGTTAGTTATGGGCTCTCTGGCATGGTGCCAGCGTGTTACTTTCAAAAGTTCATAAACTATGCTATAGTATTTCGTGTTTAGCGGAGCATGCTCCCATCGTCTATCGGCTAGGACATCAGGTTCTCATCCTGAAAAGCGGGGTCCGACTCCCCGTGGGAGCGCAAGAGAAAGTTTGTTTTCAGTATTTTTTACTACTAACAGGCACTGATGAAACCAAAAATATTGTTTCTCACTATTGCCATTATTTTCGCACTACCAGCGTTTCTGCTCGGGCCGACCTTATGGCCGCCGGCCGTGGGCGGCCCGGTGCCAACGGCTGGGCAGATGCCATTTCTCATTCTTATTGCCGCAATTGAGGCCCTTGCGTTCGGAGGCGGCATCGCTTTTTTCCTTCTCGGGTGGCGATATGCACTGCGTTCAATGCTTTTCGGAAAATTGTCAATCCCTGTCTTTCTTTCTATCGTGTGGGGGCTTGTATCGTGGTGGCCGCACTCAAACCTGCATATTCACATAGGATACGATTTCCAAAAGCTTATCTATATAGAATACGGTTTTCACGCAACGCTTGTTGTTGCGACCCTTATCATCGCGTTTGCGGTCTTTAAGGCGCTCCGGCGTTCTGCGGCTATGGCATAATGCGCTAATGGATAAAAATGCTCTGCATGGTGCGGGGCGTTTTTGAATATCTCTTATGGGCGGGTACGATGATAGTATGAGGATCATTGCGCATATTGATATGGACGCGTTCTTTGCATCCGTGGAGGAGCACGCAAATCCGCATCTTCGCGGTACGCCTCTTGTTATTGGCGCCGATCCCGAGAATGGCCGGGGGAGAGGCGTGGTTTCTACCGCAAGTTATGCGGCCCGCGCATATGGTATTCATTCCGCCCAGCCGATATCACAGGCCTGGCATCTTTCTGAAGAGGCGGCGCGTCGCGGGAAGCCGTGCGTGGTATTTCTTCCGGTTGACATGGAATTGTATGCGGATGTTTCGCGGCGCATCATGAATGTTCTTCGAGAAAGCGTAGGGTGCGTAGAGGAGGCATCAATTGACGAGGCGTATCTTGATATGAGCTCTCTAAAAGATTTCGGAGACACAGAGGCCTGCATCACTGGTATCAAGCGGAGCATCACCAAAGAGCATGGCATTACGGCTTCCGTTGGCATTGGTCCAAATAAACTTATCGCGAAGATCGCTTCTGGCAGAAATAAGCCCGATGGATTTACGGTCATTTCCCGTGAAGATGTGGCAACGTTTTTAGAAGCGCTTTCCGTGCGAGAAATTCCGGGGGTTGGTCCGAAAACCGAGAACGTTCTTAATCACAAAATGATCTTTACCGTCCGCGAGCTTAAAAAAATTGAATGCGAAGTGTTAGTACAATGGTTCGGGAAATGGGGGAGCGCTCTCTACGCAAAAGCGCGGGGCATTGACGACGACCCCGTTGCTACTGTTCGCGAGCTTTCCTCCATCGGATAGCAGGAAACATTTCACGAGGATACGCTAGAGCCGATGTTTTTGTGCGAGCGTCTTATGAGCATGTGCGAGGGAGTTATCGCCCGATTGGAGAAGGACGGGTTTCTTGCGACCAAAACAGTCGTTCTTACGGTTCGCTTTAGTGACTTTCAGACCATAAGTCGCTCGCATACATTTCCGGCGCTAACCGGCGACATGAGCATAATTAAAGGAGCGCTTCTTCGGCTTTTTTTACCCTTTTTAGATGTCCGTAGTAATCCTCGGAGGAAGAACATCCGTCTGTTGGGCGTGCGCCTGGAAAAACTCGTTAAAAAATGATATTTCTAGGTCTTACTGTGCATAAATCGCATAGGAGCTTGCTTTTTTATCCTGTATACTTCCCAGTATGAAGGTTTCATTGAATAACGCGAGCGCAGAATGGATGCTTCGCATCTTTTTGGCGTTAACGTATCTTTACTCGGGGTTTGATCTTTTTCGGCATCCAACCAGCTGGCATTGGGCGGTCTCCTCTCTTCGTGATGTTGTGGAAATGCCAATTCGTTCACTTGGTATAGATGCTTATCTTCGCTTTCAGGGTGCAAGTGAAATCCTTTTTGCTACCGTTTTTCTTTCCTGGTTTTTGCCGCGGCGCATCGTGATGTGGGTGGCGCTTTTGACGGCTCTTGAGATGGCCGGCATTCTTGCGCTTGGGCGGATAGATCAGCAGACGTTTCGCGACTTCGGTATTTTGGGGGCGGCCCTGGCGTTGTCTATTCTCACCAGGCAACATGCATCTTCGCGTGAGCAAACGAGCACTACCTAATAATTTTTCCAATGAACGAAGGTACTTTGTCGGGCAGTATGAAAACAGTGTTTACCTTTCTTATCGTTGGGCTCCTTTTTTTCATCATCGGGGGCCTTCTCTTTTTTCTGTTCTTTGATTTTGCCTCGCTTGCCAAAGATGGCGGGGCGCATATCGGTCTTGGGTGGTACGCGCTCAGTTACGCCGCGGGGCTCACCATGATCGTGCTTCCTTGCACCCTGCCACTTGCGTTCGTAGTCGTTCCGCTCTCCATGGGAAAGGGGCCGGTGAAAGGGCTTTCCATAGCGCTTGCGTTCGGTGTGGGGGTGGTGGCGACTCTTAGCATGTATGGCGTGGTGACGGCCTACCTCGGAAATGCGGCAATCAGCGGATTGGGGGCGTCCATTGAAACGGTGAAAAACTACATGTATCTTTTCGCTGGACTATTCGCCTACGTGTTCGCGCTCGGGGAGCTCGGTCTGGTGAAATTCCGGATGCCGACCTATTCGGGCGCGTATCCCATGTTCATTCAGCGTCAAAAGGATGTCATCAAGGCGCTCATGCTGGGACTTTTTTTGGGCAACATCGGCATCGGGTGCCCGCATCCGGCAACCCCGTTCATTCTTACACGCATCGCAACATCCGGCGATATCTATGAAGGATGGCTGCTGTTTTTTGTCCACGCCATCGGACGGATCCTGCCGCTTCTGCTTCTCGCGATCCTCGGTATCATCGGCGTGAACGCACTTTCGTTTGTGGTAACGCATAAAGAAAAAATAGAACGCGCAACGGGGTGGGGCATGGTGTTTGTCGCCGGATTCATTTTGACACTCGGTCTTTTCTCGCATGACTGGTGGGTGAATTCCGGCCAGCATACTCTTTTTGAGGAGATCGTCCAGGAACAGCGATTTACGACCTCTATCGCGGAAAATCTTGGCGTGGAAAATGTTCACCGACATGGACCCATTGCCGTTCCGCAAACGCTTTTTGATCTGCCATGGCAACTTGGCAACTGGTTCCTGGTATTCGTATGGGTCTTGCCGTTTTGGTGGTATTATCGGAGGAAAAAGGCAGGGCTTTCTGCGCTTCCCGATGACGAACAAAGAGTATGGAGGGCGAAACTCACGACACTTTTTTGGAATTATATTCTTCTTACCGCGCTCTTACTCCTGCTCGTTGTGTATGTATTACCGACACGTTTTTATCAGCAATCTTTGTCTGAGAGCATGATGCACGATGATGCCGAAACGGTCGCCCATGCGCACGAAGATGAACCGGATGATCACGGAATGGAAATGGGTGGCGATCAGGTCCATGCGACATCCGCATATCATGAAGAGGTGGATGTTACCGAAGGGGCCGCAGTCAATTTTTCAGTGGCGCTCGCGCCGGCTCAAGCGGAAAATAACGAGGCGCTCTTGTTTTACGTGAACGATAAGACGCTGGGCGTGCCCATTGCTACCTCCTCGCTCCAGCTGAATCATGAAAAACGCATGCATGTTCTCGGTGTTCGTTCAGATATGAACGAATTTTTTCACATACATCCGGAGTCCACATCCACCCCGGGTCTTTTCGGTATTTCACACGTATTTGCAAATCCGGGCATATACAAGTTATGGTCCGAGATCATGCTGGGAGGGACTGTGCATACGTTCGGACATGCGCCGATTGATGTTGAAGGCGATGGTGTGCGGGACGAAAAGGAGGTCTCATTCGGGCGCACTGTTACCGCGGGTGCCTATGATGTTTCACTTCTTGCCGGGGCTCCTCTCATGTTAGGGAAAAGTGAGCCGATCGCATTTGATATTCATGGATCGGAGGGAGAAGTTATGCTTGAGAATTATATTGGAGCGGCCATGCATCTTACCATCATTAAAGATGACTGGAAGCAGTTCATTCATGCGCATCCCGATGCGTCACGTGGTCATGGGGTTGCATTCTCCGTCCAGTTTCCGGAGGCCGGGCGTTATAAGGCGTTCGCACAGTTTCGTCCTCGGGGGGCGGAATTAGGAGAAGAAGAGGCGCTTCTTGCGGCGTTTTGGCTTGAGGTAAAGGATGCGCAGCCCGGCGGCATTTCTTCCCGGGTGCTTCTTCCGATCTTTTCGGTAGTAAGCATTCTTCTTCTCGGACTTTTGGTGCGAAGATATTTGGATGTGCCGAAGGATTTTAAGCCGAAGAAACCTTCATAGAGCATATGAACAAATATTTTATTCTTGGGGGAAGCGTCATCATCATTCTTGTCGCCGGCATCATGTACAGGACTTTTTTATTGCCGGAGGCATCACGACCGTGCTCTGGAGGGATCACGAGAAATTTTACCGTCACCGCGGAGAAGGATAAATGGAATTTTGTTCCCCAAAACCTTGAGGCCGAGTGCGGAGATAAGATCGTCATGACCGTCGTCAACGAAGACGAATATGATCATGGCATTGCGATAGATGCGCTTGGGGTATCGCAACGGATGCCCGCCAAAAGCACTATTACGGTTGAGTTTACCGTGACCCAGGAAGGCGAGTTTCCGTACTACTGTTCGGTGCCATGCGGCGAGGGGCATGTGGACGGGAAGCTTCGCACTCATTTTGACATGATCGGCACGCTGAAAGTTAAACCGGCACGCGGTCCCGCCATGATGGGGAAATGATGTGTGTCAACCGACGTCTTTAATATAATTGTCCGATACATATGGCAAAAGTGGTTCTCAAAGTGAAAGGCATGCACTGCGCATCGTGCTCGGTGCTCATAGATAAGCTCATCGGGAAACAGCCCGGCGTTTCTTCTATTAAAACAAGTTATGGTTCTGAGAAGACCGCCATTGAATATGATGAGTCAAGGATCTCTCTTGAGAAAATAGACGAGTTCATAAACAAGTTGGGCTATGATTTGATACGCCCCACCGAAGAAGGATCCACGCTGGAAGAGGAGGAGTTGAAAGACGCCAAAAAAATAGAAGAGGCGCGTCGGCGCGTCAAGGCGGCATTTCTTCTCGCGTTTCCCATCATTTTGTACTATATGCTCATTCACATGTTCAATGTGACGCACGTGCATGAGTTTTTTGATTTTCTCGTGATCCGTCAGCCGGCACTCTCGGGATCGGAGGGATTCTTTGCCTACGGCTCGTACCTCGTGAACTATCTTTTTTGGGGTATCGCCCAACCGTTAAAACTGCTGGTGGGAATATTCGTTGATGTATCCAGTCCGCCGTTTCGGATAGATCTTAACTATTTTTACTGGATACTTTCAACGCCCATTCAGTTTGTCATTGCTTGGCCATTCTATAAAAACTCCTTCACCTCCATCCGGGTTGGTTCCGCGAATATGGACGTATTGGTGGCGCTTGGCACATCCGCGGCATATTTTTACAGCGCGATTGGTTTCTTGTTCTTCAACATTGACCACCCCTTCTGGGAGTCCTCTGCAGCACTTCTTTTCTTTATTTTGCTTGGCAGATATTTTGAGGCGGTGGCAAAGGGGAGGGCCTCGCAGGCGATAAAGGAGCTCCTAAAACTTGAGGCAAAAGAGGCCCATATTATGCGAGATGGGCAGGAGGTCACCGTGCCGATAGATCAGTTGAAAGTTGGAGATGTTATTATTGTGCGTCCTGGTGAAAAGATCCCTGTTGATGGGATCATTGTTGAGGGTAAGTCCCACATTGATGAAAAAGTTGTTACCGGCGAGTCATTTCCGGTAGGAAAGGGGGTTGGCGAAGAGGTGATAGGCGCTACCGTCAATCAAGAGGGCCTTTTCAAATTCAAAGCGACAAAAGTCGGTAAAGAAACGCTTTTATATCAGATCATTCAAATGGTTGAGGAGGCCCAGGCATCCCGCGCGCCGGTCCAAGACCTGGTTGATAAGATAAGCGAATACTTTGTGCCTGCCGTCGTGGTGTTTTCCGTGATGGTGTTTACCGCGTGGTACTTTGTCGTTCTTGGGGGAGGGTGGCCGATTGATGGAACCGCACTACGCTCCGCAATCGTCCATGCGATCGCCGTTCTTGTGATCTCATGTCCCTGTGCTATGGGTTTGGCGACACCGACAGCGCTTATCGTTGGGATAGGACGCGCGGCAAAGTTCGGCATCATTCTTAAGGGCGGGGAGGCACTTGAAAAAACCTATCGCATTACCGCCATTGCTTTTGATAAGACGGGCACGCTTACGATAGGAAAACCGGTAGTGACCGACTTCATTGCCATCGGAGGAATAGCGGAAAAGGAGGCGATAAAACTTGCAGCCTCGGTTGAGCGCGGTTCCGAACATCCGCTTGCAACTGCCGTTATTGAGAAAGGAAAGAATGTCGCCGGAACATTGTATGATGTGAAGGACTTTCAGGCGGTCGCCGGATTCGGTGTTCGCGGTGTGGTATCTGGCATTGAGGTTGTCGTGGGGAATCCCGCGTATATGGCAGACCTTGGGGTGGATACCCGCGAACATATGCCAGCTGTTGAAAATTTACAGAATCAGGCAAAAACAGTCGTGTTTGCCGCATCCCGTGGTGGTGTGCTGAAGAATGGGGCCAAGACCAAGACCGCCGCCAAGGCCTCTTCATGGCGTCTTATCGGCATCATTGCCATGGCAGATACGCTGAAGCCGCACGCAAAGGAAGCGATAGACGCCTTAAAAAAGATGAAAAAAGAGATCATCATGATCACGGGGGATAACCCAAAAACGGCAGCTGCCATCGGCCGTGAGCTCGGAATAGACCGGGTATTGGCGCAAGTTCTTCCTCAGCAAAAGGCCGACGTCATAAAGAATTTGCAAAAGGAGGGGAAAAAGGTCGCTATGGTGGGCGATGGCATCAATGATTCGCCGGCACTTGCCCAGGCGGATGTCGGCATTGCCGTGGGATCGGGAACCGATGTTGCGGTGCAGACCGGCGAGATCATCCTGGTGAAAGACGATCTTCGCGACGTGGTGACATCCATTCAGCTTTCGGGGAGGACCATTAAAAAAGTATGGCAGAATCTTTTTTGGGCGTTCATCTATAATGTGCTGGCAATCCCGATATCGGCGGGTGCGCACCTTCTTGTTACGCAAAGCTCGTTCGGTATCGCGGCCCCATGGGTCTTGCGCCTTGCCTCTTCGTATGGAAAATTTGGACAGATATTCTTAAGTTTTTCGCAGGCGACCCTGCGTCCCGAAATCGCAGGGTTTGCAATGGCGTTTAGCTCCGTTTCCGTTGTCACCAACTCCTTATTGCTTAAGCGCTACACACCTCCAATGGTGAAAAGTGAGGGGGAAGCGCGGGTAGCGGTCAGATAAGCATATTACTAGCATAACGTAAAAAATATGACAAAGATGCATGTAGAGATAGCCGGTATGCATTGCGGTGCGTGCGCGACCGGTATTCAAATGCTCATTTCGCAGATAGATGGTGTTGGAAATGTTTCTGTTGATTACAACAAGAAAATGGGGGATGTAGAGTTTGACGAAGGTAAGGTGAAAAAGGACGATATTTTCAAGGCGATCGCCGATCTGGGGTATACAGCAAAGGAGGGAAACTAAACAGATGTGATGGTATGTAAAAAGCCACCCGGAGATGGGTGGCTTTGGTATAGCTGGCCTGCGATCATTATGGGAACAGTTTTTCCCTAAGGCGCGTGAGCGTTGTGCGAGCGCCCTGGGTAGCGCGCTCCTCTTTTCTCTTTACTTTTTCTGCCCTGCGAAGGACTTTTCTCAGGGCAGACATTACGGTATGAAATGGCACCGCGTTCCAGGCGGGAAGCCCTTGGCAGGTGTGTTCCACGGAGTGGTAGTATTTCGGCTTTTGGAATATGGATGTTTTTTCCGGTTGCGCTGAAAAAAATTTTCCGGACGTATCAAGGAAGAGCGCATGTACATGGGTATCTTTGGGGGCAAATCTGCTTTCTGTCTCAAATCTGATACCAAGAGGAATGGCCTCCAGCTCCCCCCTTCGGTCATACTCAAAAGTGGAGTTGGAGATTGGTACTTGTACGGCATGTAGGGCAAGTGTTGCCTTGTTTGTTTCAACAAAACCCATAATGAGCGCCTGTGCTTCGTCATAGACGCTCTTTAGTCCGCTTGGGTTGTTGAATTGCACATCAAAATAGATGTCAGCGAGCCGCGTTCTTTTTAGGAGACGGCGGGAGGAAAGGGACATGCTCTGCTCCGGCGAGTCAAAGATCTATGCACAAAACGTAGCACAAATATGAGCGGGTGTCAACAATTCTTCAAACGAGGAGGGTGCCCGGAGTGACGCTATGGCTGGGGTGAAGACAGCTCTTTTAAGCGGGCCGTAAGTGTTTCCATGTTAATACCGCCGACACCAAAAAGCTCGTCGTCTATGATAATGCCCGGCGACATCATGATGCCATAATGCGATATAAGTTCTTGCCCTTCGGGAGAGAGGGCGCTGATGTTTTTGTAGTCCACAGCGGGAAAATCCTTTCGCAGCGCTTCCCAGCGCTCTTCAAATCTTTTGCACTCAACGCATCCGGGAACGGATACGGAAATCATTGAAATAAAAGTGCTCCTTGTCATATGTGAACGATTAATATTCAAACACATCAACGACGAGACCTTTTTCATCCCGGAGCGTTATGCGGTCGTGCAGTGGGTCAAAAAGTTTTTTGTTCTCGCCGAGAAAAAGCCGCCAGGTTGTGCCAAGAAAATCCTTGCTATCCCGGAAATTTTTCACGCATCCGCTGTAGAAATAGTTTTTATTCGCGTAGTCCGCGCAGGCGGCACCAAGCACCGCCTCGTCGTTCGTTGCGTACCGTGGCAGACGGCATTCCGGGATCGCGCGTATGAAATCAATGCACCGAGAGCTTAAGCGTGTGTCTTCCAAAAGCTTTGACACTTCAGGATCGTCGTCGGCGCATGAGTTTGAAAGCGCCGGAGTGAATGTGTAGAGTTCGTTCAAGTATCCCGTGCAGGCGTTCTCCCGAAAGCTTGACCGCATGGGATGAGTTCCGGTTACGATGATCGCCTCGCCCCCAGGCGCGAGCGCTACGGGGGTGGGATCGGCGTCTATGAGCGGAATATCGAGCGCTTTCGGGATGATATGCTTGTCTCCGATTCGGTTTTCAACGGTCCAGCCGGTGATTGCGACGGAGCCCTTCACGCTTGAGCCGAAAAAAGCTCCGCCATTTCTTAGGATGATGTATTCCTCGGAGAGCATTTGGGAGGTGCGCTCTACGCGCACTATTCTCACGATCTTTTCTAACGAAGAGTATCCTGATCGTTGCGTTGTTACGGTTCCTTGTTCATGGTCGGATGACAATTGGGTAGCAGGTGCCGGGGGATTTTGGATTCCGGCAACGCGGGGACTAAAGGGAAACGAGCCAAAAAACCCCGGTTCATTTTCGGAACGTGCCGGTTGCGGGTTTTGAATTTCAGATGTCCCGGCGCCGGATGCGAGGGGCTCATCGCTTGATAAAAACGAAAAATTCATACCACCGCTTCCGGATGAGTCATAGAAGCTGAATGTCAGCACAAGTATGATGGCAACTATGATAAGTCCTACGACTGCGTTGTCCATACGGATAGTATAGCGCACTTTTGGGGGCGGGGGTACCCCATATAATTACTCCAGCACCGCTCCTTGGATTTCCGGGTGTCCTCTCATAAAACTAGAGGCGGACATATCCCGTCCTCCTTCCGGGCGAAGCATTAGGACCTCAAGCGCCCCATTGCCCGTCCCGATATACATATGATCTTTCGCGACGGTAATGGTTCCGGGAGGAGGTACCGGCACTGCGGGATCGGATACCAAGCGGGCGGTACGAATGGCAAGCTGTAGTCGTGTCTTTTTGCGCACCCAAAAGGTATAGCCGCCAGGCCATCCTTCGTATGCTCGTATGTGTCTTTCTATGTCTACCGCTGACGCGCTCCACACAATCTTCCCATCGGCTTTTTTAATAATCTTGCAGTAGGTCGCTTTTTCGTGATTCTGCGGGCTTGGCACAATGCGGCCTGCGATCCAACGAGGAATGATCTCACACAGCATTTCTGCAGATAGCAGTGAAAGTTTTTTTGAGAGAGTTTCCACCGTATCGGCGCCGATGATGATCTCTTGTCGAGCGATAATAGGGCCATGATCCATCTTTTCGTCCATGAGCATAATGCTTACTCCTGTTTTTTCATCTCCCGCAAGAAATGCCGCTTGAATAGGGGAGGGGCCGCGCCAGCGCGGCAGAAGCGATGGATGGACGTTCAGGCATCCGTGAATAGGTTTTTTAAGTAGTGCATCCGGGAGAATTTTCCCATATGCCGCAACAACAGTGATGTCGGCGGGTGGTATTTCGGCACAGATATGCGGGAGCAGTTTTTCTGGCTGAAGGACCGGTATACCAAGAGAGCGCCCCGCTTTTTTTATCGGCGGGGGAGTTATAATATTTTTTCTTCCGGCGAGCCGGTCCGGTGCCGTCACGATTGCTACAACACGGAAATGCTCCGCAAGGGCCGTAAGGATCGGTACGGAAAAATCAGGTGTTCCCCAAAACACCAACGATGGTGTATGTGCCGGATTATCCATGGCGTTGGTCAAGAAGTTCTTCCGCCTTGTCTATGAAGAGGACGCCGTTTATGTGATCAAGTTCATGCTGGATGACCCTGGCAAAAAATTTTGAGGCGCCCCGTGTGAATTTTTTCCCGTGTTCGTCAAACGCCTCAACGGTGATCTTTTCCGGACGATTGACGATACCGAACACTCCGGGAATAGAGAGGCATCCTTCCGGGTATGCAATTCGCTGACGGGAGATCTTTTTTACGATGGGGTTGATGTAGACAAAATAGTTCCACTCCTTCTTTTTTCGCTTCTCAATTTCCTCGTCGCTTTCCGCCTTGTTTCCGGCGGTATCTACGTGCTCGGCTTCCTCCGAGACAAGAAATACCCGCAGGGCTTCTCCGATCTGGGGGGCCGCAAGACCTACGCCGTCCTTTGCTTCGCCGAGGACCGTTCTCATGTTTAAAATAAGCTCCTGGATGCGTGCGCCTAATATCTCATCGGAGGGAACTTCTTTCGCGATGCCCCGCAAGACCTTATGCGGATTTTTCACTATCGGCGGAAGATGTGCCATTGTTTTTCTTTTCTTTAGCAGGTTTGTCTGCGCGCGATCCTTGACGTGGTATTTTCGTAAGACCTTTAAGGCAGGCAAAAAAATATTTTCCGCGCGCCGCAAGCGGAAGATCTGCCTTTTCACGTATCCGGCCGAGAAGCGCTCGCAGGTCGCTTTCATCATACATTCTGGCAATGCCGAGATACGCCGCAAACCTCTTTGGCTCCCCCAGGGCAGACGAAAGATCGTCGGCAAGCACGTGTTCGCGCGAGTGAAGATGGGCGTCTTTTTCAAACTTCATCGTTTTCAGTTTTAGCACTTATTTTGGATTTACTGGACGCTATGTAAAAATTATGGTACTATGGTATTGCGGTATTAGTGCTCTTCTTGTGGCCTTCGCCTACCGCGGGCGGGGGCCTTATTTATTTGCTGAAATAATAGCACCAAAAAAGCCAATTTTCAAGCATATTATGGTGTTAAAAAACCGCCTTTTTTGACGGTTTTACTGATTCTTATCGCGCGCGTCTGAAGCGACGCCAACCATAGTAGGCAAGTGTTATGGCGACAGCGCCTCCCTTGATGGCGATGCTCCATCCGTGGAAGAATGTTCCGAAAACGGGATCCTCTACGAACATTTTTCCACCGACCCACGCCAGGATGCAGGAACCGATAAGGATGATGACGGGGAAGCGCTGCATGAGGCGCGAAAGGATGCTTGAGGCGAATATCATGATGGGAACCGAGAGGAGAATGCCTCCGACCAGCAGAGGAAAATTACCGCTTGCAACGGCGGCAACGGCCAAGACGTTATCAATGCTCATGACCACGTCGGCGATGATGATCGTCCAGACCGCAGACCAGAAACGGTCTTTTGCGGCAATGTTCTTTTCCCCGCCCTCCTCATCTTTCAGGAGCTTCACCGCGATAAAGATGATGTATGCTCCGCCTGCCGCATGCAGGAATGGCACGCCGAGAAAAAAAGTTGCGATTGCAAGGAAGAGCAGGCGCAAGATCACTGCGCCGAGCGTTCCGCACCAGATGGCAAGGTTTTTTCGCTTGCCCTCAAGCTGTCGTACTGCAAGCGCTATGATAAGCGCATTGTCGCCGGCGAGAAGCAGATCAATGAATATGACGTTGAGGATACCAAGCAAAAACGCCGCAGTCAGGTAGTGCGATATCGCATCACCAAAAAATTGCTCCACCGCCACCCTGCTGTTCAAGGTACAACATATCGCCTTATTATACACAAAACATGCAATATGTCAATACTTTTTGCCATGCAAAAAGAAAAGGGCCAAATTCAGGCCCGGAAAAGCGCTCGCAGAGGAAGCAGGAGGTATTTCGGTTTTTCAATGATGCGGCGGATGCAGTATCCTTCTATATCCTCGCCGAACGGGAGGTAAATGGTCACTCGGTATCCTTCGCGGGTGAGGGCTCGGGCGAGTTTCATGTTCACGCCGTACAGCATTCCGAACTCAAATCGGTCCTTCGGGAAGTCACGTCGCCACCGTCGCAGATCATTGAGGACCGTGCGAACAAGTTTTTCATCATGAGTCGCTATCTGCGCATACCCGCCCGAGGCGATGATCCGGGATACGAGGTGTCGGTATGTCTCCGCAATGTCCCGGGTATGCGTGAACACGGTTGCCCGGGATTCAGTGTATGCGCCCTTGCAGACACGCCAGGGAATGCGGACTCCCAGCTCATCAAGAAGCGCCAGGGCATTCCGGTCATACGCCTGAACGACGCTTCCGGCTTTCGCGCGCGGGGCGATGTTTTTTATGATGGCATTTGTCCGGGCTGTGTGACATATTTCTTCGCGGTCTATCCACAGGCGAACACCGAATGTTTCCGCCATCGTTGCGATAAGGAGGTTGAATGATGCCTCTCGCGCCGCGGCATCAGGAGAGTCGGCCAGAAGTCCAAACTGGCCCAACTTTACGGAAATGCCGGCTTTCAGTTTTGCTTTGGCGATAGTGCGGATGAGATGTGCGTAGGTCTCATAGGCCCTTGCTATCGCATCGGGCTGGTCGGAATGATCGCCGATGTAGTTTATATCGCAGAAAAACCCTTCTTGGTTCAGGGCGGCAGCGATTTTCAGAGCATCATCTGCTTGCTCTCCTGCGGTAAAACGTTGTGTCGCACGGCGCATAATGGCCGCATGTCTTGGGATTTTTGGCCATACGGTCGTGAAAAAAAGCCGCAAACCCTGTCGGAGCATAGTGTAGAATGTGAAGGAGCGTGTGGTTATTTAATAACATAAAAAACTAAAATATGCAAGTTTTTGAGATGTCAGGGAGGAAGGGGAATGGGCGTGGTTTCCGGTGCGCAATTTCGGTGTACGCATGGGGCCTTTCGTATTGAGTAGCGGGGATGACGCCGCCACTGTTTTTGGTGGTTCGGTATGACCTTGCTCACCCTGTAAATATACTGCAGTATTTGGTATGATGCCTCCAATGACCAAGCGACGAATATTTCTTGCGCTCGCGATCCCCGAGCGTGTGAAGAATAAAATTTTTTTGTGGCAAAATGACCACTCCGATATTGCGGCTCGCTGGGTCTTACCCGAAAATCTTCATGGTATCATCATTCCGCCGTGGTATGCTGACAATGACGAACTGATAGCATCTATTCGTGTTCTGCGGAAAGCCAGCTCTCATCATGACCCGTTCATCATTGTATTTGACCGGGTCGTATCCGGTCCGCCGGGAAGAGCGCCGCGTCTCATCTGGGTGCGGGCGGCAGATTCTCTCGCATATGGCGCGTTTCGTCGGGACTGCGCAGAGGCACTCCTTGCCACGCCCGCCTCGGGTTTTCAGCAGTATGGGACGCCTTCTAGGGCGATCCACGCAACCATTGCGCGACTTCGCCGGGTGCCCGGTGTCATTCCGCCGGACACAGATGAGGGGGTCAATTGGCAGTGCGAGGTTCGGGCAGCTAATCTTATGGAGACGGGAACAACTTCTGCGGGGCCCCACGCCACAATTCTTGAATCCATAGAACTTGGGGACGGATAGATCGTTCTAAATCATATACATATGTCACACATTCATGACGCTGTTGATTTTACCGTGGAGGTCTTTATCGTATACCAGAACATAGTTTTTTTGCGAAAACATGATAAGTACAAAAAATGGCTGGGTGTTGGTGGGCACATTGAACCAAAGGAAGACCCTGCGGAAGCCGCTCTTCGCGAGGTTAAGGAGGAGGTTGGTCTTTCTGTGGTGCTCTGGAGCGTACCGCGTGTTCCCGATGCGACCGGTATGTATGTTGAACTTCCTCCGCCGGTCTTTTTAAACCGCCACCGCATCAACGATCGTCATGAGCATGTCACCATGGTCTATTTTGCAACGGCACCAACTTGCGAAATTCATCCGGGCGAGGATGAGGTGAGCGAGGAGATGCGATGGTTCACGGTAGAGGAGCTTCACGACCCGCGGTTCGGCATCGGCGAAACGATCGCGAAATATGCTGGAGAGGCCCTTTTGAAACTCGGAAGCACAGCGTAGATCTCGTATCGGCTGAAAGAGCAACGATGAAAAAAACATCAGTACATTTTGTTGGTATTGGGGGCATCGGTATGAGCTCGCTTGCCCGTTTTTATCTCTCGGAGGGCGAAGCGATCTCCGGATCGGACTTGTCACCGTCAGATATTACCCATGAGCTTGAGCGGCTTGGAGTTGTCATTTCGTACGGCGCGCATCAGGCCGAACATGTTCCCGCAGATGCCGGGACGATTATTTATACCGCCGCCACGAAATCCGACAATCCGGAGCGCATTGAAGCAGAAAAACGAGGCCTTATGGTATGGCCATATGCCCGGGCCCTCGGGGAGCTTACCGGGAGGTTTTATACCATCGCGGTTGCCGGAGCCCATGGGAAAAGTACCACGACCGGCATGATAGCGCTCATTATGATAGAAGCGGGGCTTGATCCAACCGTTATTATAGGCACCAAGCTTTCTCAGTTCGGCAATGCAAATTTTCGGCGCGGGGAGTCGCGGTACCTTCTTATTGAGGCGGACGAGTACCAGGGTTCCTTTTTGAATTATGCGCCCGATATTGCGGTGGTGACGAATATTGATCGTGAGCATATGGATTACTATAAGGATAGCAAGGATATCGCTATGGCTTTCGCGGCATTTTTGAAAAACACAAAGGAGGGCGGCTATCTGGTGCTCAATAATGACAACAGCGAACTTCTCGCCGTCGGCATGGAACGTATGAAGGATGAAAAGCAGCGGGGGCGCGTATACTGGTATTCTCTGACGAACAGCAAGGTTGATGATATAAAGAATATCCTTCAGGTGCTGGGAGTGCACAACGTTTATAATGCCCTTGCCGCCTATAAGACGGGTGAGATTCTCGGCATCCCGAAAGAGACGATACTAAAGGCGCTCGGCGAGTATGGCGGCGCCTGGCGGAGATTTGATCTTCGGGGCATGTTTCAGGGAGCAAAGGTGTATGATGATTACGCACATCACCCTACCGAGATCAAAGCGACCCTTCAGGGCGCACGAGAGCGGTTTCCGCATGCCCGCATATGGTGTATCTTCCAGCCCCATCAGCGTGAACGGCTAAAATATCTTTTTGATGAATTCATGAACGCGTTTGACGCCGCGGATATCGCGGTCATACTGGATCCGTATGAGGTCGCGGGTCGGGAGAAAGAAGCCCCGGAGCCGAGCAGACAGTCGGCCGACCTTGTGGAAGGACTGAAGAAGCGGCATGACAGCGTGTACTATCTGGCAGACCCATCCGGTATCCGTGAATTTCTTGCCGAGCGGGTAGCAAATGACGATATCATTATTATGATGGGGGCGGGAGACATTTGGAAATTGACCGAGAAATTGATATAATGTTCGTGTTTGTGTGGTGATATTTTTTATCCGCGCCGCGCAATACAGACGAATGCCGGGGCATACATCTATGCAGTATCAACCGAAGAGAATCACAGTCATACTTCTTGCGCTTGGCATCGTTGTTGTTGCGTTTGGGACCGGGTATGCGGCCGGAACACACCAGCGCTCGGCGGTGGGCGCCGAAGTTGTCGCCATTCAGAATCAGGAGGCGGGAATGCCGAATGGTGTTGACTTCGCTCTTTTTTGGGATGTATGGTCTCGTCTTGAAAGGGATTTTGTTGATAAAAAAAATATTGACCGTCAAAAACTTGTGTATGGCGCGATAGACGGTCTGGTCCAATCGCTTGGCGATCCCTACACGACGTTTTTCCCTCCGGAAGAGGCGAAACGGTTCAACGACGATATTAAAGGAGAGTTTGGGGGGATCGGGGCAGAGATCGGTATTCGCAAAGGGGTGCTGACGGTCATTGCCCCCCTCAAGGATTCACCTGCGGAGCGCGCCGGCCTTTTGGCCGGTGATAAAGTATTGAAGATCAACGGGACGTCCACCACGGAGCTTTCACTTGATCAGGCGGTTTCATCAATACGGGGCGTGAAGGGCACGCCGGTAACGCTTACCATAGCGCGTGAGCGCGTTGACGGGGCAAAGGACATCTCCGTCGTACGCGACAGCATACGTATCCCGGTGTATGAGACGAAAAAACTTGGGGACGGTATTTTTTACGTTCATTTATTTAATTTCAACGAAAACGCCGCAGATGAGTTCCGGAGAGCGCTCCAAGAAATGCACCGTGTGGGCGCTTCAAAACTTATCCTTGATCTTCGCAATAACCCGGGCGGGTATCTTAATCATGCCGTTGATATTGCCTCATGGTTCCTTCCCGCCGGAGAAGTGGTCGCGCGCGAGGTCTTCGCATCCGGTAAGGAGGTGGTGTACCGTTCGCATGGATATGTATATCTTGAGCGGACTCCCGTAGTCGTTATCATAAACCAGGGATCGGCCTCGGCATCAGAGATCCTTGCCGGAGCGCTTCGCGACAAGCGGAATATCACGATCGTGGGGGAAAAAAGCTATGGTAAGGGGTCGGTTCAGGAGCTCGAGCCGCTACCGGATAGCGCATCTCTTAAAATCACTATTGCCAAATGGCTTACACCGAACGGATTTTCCATTAACGATTCCGGTATTGAGCCCGATATAGCAAAGGAATTGCAGGCGGAGGACGTTGAACAAGACCGCGATCCGCAACTTGATGCCGCGCTTGAGGCAGTACGGAAATTATAAGAAAAATTTTTATACCGCCAACTGGTGCCATGAGGCACGTTGCCCCGCGGAAGGTATAATGGTATACAGAATATAGCTGAAAGATGTCTGTGGTAACACGTATAGGTAGTATCGGGCATTGGGTGTCGGGGCATGTGTCCCGGCACACGCATGCTTTTTTATGCTTATGAAAGTCATGCTTTTGAAGGATGTTCAGAAAGTCGGAAGAAAAGGGGATATTAAGGATGTTGCCGACGGATTTGGAAGAAATTTTCTGATCGCCAGAGGACTGGCGCGCCCTGCGACAGAACATGCCATCTCGCACGCGGCAGGCGAACAGGCGAACAGAGAAAAGGCGCGCGAGGCGCTTGAGGCAAGCTGTCGCGTGGTAGCCGAGAAGCTGAAGGGGTATGACCTGCGTCTTCCCGTAAAGGTGGGAGAGAAGGGGCAGGCGTTCGGTTCGGTCTCAGCGCATGATATTTCACTAGCGCTGTCCGCCAAAGGATTTTCTATAGAAAAGGAGTGGATAGTGCTTGATGAATCCATCAAAAAAACTGGTTTTTTTGATATCGTACTTCGGCTTCCCTACGGCATAGAAACGATGATCCGGGTCATCATTGAAAAGGAGGAAGAGAGCACGAAAGTGCCCGGCAAAGCAAAAAAGAAGAAATAGGGTAGAAGTTTTACATCGTATAATGCAGGCCTCTTTATTTTTATGGCGCGATTTATTTTTGTATGTGGCGGGGTCATGTCAGGGATCGGAAAAGGAGTGTCAACCGCTTCTATCGCCCGGTTGCTTAAAGAACGGGGTTTTCGGGTCACCGCCTGCAAAATAGATCCCTATCTGAATGTGGACGCAGGAACCATGAACCCGACGGAACACGGGGAGGTTTTTGTTACCGAAGACGGGGTTGAGTGCGACCAAGACATTGGGAATTACGAACGTTTTTTAGGACAGGATATTCCGCGGGAAAATTATATGACGACGGGGCTCATTTATCAGACCGTCATTGAACGCGAGCGGAACCTGGAATATGAAGGAAAATGCGTTGAGGTGATCCCGCACATACCGGAGGAGGTGATACGCCGTCTTGATCGCGCCGGAAAGAAGGCCAAGGCGGACTTTGTTCTTGTAGAGATCGGCGGGACCGTCGGTGAGTATCAGAACGCCTTATTTCTTGAGGCAGGCCGCATACTCCGCCTTCAGCGTCCCGGTGATGTTCTTTTTGTCCTTGTGTCGTATTTGCCCGTGCCAAAACTTGTCGGTGAAATGAAGACGAAGCCCACGCAGTACGCGGTCCGGTCAATGAACACCGCGGGACTTCAGCCGGATATTATTATCGCACGCTCGGTCGTTCCGTTGGATGAGCCGCGCAAGAAAAAAATATCAATTTTTTGCAACATTGCCCCGGAAGATGTCATATCCGCGCCCGACATAAAATCAATTTATGAGATACCGTTGAATTTTGAGCGTGACCACTTATCAGAACGGTTACTGTTAAAATTCGGTATCAAGGCAAAAAAAAGATCTTTGGGGGAGTGGGATGTGTTTGTAAAAAAAATGCGCCGCGCCAATAAACCGGAAACCCCGGCTGTGCGCATAGGCATTGTCGGGAAGTATTTTGGGACCGGAAATTTCGTTCTTTCCGACTCATACATCTCTGTTATTGAGGCGGTAAAGCATGCGACCTGGCACTTTGGGAAGCGCCCTGAAATTGAGTGGTTGAATGCGGAAGAATACGAGGGCAACCCTTCTTCGCTGAAGCTCTTAAAGCGATTTGACGGGATCATCGTTCCCGGTGGATTCGGTTCGCGGGGCGTTGAGGGGAAGATCGCCGTCATTAGGTTCTGTCGGGTAAGTAACATTCCGTTCTTCGGACTGTGCTATGGAATGCAGTTGGCAACGGTGGAATTTGCGCGGCACGCCTGTCGGCTTCGCGATGCGCACACAACCGAGGTGAAGGGGGCCGCGGCGCACCCAGTCATTCACACGCTTCCCGAGCAGTTGGTGAACATCAAGGAGCGGCGCCTAGGCGGTTCTATGCGGCTTGGGGCATATACGTGCGCACTGAAGCCGGGCACGAAAAGCTATAAAGCACATGGATCCGCTCTTATTTCCGAGCGTCATCGGCATCGCTATGAGTTTAACGGTGATTTTCGTGATCAGCTTGAAACATGCGGACTTATTGTTTCCGGTGTTAACACCGAGAGGAATTTGGTGGAGATCATAGAACTTCGGGGACATCCTTTTTTTGTCGGAACGCAGTTTCATCCGGAATTCAAATCGCGGCCGCTTGCTCCGCACCCACTTTTTATTGAGTTCATTCGTGCCGGGATAAAAAAGAGCAGAATGCATGCGCCGGAAAAAGCAGGTGCTCGCCGCTAAAGGACTTTGAGTGTAACAAAAATAAAGACCGGCATTATGCCGGTCTTTTGATTTCTTTAAGTAGCAAAGGGAATGCCGCGCGCACGAGACCGCTTTGTTTCTCCAGTGTTTCTACCAATGCCCACGGTGTCTCTTTCGTATCTCGCGGAAGCGGCACCTCGCAGGCAAGTGTGGTTGGCGCATGCGTGTCGCGGCGGAATCTTCCCGGTAAAAGCCCGAGTGATTTCAAGGATGTTCTTGCGTCGTCCTCGCCGATGCCCGCGCGAAAGACCACGATCACCTCATGACGGGAGTACAATTCCTTTTTGCCGCAGGTCGTGCACTCTCGCTCAAATGTTCTGGGGACGGACCGCTCCGCTTTTTTCGGTTCAGCCGTGGCGGTGTCCAGGAACTTCATTCGGCCGGTGCAACGCATTCCGTCAACCGATCGGTTATGCTGTTCATACGGTAAGAACTTTTTGGTACAATGCGAGCATATGCGCGAGCCGTGGAGGCCGCTATCCGGCATTAAATTTCCTCCGCAGAAATCATGGGTGAAGATCAAATGGCCTTCCGTATCTTTAGCGTAAAGCTCATCGGCTGGTGGTGCGATCGTGTTTGTCATGCGTACCTCCTTTTGGCGGTGTGTGGTTAAGGAGCGATGCTTATGACCTTGACCAATCCCTTTGTGCCGTCAAAGTGGATCTTGCGCTTTGTGCGGACCGCGACAAGACCCTTGGCAGTCGCAAAAAGCGTATCATCGTTTCCGCGCTTAACGTTCTTTCCTGCGACGAACTTCGTTCCGCGCTGGCGAATGAGAATATCGCCGGGTTGCGCCGTCTCGCCCGCATACTTCTTGACGCCGAGATATTTTGGCGCCGAATCCCTGCCGAGTTTTGTTGTGCCGCCTGCTTTAGTTTGTGCCATAGGGTATATAAGGAGTTACGATAGGGGAGCATGGTGCAACCATGAGCCCATTACGTTCTCCAGAGGGAACTATGAGGTATTTCTTGATATTTTAATATAAAAATGTATAGTGACTATCATGCTAACAGATGCGAAAGAATATATCAAGGGGTTCGTGCGGGCGCGCAGTGGTGACCTTTTTGTCGCCTGCATGATATTTCTTGTAAGCATAGGCAGTTTCGGCCTTGGCCGCTTATCGGTCCGCATCACCCAGCACGCCACCGTTCGGATCACGGGGAAAGGAGCAGAGGTTTCCACGGCGGCAGTAATGCGGGGAGATGCGGTAAAACGGGTGTCGGAGCTTCCTGAGGCATCTGCCGGGGCAGTTGTGGCATCAAAAAACGGCACCGCCTATCACTTACCGTGGTGTTCCGGCGCCCAAAAGATAAAAGAGGAGAACAAGGTATGGTTCGCATCAAAAGCAGATGCTGAAGCGAGGGGGTACCGTCCGGCGGCCAATTGCGATGGGCTATGATCAATCGGTGGAGGAGTTTGCTTCTGGGTCCTGGATCTTTTTGAATGTTGCTTTTAATAAAGAAAATTCCCTTTCCTGAATTCCGAGCTTTTCAACCTGCTCCTGGACTGCTGGTGGAAGCTTTTTCATAAGGGCTTTCAGTTTTTTTTCATCGGCGGCCAGTATTTTTTCCCATTCGCCGAGCGGCTCCAGGATCTCGCGAATCTTTTCAAACAGATAGACATGTCGTTTTTGCACGCTTCGTGTAACAGCTCCCTCTTCTCCAAAGATGCGCATGACATCCTGTTGCTCCATAAAAAGCTTCATTTCCGCCTGAAGTTCGCTAAGCCGCTTCTTGTTTTTCTTCTCATTTTTTTTGAGCTCCAGATATTCCGTAAGTATCGGTTGGATGTCCTCGGCGGGGGAGAGGTCTTTTTTTCGGTACAGATGTCGCCACATGGGACAGATTGGCTTATAACTGCAGTAATCACACAGCGGGGAGACGATCGGTTCAAATAGCTCATTTTTTTCAAGCGTATCCCTAATCTCGGCGATGGTTGCGACCGCGGAGGACTCCACTCGGGCAAGCGCATCAACGCTTCTGGTGGAGGACAATTTTTCTCCATGCTTCAGGAAGTAGAGAGAAACTTTTAATTGCTCCGGTTTGATGTGCGGCCACTTCTTCTGAATGCCGAGGGCATAGAGCGAGAGTTGAAGATTTTCATCAACAGCGCTTTGCGCCGGCATGCGTTTTGCGGTTTTATAATCAATGATCTCGTAGGTGCCATTCGGCAGTTTGTCTATACGGTCTATGGTGCCGGCAAGAACGTGGGTCTCATTTCGCTCGGCGTCGGTGAGTGGTATTTCAAAGCGCGACTCCAGATCAAGGACAGAATAGTTCCACGGCGCGTTTTTTCCATAAAATTGTTTAAGCATGCGTGTGCCATCATCAAAAAAGATACGATGTTCTTCATCCGTTTTAAACACGCCTTGCTCGCGCGACGGAAAATGCGCGCGGTAGTACTCAAGGACTTGATCAAGCGTGGGGAACAGGGGATCGCTTACGAACATGTACTTCAGCGTTGCGTGTATGTGGGTTCCGAAAACGGCCTCCTTTGATTTTTTCTGGCGGATCTTGTCTATCTCATGGAACTTATATTTTTGAGGACACTGTTTGTATGTCTCCAGTGCTGAAAACGATGTTCGCATATGTCTTGCATATTTTTATCATTTGCTAGTATTATAGTAACGTTCATTCGGCTCATTGAAAAGGGGCGATAATGGCGGATTCTAACGACACGGCGACTTCTGGCAGCGCATCCGGCGCGACCAGTGGCAGTAGGAAGTATGGCAATGCATCCGATATGCCCCGCGAGCTCTTCGGGCTTTTGACTCAGACCATTATTACCCAGTGGAATTGCGAGTATTGGGGTGGGATGAATTATCTCCAGTGCATTCAGCTTGCACCAACTTTGGCCGAACGGAAAACTGTCGCTCGTATCGGCATGGAAGAGCTCGGGCACGCTTTTATTCTGGAAAGTGGGCCGCTCAAGGTTCTTGGTGTAAACCCGTGGATTCAGCGTGCGTTATCGGTACAGTATCAGGCGAATATTCTGAAAATATTCCAGTTTCCCGATCGATTCACAACGTGGGCTCATTTTCTCATGTATAACCATCTTCAGGACCGATCGGCTGCTATCCAGCTTGCAGAGTTTAGGGGGGGTCCATTTGAGCCGTGGAACGATGCCATACGAAAGATTGAGGCGGAAGAGGGCGGACACATTCAGCACGGAGAGAATGGGATCCGGGAGCTTGCCAGAACGCCAGAGGGCAGAGCAGACCTCCATTTTGCACTTCGTGACTGGCTTCCTCTTGCGCTTGATGCTTTTGGGGTCCCAGACGAGCAGAGCCGCAGTTTGGCGCTCTACCGACGCTATGGGCTCAAAAAGAGCAATAACGAGGCGCGTAGGCGTTTTAAGGAGGAAATACGACCGCTTCTTGACGAAATAGGCCTTCGGCACCCGCTTTTGGAGAATCCGGCATGATGAGCATGGATTCCGGCGTGAAGAACGAGTCGGTGCGGTGTGCCCGTTGCGGAAGAGAGATGCGAGGGGGGACGCTAGAACGGCGGGATGATAAAAACCAGATCATCCATTACGCATGTCCGATGTCTGAAAAATAACAGAAAGCATGGTAACTCAGGAAATATTTGGAGTATATATAAAGCGCGCAGAGCGCTTTATTTTTTTTCAGCGGATGATCGTGGGGAGGGGGAGGACGGGATGCGTGCTTTCTATATAACGTCGCACAATGTATATTTTACGTCTATATACCATGGAGATGCCCGATATGCGCCAAACCAGCCCCCTACGGGACATCATATTTTTTGTAGTATCTCGCGAAGAAATGTAACAATGGATGAAAACCAATGTATTGCGGTATTGATGATATGGTACGCATCAACTCCGGTCGCACCTTTTATTTCGTCGTTCGCTTCGCGTATGAAATCTTTATAATATGCTGGCGTAAGAAATTCCGGAAGCGATATGTTCATCGGTTTCAGTGTCTCAATGATCTTTTCATAGAGTGCCGCGGGAATGCGATATCCATTAAAACGCTCTATCAGTGTAGACGAGGCCGTCGCCTCCTGGACGTCTTTTTCTGCCGCATGAACGACGGTTATGAACGAAAGCGTTATCACGACGATCGCGATGCTTATGTGGGGTACGTGTGCCATGGGTGTTATAATTAGTGTTATGTTTACACTTACTCTTATAAATAGTCCACCGGGTTGAGGTATCCATTATACGGGGATACCGGAATAACAAGTTTTTTCTTTGGACACACAGCGCTTGGGATCGCGGCAATGGTTACGGCCTGCTTCGCGTATACTCCGAAATGAAGGTGGGGGCCGGTAGCGTATCCGGATACGCCGGAGTAGCCGATCAGGTCCCCGCGACGTACCGCATGCCCTGCCAAAACCTTAATGAGGGAGAGATGCGCGTATATCGCCGAAAGGTTGTTTTGAAAGTCAATCAGAATCCATTTTCCGTATGAGACCCCGCGGCACACGACGTCGGTGTCTCCGACATCCCGAACGACCCCCGATTCGGAGGCAAACACCGGCGTTCCAAGACCTGCCCGAAAATCAACTCCGTTGTGTCCCTTTCCTTTGTATCCGCCCGCAAGGGCGAATGCAGTATTCCCGAAAAATTGTGTAATGCAATGTTCGGCGCTGGAGCGTGTTCCTGAAAAGCACGAAGAAAGTGCCACCTCCGGGAGGGGCCAGCCCAGAACGCTGGAGCCGGTCTTTGGAAGCGACGCGGGGTCAATGATAACTTGTATCTGCCTTTCATAGTCGGCGATCTCTTGTTCCAGGGCCAGCTGTCTTTTTTTATTGTCTTCCAGAAGCTTTTGATAGAGTTTTTCTTGGTTCTTTGTTGTGGCAAGAAGATTCGCCCGCTGTGAGCGTTGGGATTGCTGGAGGACGCGCTGGTCCCCAAGCGTTGCGGATAACTGTTGAAGTTCATGTTGTTTTTTTTCTGTTTCGTCATGCTTCTCATTAAGACCATCTTTTATTTTGCGGATTTCCACGAGGTATTCGCGAAAACCTTGTTGGGCCGACGCAAGCGCATGTATGACGTTAAAAAATCTGGCAAGCGTTGGGTACTTTATAAGCTGGGCGATGACCGGCTCATCATCCGATCGCTGAAGTAGCCGGGCAAGCGACCCCACATTGCCGATTTGTCTTTCAATGGTTCGCTCTTTGTCCTGTATTTCAATAAGAAGTTTTTTTATCTCCAGTTCCGTTCTACTGATGCGAACCTCGGTAATCCGTATGTCGCTTGTCAGCTTTTTAATGGAACTGTCTAGGCCGCCTATCTGACCGGTGAGATTCTTTACCTCAACCGCCCTCTCGGTAAGCTTGTTCTGATATGTGCGTTCCTCTTCTTCAAGTTTCTTGATCTCTTCGCTCTTTTCACTTATCTGGGCCTTAAGTTCGTCAATGCTTGCGGCATATACCCGTAGGGTGCCATATAACAATGCAAACGCCGCAAGTGCCACCACCGGAATAATGATCTTTGTCGGTCCGTATATTCTCATAGTGTCCGCACATAGGGTTTTCACTTGAAGTATAACAGAAAAAAGCCCCATAGAATATGGGGCTCCGGCTAGGATCTTATGTTGTGGCTCCGGCCAATTCCAGGGCCCTTTGAAGGCGTCGCAGTGACACCTCCCTTCCAAGGATCTCAAGAAGCTCAAATGGGCCTGGCGAGGATTTTTTGCCCGAAAGGGCTACGCGAAGAGGCCAGAGTGCGGCGCCCTTGTCCCCCTCCCCTATCATATCAAAAAATAATTTTTGCAACACCTCTTTATTGAATGGCGCAGTCATCCCGGCAATACACTCCGCACTTTTTTTAAGGGATTGGGCGACATCTTCGTCGCTCATTTGTTTCCAGCGCAGGAGCTCTTTATTGTATTCCGGAACGGCAAAAAAGAAGCCGATCCCCTCCCCCAGTTCGGAAAGCTTTTTTAGGCGGGGCTGTTCAAGGGCAAGGATTCTTTTAAGCAGGATGGCGTCTGCTGATATTCCCGCCTGATCAAAATATGGACGAGCAATCTCAAAAAGTTCATCGGAAGTTTTTGATCGTATATATTCCCCGTTTAGCCAATCAAGTTTTGTTGTATCAAATATGGCACCCGATTTTTGCACCTTCTCAAGTGAAAATTCTTTTATGAGAACTTCTTTAGTCATTTTTTCTCGCGCGTCTCCGGGATTCCAGCCGATGAGCGCCATGAAATTAAAAAGGGTATCCGACAGGTAACCGGCTTGCCGGTATTCATCTACAGAGGTCGCGCCGTGCCGCTTTGAAAGTTTTGAGCGGTCAGGGCCTAAAATAAGCGGTAGATGGACATATTCCCAGGGAGGGATGGTATCGCCAATGGTATTTTTTGTCGTCCACCCAAGGGCTTTTGCTATGAGGAGTTGCTTTGGCGTGTTCGGAATGTGGTCCTCCCCGCGAATAACATGCGTTATCTGCATCTCATAGTCATCAATAACAACTGCAAAATTATAGAGCGGTTCAACGGAGCTTTTTGCTATTGGAAAATCTCCCAAAAGGCGCGCGAAAAAATGAACCTGCCCGCGAATGATGTCCCGAAAGGTAAGTTGATAGTTTGAGGGTTCTTTCGCGGATGTAGGGGGCATTTTAAAACGTATAATTGATGCCTCACCCGCCCCGCACTTCTTTTCCGCATCGCGTTTCGGCAGATCTCGCCAAGGAGTGCATATGTGTTGAACCGGGATCTTGCTTTCCATCTGCGCTTTTTTCTCATTCGCAAGTTCTTTTTCAGTATGAAAACAATAAAATGCTTTTTCTTCAAAAAGGAGTTTTTCAAGATATTTTTTATAAGAGAATATTCGTTCGGATTGTCTGTAGGGCGCATAGTCACCTCGGTATGACGAAGAGCCGATCTCGGGACCCTCATCCCAATGAATTCCGAGCCACTCCAGCCCCGAAAGGATATTCTTTTCAAATTCTTTCGTTGATCTTTCGCGATCCGTATCCTCAATGCGTAGAACGAAAGCTCCCCCATGCTTTTTTGCGTATAAAAAATTAAACAGCGCAGTTCGTGCGGTTCCAATATGCAAATTGCCCGTCGGGCTTGGTGCGATGCGTGTTCGGACCGATTTCATATTAGTGAAGTCCAATATGTAGTATTTCCCGCGCGATGACTTCGGCTGCATCTATGCGTGCGAATTTTTGAGCGGCCTCGCCCATCGCCTTCATTTTTGCGGGATTTCTAAAAAGCTTTTCAACTTCGGCAAGCAGAATGTGTGGCGACAGGTTGTCTTCCTCAACCACATCTGCCGCACCGGCCTTTGCGTATTCAAAAGCGTTCTTTCGCTGATGGTCTTGGGCCGCATTTTTCAGAGGTATCAAGATTGACGGCTTTCCCATCGCTGCGATTTCAAAAATACTCCCGGAACCTGCTCGTGCGATGACTAGGTGCGAGACCGCATAGGCCTGACGAAGTTGTGACTCGCGAAGGAACGGATAGAGATGATACCGTGTCTTATCGGCAGAACTAAGTGTTGCATTTGCCTGAATGGTCGCATCCTCAAATTTTTTTTCGCCCGCTTGATGGATGATCTCGTAATGCTCCAAGAGGTTTGGAAGCACCTCCAGAACGGCATTGTTTATCTTTTCTGCGCCCTGGGAGCCGCCGGTGATAAGAATCACGGGGTTTTCCGTAAGAATGTTGAGATCGGTTTTTGCTTCTTCAATGTTCCCGCCGAAGATGCGCTTTCGCACCGGATTGCCGGTAAGCGCAACCCGGCCTTTCGGGAAGAACGCGGCACTTGAGTCAAATGAGACGGCAATGCGTCGCGCAAACTTTGATGACCAGCGATTGACCTTGCCGGGGATGGTATCCGATTCATGGATGATCACCGGAATGCGGTAGAGATGCGCGACAAAGAGGACCGGAATACTGCCATAGCCGCCCTTTGAAAAAATGACGTCAGGCATGAGCGCCAATAATTTTATCGCCGCCTGTAGGATGCCCAAGAGAATGAAAAGCGAATCCAGCGCATTCATTGGGGAAAAATAATGCCGCAATTTTCCAGAGAATACGCGGTAGTAGATGATGTTGTCTTTTATCAGGTCTTCCCTGCCGAAGTCGTCGGGTCCGATATAAAAAAGCTGCAGATCAAGTATCCGTTCTTCTTCGGCAAGTTTTCGTAGTTCGCGCGCAACGGCGATGATGGGGTAAAAGTGTCCCCCGGTGCCTCCTCCCGTAAATAGTATCCTCATAAATGGTGTGCTGTTCGGATGCGGCGCGCATAAGGGCATGCGGGACGCCACCACGCACATTATGCGTGTGTAGATATATTACGCAAAATGCCGATGCTTGCCAATGTCATCACCAGAGATGTCCCTCCATAGGAAATAAACGGAAGCGGGATCCCGGTCAGGGGGAGAAGTCCGGAGATGGCGGCCATATTGATGAATGCCTGTATAATGATGCCGGACGTGATACCTGCCGCAAGAAGTTTCCCAAAAAAAGTGTCAGCTTCTCGCGCAATGCGCATGCCACACCACGCGAACAGCAAGAACAATGCGATGATGGCTGATGCGCCCGCAAACCCCAGTTCTTCGGTAATGATGGCAAATATCGAATCGTTGATCGGCTCGGGAAGGTAATTATATTTCTGTATGCCCTGTCCGAATCCTCTTCCGAACACGCCTCCCGATCCGATCGCGATGAACGCTTGCCTAATCTGATACCCAATGCCGGTAGGATCGGTGTTCGGATCAAGAAATACGGTAAGCCGGTCAACCCGGTATGGCGCAATTTGAATGAGAAGAATGATAACGATAAGTCCCAAAAATCCTAGAGAAAAAAGCTGGGACACCTTCCCACCCCCGAGAAAATACAGAACAGAGGCGGTAGCGGCAACGATGAACAGTGTTCCGATATCCGGTTGAAGGATGAGAAATACGCTGGCAATTCCCAGAATGAGCGTGAATGGAGCAAGTGCCCTCCCGAATGTTTTTTCGGCACTCTTTCCTTTATCCAGCCAGCTGGAAAGGTAAATGATAAGAGTTAACTTCAGAAGTTCGCCCGGCTGGAAAGAGAAAAAACCGAGAGTGATCCATCGTTGCGCTCCGCCCAAGGTTACGCCGACAACGGGAAAAAAGACCAGCATCATAAGGATGAGAGAACCCAACAGAAGTGGCAGGGATATCTTTCGCCAGAATTGGTAGGGTATTCGCTGGCAGGAAAAAAACGCTATGCCGCCAAGCACAAGCGCGTATATTCCGTGACGGAGCGTATATCCGTAGAGTGTTCCAAAATTTCTTTCGGATATCGCAACAGATGCAGAAGATACGACCAGAAGCCCCATAAGAACGAGAGCCGCGGTCAGATAGAATAGTGTTCTGTCAGCGCGTTCCATGTTGTTACAGTTTTTTTACGGCATTATTAAACTGCGCTCCGCGGTCAAATTCATTCTGAAACAGCCCAAAGCTTGCCGCGCCGGGGGATAAGAGTACAATGTCGCCTTTCCGCGCCCTTGCATGTGCCTGTGCCACTGCCACCCGCATGGTGCGCGCTTTTATGATAGTGGGCCGGGGTTTTGGGGGGAGCGAGCGCAGGAGTTGTTTAGTCGCAGTTCCGGGGAGCAGAATGAGCACACTGATCTCTCTATTGATTACGTTGGCAAGATCGGCGAACCGAAGATTTTTATCGGTGCCTCCGGCAATAAGGAGCAGCGCGTGTTTGCGTGCGGGGGCGAGGGTTTTGATCGCCGCGATCGTGGCATCCGGCATAGTTGCGGTCGTATCATTGTAGTAGCGAACGCCGCTCGCGAGGCGTATCGGTTCCATTCTTCCGGGGTTTCCGGGAAATGTGCGGAGCGCTTTTTTTATTTTTGCCGTAGGGATCCTGAAGAGGCGCGCGACCGAGACCGCAGCGGCAATATTTGCGGCGTTATGCGCTCCGAAAAGCCGCGCATTTCCTTCATGGTGTGGAATTTTTGGAACAGCGTAAGCGATGATGCGAGAGGGCGCGCCCTTCATGGCATTCCGTACGACCCGATCGCCATGGGGCATGATCAGAATATCTTGCTTTTTTTGGAATCGCGCAATGAATGATTTTGCTCGCGCATAGTCGGCAAAACTTTTATAGCGGTTAAGGTGTTCATACAGTATGTTCGTGATGACCGCAATGTGAGGGGCTTGTGTGTGGGCGGCAAGTCCTTCCAACTGCCAGCTGGAAAGTTCTAGTACGACAGGAATATTTTTTGTAAGTCGCGGAAGAATATCAAACACCGAGCGTCCGATGTTTCCGGCGAGGAGAACGTTGGGGTAGGCGGTCGCAAGCATGCATTGGATGAGGGATGCTGTTGTTGATTTGCCTTTTGAACCGGTGACGCCGATGATGGGAGCCGGACACAAGCGAAAAAAAATGCCAATGTCTGTATCTATGGGGACCCGGTGTTTGTGTGCGATTGCAAGATATGGGGAGTCGCTCGGCACTCCCGGCCCCTGTATGACGAGATTTGCATGTTGAAAATCTTGTATCCGATGTTTGCCGAGAACGTATGAGATGTTCTTATACGCAGAAAGTTTTTGAATGGATGGAGCAAGGTGGCGGCGATTCTTGAGATCTGTGACAAGCACGCGTGCTCCAGCTTTGGCAAAAAAACGGGCGGCTCCCACTCCCCCATCGTTGAGGCCTAGCCCCATGATAGTGACTTTTTTGTCGCGAAAGTTTATGCTTCGCATATATCTATAAAAAATCCGAAAACAAGACGCGTCTTCGGTTGTGGCAGTAGTATTGCAAATAGGAGCCGTTCCGAATGCGTTACTTTTTCAGGACGGCACCTGCCCGCGTTGAATTCACGATACCGTTTTCCAGCGCGATTTTTCCATTCACAATGACCCAAGAGAGGCCGATCGCATATTGGAATGGCTTCTTATAGGTGGCGGTGTCTTTGATTGTTTGCGGATCAAATACGACGATATCGGCGAAATAATTTTTTCGTAAAAAGCCCCTGCGTGCGATGCCGAAAGTTGTTGCCGGAAGTGACGTGATCTTCTCAATCGCTTTTTCCCAAGTGAGCTTCTGGGAGTCCCGCGCGCAGGTATGTAAAAAATGCGGGAACGTGCCAAATGAGCGCGGATGCACCAGATCGCCATTCTTCTTATGAGCATCCGAATATCCGGAACCATCCGAGGCGATCATGGCAAGAGGATGCTCCAGGAGCATTTTCATGCGGGAAACCGAGAGCGTCTTATTAAAGATGGATACTCTGCCGTTATTTACCAGTAAAATCTCCAGAAGCGCTTCTTCGGGACTAAGGCCGCCCGACTCGGCGAGCTGTTGAATGCTTTTATTTACGATATGCTTCGCGTTGGCAGACGCGATGATGATCCGGTCATAATGAAGCGTGAGGTCTCCAAGTGCCGAGATGATGCGCTCCCGCATGATGGGATCCTTGATGCGATGAAATATTTTTTCAAAGCCGCCTACGCGCGCCCATGACGGAAGCAATTGCGAAAGAAGCGAGCCGGTGCGGGCATACGGAAATACGTCAAAGTGGACCGTAATGCCGTTGGTGTGAGCAAGCTCAAGCATTTCGGTAAGCGTCTTAATATATTTCCATGATTTTTTTCCTATTGCCTTCAGATGGGAAATGTGGACGGCGCATTCCGCCTCTCGTCCGATGCGAATCGCCTCGTTTACTGCTCCGATGAGAGCGCCCCCTTCGCTTCGGAGATGGGTTTTGTAGACACCATTCTTTGCGCGGATGATCTTCGCGTAAAAAGAAAGCTCGTCAATGGTCGCGAACGCCTCATGCGCATAGCTTAAACCGGTTGAAAGACCGAAAGCGCCCTCTGCCATAGAACGCTCAATAAGAAGCCCCATGGTCCGCATCTCTTCCGGTGAAAGAGCGCGCGGCGCATCCCCTATCAATCCCCGGCGAAGCGTGCCATGACCGATGAATGTTCCGAAGTTTATTCCCAATGGACGGCCCGAAAGGTATGACAAAAATTCACCAAGGCCCTGCCAGTTGGTGTTAATGCGTGAGATGTCTGTCCATTTTTCAATGGAACGTATCGCATGAGGAGATATAAGGGGTGCTATAGAAGCTCCGCAGTTTCCTCCGAGGATCGTGGTGACCCCTTGGGTGATCAAGCTTTCCTGTCCTGGGTAATCAAAGAGGGTCCAGGTGGTATCCGAGTGCGATGTGACATCAATGAATCCGGGGGTGATGAATTTATCGCGGGCATCAATGGTCAGTTCCGATGGCGATTCTATTGATTCGCCGAGAGCGCTTATCACCCCGTCTTTTATAGCAATATCGCCAATGACCGGTGTCCCCCCCGCTCCGTCTATCAATGTCCCATTTTTAATAATGATATCGTACATATGCTGGTAGTTCAGAAAGGCCCCTCTATACAAGTATAGGTGAAATGGCGGGAATTACAACAAAAACACAACACCGACACTGTCTATCATATACGGTGCCGAGTTATTTTCCGATGAGCGCTATGACCATTCCGGTAATGGCGCACATCACACCCACCACCCAGAATCGCATGGTCACTTTGTACGCGGGCCACCCCAATGCTTCAAAGTGATGATGGATGGGCGCTATCAAAAATATTTTTTTCCCGCGCCAACGTTTTGAGGCGAATTGGAGAAGAACGGAAAAAATTTCAACGGCAGGTAAAAACGCGATAATGGGAAGTACCGCGACTGAATTAGTGAGAAATGCGACCACGGTAATGCCGGTCGTAAGCCCTAGCATGCCGGTTTCTCCAAGATAGAAGCGGGCAGGAGGAATATTGAACCACAGGAATGCAAGAAGCGCCCCGAGGACTACGGCGCAAAAAGCTGCTATATCCAACTGATTTTGAAAAAAGGCAATGCCGCCATATGCCGCAAACATCGCGGCGTACACCCCGCCGGCAAGCCCGTCCAGCCCATCAATGACGCCGCCCGCGAACATCGCAAGCATGGTAATTACAAATAGCGGAAGATACCACAGTCCTATTGTGATGTCGCCCACGCCAGGAAGATAAAGGGTGTCCCACCCAAGCCGGAAATGGAACCAATATGCGCCTAATGCGGCGATCACCAGGACGAGAACTATTCGCTGCCGGAGACCCATTCCTCCGCCGCGGTAGGAGCCCCGTCCGTACACCTGAATAACATCATCGCACAATCCGAGGAGGGCCGCCGCCAAAAGTGTTACGAGTGGTAGCCACGTCTGATTTCTGGAAACGAAATTTAGTTTATCAAAAAGAGAAATATCGGTAAGGCCAGAGAGCGCATAGAGGCCGAAGGCAAGTCCCCCGGTCGTAATCCAGATGAGCAGTCCCCCCATGCGCGGAACGGTTGTTTCCCGCTCTTTGTGGAGGGCGTTGAACATCGGCGTCTTAGTTCCGTCTGCCGCCTCGGTTCGCGCCGCCTTACGCCACATTTTGTGCTTGTAGAGAAAATTTGTAAGAAGCGGCGTCCAGAGAAGTGCGCCAATAAAACTCAGTGCCGCAAGGCCGAACACCTTAAATACATTCAGGGTCAGATCTATTCGTGGATCCATACTGGTATGCCCGGAGGCATGATGGGAGGATTACATGATATCAGGATACGTTTTTTGATTTTATTCTAGCAAAAAACCTGCTTCAATAAAATGAATGATAGTTTTGGCATCGCGCTCCCGGTCTCGTGAGCGCAGTATAACTATCACGACGGGGTCGTTGATGCGCACTTGATATAATAGCAAAAGCGCCTCCCCCGCCGCATCGGTCGTTCCGGTTTTAGAGCCGAATATCATCGGGAACTCTTTCAGGAGAGAGTTGGTATTGGTGATGTGGTAGGAAGCACCGCTTTTTGAAAAGAGGGTCGTTTCAATGGTTCGCGTTACTGCCCATAGTTCGGGATATGACCCATAAAGCGCCCTTGCAAGTAACGTAAGGTCGCGCGCCGTTGAATACCCCGCCGGATTGTCAATGCCCGTTGAGTTTGCGAATGAACTTGATGCCAGGCCGAATTCTTTCGCCCGCGCATTCAGGGCGCGCGTCGCTTCTTCTAGTCGTAGTGCCGGAGCTACCCCATTGAGTAACGGATCTTTTTTTAGCGCGATCGCATCAGCAAGCGAGCGCCCGGCATCGTTTGCGGAATCAATGAGAAGAAGCTTTATCATGTCCTCCGCCTTGAAAGATTCTCCAGCCGGTATCATGCTCATTTTTTCGCCCGGTTCTTCTGCTTGCTTTGATTCAGCCGTAAGGGGAAGCTCCTCCAGCGGGTCAAAAAGATCTTCGGCTACGACTGCCGTCAGTAATTTTGCCAAAGAGCCGATGGCAAGAGCGCGGTCCTGGTCTTTCGCAAGAAGTATTTGGCCTGTTTGAAGTCGCGAAACAAGGACCGACTCGGCGGAAAGTTCCGGTTCCGAAACGTCGGGGACCCGTATAAATTCCCCCATTCGGCGGTGAGCAATGGCGGCGGTATTTTTTTCAGAAATACCCGCATGATAAAACACCGCTTGGAATAAGGCGGCGGCTGCAAGCATGGTAAGGAGCGCACTAAGCTGGAAAAATATATTCCAATATTCTTTACTCATCTTTTTCTTGTTCAGGTGTATGTTCAGGTTTTTCAGCTGATGGCATGTTTTTTTCCGGGGATGCCATTTGCGCCACGCGTTCCTCGGCGTGTCCCCGCATGATTTCATACTCCGGCAGTTCATGCACGGCACTAAGCCCCAGATGCTTCAAAAAATCAAAACTGATCTTGTAGAGATACGAGCGCGCATCTTTTGGATTTTCTATGCGTTCTACGAGCCCGCGCATCAGAAGATTGCGAATGGTAAATGACGAATTCACGCCGCGTATAAATTCAATCTCAAGGCGTGTCAGCGGCCCTTTATACGCAACGATGGACAAGGTTTCAAGTGCGGCTCGTGAAAGGTCTTCGGTGAAAGCGGATTTCGCCAGATCCTCAACGAGGCGCGCGTTTTCTGGATTGGTCCCGAACTGCCATTCGTCTTCCTTTCTAATAAGAATGATCCCGCGGCTTGCATAATCTTTTGTAAGCTCTTCAAGAGCCCCTTCAAGATTCTCGCGTTTCTCGTTTAGGATGACGAGCAATTTTTTTATGCTCACTGGCTCCCCCGTGATGAAGAGGACGGATTCAATTTTATGTTTCAGCTCCATATGGTATCAAATGGTATCAAACGAGATTCGTTATGCCGATGGCTCCGATGTATCATTACCGAACAGTGTTTTTCCTGCGTGCGACAGATCTTCCGCGGCGCCTTGCTCCGCATCTTTTTTCATCGTGATCTCGCCGAAAAGGACCTCTTGTTTCAGTTGCAAGAATTTTTGTTTTGCCAATTCCAGTATCGCAAGGAAGCTTACGATCACCTCCGCCTTGTCCTTTGAATGCGCGATGATTTCGGAAAACACCCGCTCAACTTTTTCCTCTAAGGTCTTTTGAAGTTCGCGCATGCGGTCTTCCAGTGAAACGATGCGCTGTATCTTTTCCTCCTGCAGTTTTTCCAGTTTCGGGATCGCGGTGATCGCCGCTTCAAACATGCCTTGCAATATTTCCGGCGTGACGTGCGGCGGCGGATAGAACATCGCCCCCATGCCGGTCATCCATTCGCGCGAATATATGAAGCGCTTTTCGCCAAGCATTTTTTTCACGTCCTTTGTCAGCTCCTTTATCTTTTTATAATCGGCAAGGCGCCGTTCAAGCTCCTCAATGGAGTATTCCTCTTCATTGGAAAGCGCCAGTTGCGGCAGAAGGGTCCGTGATTTTATAAGGATGAGTTGCGCCGCGATGACAAGAAATTCAGCAAGTTCTTCTTTGTCCGTTCCCGGCATCTTTTTGAGCGCTTCCAGAAAATCTTGCGTGACGCGGGCAAGCGATATGTCGTTGATGGAAAGTTTTTCGCGCTCTATAAGGTCAAGAAGAAGGTCAAGCGGCCCCTCAAATTTTTTTTGTTTTACGGCAAATGGCATAGTGATGCGGCATATTAAAGATCAGTCCTGATGTGCGCCTCTTTAAGCTGTTTTTTGTCAATGTCGGACGGGGCCCCCATCATAAGGTCTTTTGCGTCCCCCGTTTTGGGAAATGCCATCACCTCCCGAATGTTTTGCTCTTCCGCAAGAATCATGACGAGCCGGTCAATGCCCGGGGCAAACCCACCGTGGGGCGGCGCGCCGTATTCAAACGCTTCAAGCAGGTGTCCGAATTTCAATTGTATCTTTGCGTCATCAAGACCAAGAATGGTGAAGATGCGGTTTTGAAGTTCACGCGTGTGGATCCGGATACTGCCGGAAGAGATCTCCGAGCCGTTAAGCACGATGTCATAGGCCCGCGCCCGAACGCTCACAGGGTCTGTTTCAAGGCGGTCAATGTCATCCGGATGCGGCGTCGTGAACGGATGATGCATGGCGCCGATTGAGCCGTCTTCCAGCCGTTCAAACATCGGAAAATCAACCACCCAGGCGAATGCAAGCTCGTTTGGATCATTAGGATCTTTGCGAAGGTCCGGCTTGTCGGTTCCGTAGCGTTCCATCACGTCTTTGTATGTGATCCGCGGCCATGGGGTCTGTGATATTTTTTTCTCGGGTGCGATCTTTTTTACCATTTCCGTAAGAAGTTCTTCGCCAAGCGCCAGCACATCATCTTGGGTGACAAAGCTCATTTCAATATCAAGTTGGGTGAACTCCGGCTGGCGATCGCCCCGTTGGTCTTCATCCCGGAACGCGCGGGCTATCTGAAAATACCGCTCAAGTCCCGCTACCATCAGAAGCTGTTTGAACTGCTGGGGAGATTGCGGGAGAACATAAAAATTTCCGGCATGGAGCCGCGACGGCACTAAGAATTCGCGCGCCCCTTCCGGCGTTCCCTTCGTGAGTATCGGGGTTTCAATTTCTACGAATCCTTTTTGCGAGAGGTAGTTGCGGAAAAATAATATGATATCGTGCCGGAGGCGGAGATTTTTTTGCATGCGGCTTCTTCGGAGATCAAGGTAACGATATTTCAAGCGGTGCTCCTCTCCGATGTCGCGGCCATCGGTATCAAGGGCGAACGGCGGTGTTTTTGCCTCGTTCAGTATGGCGAGGCGGTCAACGGCCATCTCAACCGTTCCCGTCTGCAGATCGGCATTTTCCATTCCTTTCGGGCGCGCACCGACCGTTCCCTCAACTTCTATCACCCACTCGCTCCGTAACCCCCGGGCTTTTTCGTAGACCTCCTTATTTTTTGGAAGAAATACCAACTGAAAAAAGCCCGACCTGTCGCGAAGATCTGCAAATATCAATTTTCCGTGATCGCGCCGCGCGTGTACCCATCCTTTTAGCACGACCGCTTCTCCGATATGTTGTGGCGTATCGCCGATCAGTGTTCTCATAGATGTCGGGCAGTTCCTAAAGTATATGGAATGTGCGGTTTTTTGCAATCACGGAAGATGGCTGTATGTATTTGCGTTGTTGCAAAGAACTCATTGTGTAAATATATGGAGGTTGAACCTCCATATATTTGGAAAGGCTGATTATACATACCCCCGAAAGAGTTTTTTCTCTTTCGCGTGTCGCGCGAGTGCGAGCCGAATAAGCGTATCAACAAGTTTTTTTTGGGAGATGCCGGAGGCCTCCCACAGCTTTGGATACATGCTGATGCTTGTAAATCCCGGGAGCGTGTTTAATTCATTTACATAGACAGCACCATCTTGAGTAAGAAAAAAATCAACGCGCGCCATGCCCTCCAAACAGAGCGCCTTGCATGCGCGGATCGCAAGCGATTGAACAGTGCGTGTCATTTTTTTTGACAGTGCGGCGGGAATTTCAAGAGCGGCGCCGTTCGGGTCAAGATATTTTGCCTCATATGTATAAAATTCGTGACTCGGCCGTATCTCGCCAGGCAGAGAAGCGATGAGTTTTTCATTCCCGATAACAGAGCACTCTATTTCGCGTCCTGGAATGAATCGTTCTGCAAGGACCTTGGTATCGTATCTGAGGGCATCTGCAAGTGCCATTGTAAAATCGCGCGCTTGTTTAATTTTGTGAACGCCGACGGATGATCCAAGATTTGCCGGTTTTATAAAAAACGGCAGACCAAGTTTTTTTACTAACGATGCATAGGAATGATCGCTAGTGCTTCGGAGTATCACCGAATCAGCCGTTGGGATACCCGCTTCCCGAAGCAGGCGTTTCATAACATCTTTGTCCATGCCAACAGCAGAGCCAAGAACGCCCGGCCCCACAAAGGGTACGTCGGCAAGGGTGAGAAGGCCCTGCATGGTTCCATCCTCGCCATGGGTTCCGTGAAGAACAGGAAATACAACATCAATCGTTCGCATCAGATCATACGCTATCGGTATGGCGCCTCGCGCTGCGCGTACGGCCGGTAGCGCACGTTCTCCCACCCCACCCGCGGCAAGGAGTGTTTTTGCGCCAGAGCCCGATATCCAGGTACCCTGCTTTGAAATTGCTATCGGTACAACGTCGTAGCGCGCTTTATCAATGGCGGCAATGACATTTTTTGCCGATCGGAGCGAGACCTCGTGCTCCGCCGATCTGCCTCCAAAAAGGACGCCAACCCGTATTTTGTTTCTGGCAACTTTTGACATTTGGTATGAATTTACATATAATATCCTTCGGACAAGATGGTGTGGCGCATTCTGACCGCACAAAACGGATTTTAGCATGTTTTCTTCGGAGTTCAATGCGGGTGGCGAGCGGGATGGGCATCATGATGAACCGCTGAAGTAAGTCCTCTTTCTGCGTCCATAGCTCAGTTGGTAGAGCAGCTCCCTTTTAAGGAGACGGTCGCAGGTTCGAATCCTGCTGGACGCATTACATAAAAGCACCTGGCAATGCGCTCGGTGTTTTTATAGATATCGCTTCCTATCTTTCTGGGTAACCCAAAGAAGTAATCTACCTGTCTTTTTACAACTTCCTTTTTTGCACCTATTATACTCAAAACTTTCCTTACACCTACAAAATCAGTGCAATGATGTTTTAGTTCAAGATTTGTTTTGTTCATACAAAACTCTAACAGAGTATCTTTTGGTGGTCTATTCTTGAAATAGTTCGGACGGTTTTCGCCGCCGCAGGCGGCAAGGTATGCCCCCCGCGAAATTCCGAAATCGCGGCTCCGCCGCGCCGATGACAATTTCAAGTTTTTCTTTGGCGGCAAATTCTTAAAAAATTCTTGGATTATTATGGCCGACACCGATTCATACACTGTTGGAATGACTCAGATTTCAGGAGGTCCACTATATGGCCAATGCCTTCTCTGGACGCACCATAAGTTTGATAGCAAGCATCCGTACATGTTTGACAGGTGTTATCTACAACAGAACGACACTGAAGATTATCGAGTTCGCAGCCGCTTCCACAAAAATATCTGATATTTCCATTATGTTCCTTAATCCTTTCAAATTCTTCTTTGGCGACTACCATGCCCTCAAACATACGCATCGTTTGAGGTTCAGTACTGTCGTAGAGGTAGGAAGGTATGCTGAAGTATGGTGAAAATTCTACTGGACAAGTTCTTGTCAGAGAGAAAAGTTTTGATTGGTTATCTGCGATAGACGTAGCGGTACACTGAAAGTTGAAAAAAGCAAGTTGCAACCCCTGTACCCACATAAATCCCAAAATTATTAAAACTCCCAATAGTATTGAAATTGATTTAACAACTTTATGACGCTCAATCCCCCAAACAATAATGCCAGCAACAAAAGCGTAAAAAAGTGCCGATATGGCCGTAATCAATCCGAGCGAGTATGGATATGTAAAGTAGAAAAAGTCGCTAACCCCGATGAGTTCCTCTAAAATTATTTCTTCGAGAAAAAACTTAACCGGATTTGTTAAGGGTCCGAAGCTTCCAAGAACAAGCGATATGATCGTAACTACGATAACAAAACCCGCAATACCCAAGCTTACTCTAAGCCACCAGCGAACTTTTTTTACTGGCAATTTACTTTCATTATCAAATATTGGAGTATCCATATGATTAAAAATTTTTCTTTTCCCAAAATTAAAATGCAGTTCGAGCTGATATTTTTGCAGGTTCTTTGGCAGTTTTTATCGGCGCGGCGGAGCCGCGATTTCGGAATTTCGCGGGGGGCATACCTTGCCGCCTGCGGCGGCGAAAACCGTCCGAACTATTTCAAGAATAGACCACATTTTAGAAAAGCGCAAGGAATTGGAAGCCGCCTCGCTTCGCTCGGCGGTCAATTTGTATTGAATTTTGGGCGAAAAAATCAGTTGGCGATTCTGCTTTTGGGAAAAGAAAATTTTTAAATCAAAACTATATGAAATACATACTCTATGCAAGAAAATCTACCGAGGACGAGGATCATCAAATTCTCTCGATTGAGGCGCAACTCTTTGAGTTGCGCCAGTTTGCCGCCAAAGAAAAACTTGAAATTGTCGCTTCCTTCGAGGAAGCAAAAACTGCCAAAGAACCTGGGCGAATTAAATTTGCAGAAATGTTGTCATTGATTGAAAGGGGAAAAGCTGACGGAATACTCTCATGGAATCCCGATCGTCTTGCAAGAAATTCTGTGGACGGTGGAAGGATAATTCACATGATTGATTGCGGCTTGATAAAGTCCCTCAAATTTCCCACTTTCTGGTTTGAGCCAACGCCGCAGGGTTTGTTTATGCTCCAAATTGCTTTTGGCCAATCGAAATACTATGTAGATTCTCTGAGAGAAAATGTAACTCGTGGAATGAGGCAAAAAGTGAGAAATGGAGTATGGCCAAGCAAGGCGCCACTCGGCTACCTCAATAATCCAAAGACGCGAGGAATTGATGTTGATACAGAAAGAGCTCCTAAAGTGAAAAAGATTTTTGAGTTATATGCCACTGGAAACTACAACCTTCGAGAATTAGCAGAGTGGTGCAAACGAGTAAATCTCAAAAGCAATTTGGGGCGGGGCATCGCTATTTCTCAAATCCATAAGATACTCCAAAATGTTTTCTATATCGGACTTATGAAATATAAGGGTGAAACCCACGAAGCAACTCACGAGCCGCTAATTTCAAAGAAACTTTTTGATAAAGTTCGGGAAATAATGCGAGAGAAAGGAAAGCCACAAAAAGTGAAGACGCACAATTTTGCTTTTCTTGGACTTATGAAATGTTCTTGCTCGGCGGCAATTACCGCCGAAAAGAAAATCAAACCAAGCGGCAGAGAATATATTTACTATCGTTGTACCAAAAAGAAAGGGCCGTGCCAAGAAAAGCACTTTTTGCGGCAAGAGGCGTTATATCAACAAATCAAATCTTTTCTTCAAAAAGTTTCTTTGTCGAGCCACGACACGAAGAAAGTGTTGGCGGAGTTAAACAAAGAAGAGGCCCAAGCAAAAGAGCAGGCCAAAACTACTGTTCAAAATCTCAAGGCCGAATTTTCTGAAATCGAGAGGAAGCTCGAAAAATTGCTCGATGTGTATTTAGCCGAAACCATTACTGCCGAAGAATACGCCTCTCGCAAAGAAAAACTGGTCAAGCAAAAGGTCGGTCTGCAGGAGGAAATCCGAGATTTTGAACAAAGGGGTCTGTCGTGGCTCGAACCCGCTCGTGAGTTTGCTTTATCACTTAATCAAGCCGCGAAATTGCTTGAAACCGAAAACAAGACGGAAATGACAACATTTCTTAAAAATATCGGCTTGAACTGCATTTTGCAGAATCGCCAACTGATTTTTTCGCCTAAAATTCAATACAAATTGGCCGCCGAGCGAAGCGAGGCGGCTTCCAATTCCTTGCGCTTTTCTAAAATGTGGACCATGGGAGAATCGAACTCCCGCATCCCGGATGCAAACCGGGCGCACTGCCACTGTGCTAATGGCCCATGGACTGAATCATACAGCAGGGCACCTCATGCTGTGCGTTGGAAAACATGCGCATTATATATAGAATGGCAACTTCCCGCAAGCGACGGTGACACATGTTGCCACTTGCTCCCCACCCCAATCCTGCTACACTGTCCAAAGATGCGTTCGTTGAAAAAGGCCTTGTGCCGCGGAGGGGTGCTATGAGCGCTACGTCAAAACTTATTGTAGCACTTGATGTGCCAAGCATTGATAGGGCGATAGAGATTGTAGATGCCACGCGCTTTTACGTGCATAGTTTTAAGATCGGCACGGCGCTGATGCAGACGATTATTGCATCCATTATAGGGCCCCGGGAAGTACGAGATGCCGAGGCGAATGCCGGCAAGGTACGAACCTTGTTTTCACTTCTTACGGGAAGGATTTTCTGGGATGCAAAATTTTCTGACATTCCCAATACGGTGCTTGGAAGCGTGAGCGAGGCGGCGGCGGTTCATCCCGCGATGGTGACGGTTCATGCTTCTTGCGGAATTCGCTCGCTTAAGGCCGCGGTTGCGGCAACGCTTGAGGTCGTTCCGTACGGGTTTGGCGGCAAAACCATGCGTCCAAAGATCATCGCGGTGACCGTTCTGACATCGCTTGACGATACTGATACCGATGCGATTTTCGGCGGGACACGAAAGGAAAAAGTTCTGCAGTTCGCCTATAACGCGCTTCACGTTGGTGCTGAAGGCATTGTGTGTTCGGCATCCGACCTTTCTACTCTGCGGTGCCACAACGATCTTACTCATCTTCTCAGAGTAGTTCCAGGGGTTCGTCCACAGTGGGCGCCGCATGATGATCAGTCCGCGGTGGCGATTCCGGAAGATGCCGTTGCGGCTGGAGCGCATTTTTTGGTAGTTGGGCGTCCTATCCTTAATCCTCCGCCAGCCATCGGTACTGCCGCAAATGCCATTGAGGATATTTCTCTTGCCATCACCCGAGGAGAAATCCGCAGGAGGAGCGAATGATCAGAGTGCACGATCGCGACAGATTACTGGAGATGCTTCATGCAGTGGGAGCTGTTCGTACGGGACATTTCATATATACGAGTGGCCGGCATGGCGCCAAATACGTGAACAAGGATGCTCTCTATCCCGATGCGATGCTGACCGCATATTTTTGTGAGATCATCGCGGATCGCTTCGTAAAGGACGGCATTGAGGTTGTGCTTGCCCCTGCCTTGGGTGGTATTGATCTTAAAACATGGGTCTCATATCACCTTTCGCGGAAATGTGGCCGCAAGGTATATGGGGTATATGCGGAAAAAAATTCCGACGGTACTGCATTCCTTCTGCGTCGCGGGTACGAGACATTTGTTTCCGGCCGTCGGGTTCTTGTTGTAGAAGATGTATTAAATACAGGTGGCAGTATCCGAAAGGTACTTCGGTTGGCGGAATCAGTCGGCGGAATAGTCGTCGGTGCTGCGGCCCTCGTAGATAGAGGTGGTTTTACAGCCGAACTGCTCGGTGTTCCAAAATTGGTGTCGGTATTTGATATGCCGCTTGAATCATGGGATCCGGAGCGGTGCCCATTGTGCCGCGATGGCGCGCCCCTGACGAAGGGTTTCGGCAAAACATAGTAGAAAGTGTCTAATGCATGCCGCACGAGTGCCATGCATTTTTTTATGCACAGGACGTGTATATTTTTCGGTATGCCGCGTGGTATGATATAGTATGTGAGATGACTAGCATTTATACAATATGGCGCAGTTTCAACAGCAGGAAATAACCGCCGAAGAGCTCGTACGCGTACTCATCCAACAGGCGGTCCGCGAACGCGTCTCTGATATTCACATTGAGCCCCTAGTAGACAGGATGTGTCTTCGGTTTCGCGTGGACGGAAATCTTCAGGACCGCGGTACCCGGCCCTTGTATGAGTTGGAGCCGATCCTTACCCGGATGAAGGTTCTTTCTAATCTTGATATCACGAGTCATGCAACGCCGCAGGAGGGGCATTTTGAGATGACCGTTGACGTGGGCGGCGGGCAAGCGGCCGCAGAGGCCGAGAGAGCCGAGCGCTCCGCAGGCAACCTTACCGATAAGCTCTCTAGTTTGTTTTCCAAAGGAGGCGGTAATTCTCTCCCGCCGGAGCCGGGTGTGCCGTTACAGGCCCAGCAAAGCACGAAACGCTTGATAGACGTGCGTCTTTCAATTTTTCCGACGATACATGGCGAGACCGCGGTTCTGCGTCTTTTGAATCGCGCGGAGATGTTCATGTCCATAAAAGATCTCGGATTTGATGCGGCTGAGTTTTCAATTGTAAAAAAGATCATCAATAAGATCTATGGCATGGTGCTTGTAACGGGGCCCTCTGGCGCCGGAAAAACAACGACCCTCTACTCAATTTTGCGGGAAATAAAAAGCAAGGAGAAAAATATCATCACGCTTGAAGACCCGGTTGAGTTCCATATTGACGATATTCGCCAAAGCCAGATGAATCCCGACCAGGGGTATACGTTTGCGATCGGCATGCGCTCAATTTTGCGGCAAGATCCTGACGTGGTAATGATCGGCGAAATTCGGGATCCGGAAACGGCAGAGCAGGCGGTGCGGGCATCGCTTACCGGGCGCATCGTTTTTTCCACGGTGCATTCTAACACCACTATCGGCACGATCGCGCGTCTTACCGATATGAACGTTGAACGAAGCTTGATCGCATATGCCATAAATGGCGTCATCGCCCAGCGTTTGGTGCGAAAAATGTGCCAGCAATGCAAAACGACCTACCAACCGGAGGCGGAATACATGAGTTATTTCGGGCTCACGGATGGACAACAGACATTTTTGAAAGGAAAAGGATGCTCTGCGTGCGACAATACCGGATATATTGGGCGCGTCGGCATCTTTGAAGTTTTTGAGTTTGATGACACCATTCGCTCCCTCATTATTGATAAGGCGCCGATGTTTGCGATCCAGGAGTACGCGGAAAAAAACGGCATGAAAACGCTGAAGCAAGGCGCAATTGAAAAGGTCTTGGCCGGAATAACTACACTTGAAGAGGCTGCCCGAACAGTATGATATAATATATGGAGGTTGAACCTCCATAATATTAGGGAAATTATTAGCGCACAAGCGCTGATTTTTTATCGCCGGCGTATTTGCTGAAGAACATTCGGTACGATTTGAAAACATTCTTCGCTACATGGCTTATGAAACTGAGTGCTCCACTTTTTGGAATCTCACATGAGTGTGGGAAGGATGATGCTTATAGCAAGTATTTTATGGCACACGCACCGTGCCCCCTGATGGCTTTTGGGGGTTGCGCTATACAGTATTTCATACACTCATATATTAGCGATAGCATAAATATGAGGATTTTATTGAGAACAATCGTTTACTCATATAAATGCGACCGCTGAAATATGAGGAATTATTGAGGACTATTTTGTTAGCGGATATGAAAAATTTCTTTGAGATGAAGTTCGTTGTCAATGGAATGTGCTATGACAAAGCGAATGTGTCGGCGTGCCTGATAAAATTCAATAAGAAAATCTATTTCATTTTTACATTCGTATGGATGCACAAACACGCTTTTTTGGAGCTCAAAAAAGGAGAGCCGCTTTAGGTGATGCCGAAATGCGTCCCTAATTTTTTTCTGATGCTCCGGAATATCAAAAAGAACGATTCGCCACTTCTTGTCCCATTGTTCGGGGCGCGCTATTGTCATTTCATCAAATTTATACGATAAAACACGTCTTCTGCCGGTATCAGTAAGAGTTAACGTAACTTCTTTCCCGCTACGCTCCTTAACGGTGATGAGACGATTTTCATATAATCCCGCGATAGCCCGCCTTAGATTATAACGGTTGATACTTTGCCACTCCTTGCCAACCAGGGTAATTATTTTGAAGAAGCTTTTTGGTGATGTTGAAAGGCCGAGCGCTGCGCCACTTGCGAGAAGAATGAGTATTTTATGCTGAATTCCGCCTATTTTCATGAAAGTGTATCCAATGGTTAACTAAATGTAGTATATTATATGCTACTTATATTTTAACGATAGCGCAAATGTGAGGGAAATCAGCGATGAGATACTAATACTCATATTCTCTCGATCGCGATAATATGAGGGAAAATTGAAGGGATGGGGTGAGATAGCCCCATTTGTCAGAAGAGGTTTTTGGTGCGGACTGAGCATGAAACGATGTAGATGTAAAAATGGACACGGCTCTTTATTGGCCCATGCGGTAGAGGCGGAGAACTTCGGCCGGGGTCAGCGCGCGATTGTAGATGCGGACGTCGTCCAGCTATGGAGCCACTTCTAACGGGATACGTCGTGAGTTCTAATACAGCTCGTCATGAGTACCAATATTAGTGTATAAAACTCGGTTGCCTTCAAGGAATACAAAAGCAATTCGGTAGGAGCGATCTACCGAATATGCCCATTCCTCTTTCTTTTTTCCGTGAAGCTTGTGAACGTCAAGACGCGGGTCTCGCCCACCGCTCTCCTTAAATATTTTCATCCGGAGAGTTGCTTTTTCCTGAATAACCGGATGGAGTTTTAGGAAAGATCTCTGAAAACGCGAGGAAACATCAACCTGCATATTTTTGATAAAGCTTTGGATGCTCCCGTTTAAGAAATGTCTCCAAGCGTTCGGTTTTGCCAGTGCGATGCTCTTTTACGCTCCGTTCTACGCGTTTATCAAGCTTATTTGCCGCTCTCCCTTTAAGAAAAACGGCCGGCAGCATTTGTGCCTTCATGCGATCTAATTCTTTTCTTGAAATAATGACCAGCTCCTCCTTTCCGGTTATTTTTGGGGGAATAGTTATGATAGTCATAGGTACATACTAACAAAAAGTGCAGAAGAAAACAATGCTCAAAATTATACTTTGTGCTATCACCAGCCCATGTTATATAAACGTGTAATCTCGGCTGGGGATAAAGCTCTGCTGTAGATGCGAACGTCGTCGATGAGGCCGTCAAACAAGTTCTCATCTCTTTGTCCACCATCTCTTGACCTAACACCAATCTGCATATTGGATGTTTGTGTTCCAACGGAAACATTAGAACCAGCGGTCAGAGACCGCGCCACGTCAAACACTCCATCAAGATAAAAACCAGCAACGGCTGTCACGCCATTCACAGAAATAGCGACATGATGCCATCGCCCATCATTGATAGCAATAGTCCCCAAAAACCTTGCTTCCGCATCCGAAACCGAACGCCCTAAACAGAGAAATGTATCTTCTATGCCGAAACTGAACGGTGTATTGGTGTTGGCGTCCTCATCCCTTAATTCTATGATAGTGGATTCACAAAACCAGAAACCCTCGTCTCCGTTGGCCGCTTTACTGGTCTTTATCCACGCTGATAAGGAATAATTGTTCGCGTTGCCTATCGTTTGGAACGTTGATGGGACGGTCTGGCTATTAAATATATCTACAAAATCATCACTCCCATCAAAACTCAACGCCTGGCCGATTCTCCCAAGCGTGCGGGTGGGGCCGCTCGTGAGGAGGCCGGTGTTGCCCTGGCCCGAGCGGTCGTAGGCGCGCTCGCCGGCCATGTCCTGCCCATCGAAGGTCCAGTGGCCGACGAGGCCGGAGGAGAGGGCGTCTTTTCGGGTCGTGCTGATCTTCGATGCCGCGCCGATGTTGTAGAGGCGGGTGATCTCACCTTGCGAAAGCGCGCGGTTGTAGATGCGGACGTCGTCGATGAGGCCCCCGAACGGTTGAGTATTTGTTGTACAGTTGTTTGCAGATGCATTATTCTTTAACCCCGTACAAACCGTACGAGTGCTGGAGTTAAGAGAGGTCGGAATTGACTCGGTACTGGAAACATCAGTAAGAGTCTGTAATGCGCCGTTTACATATATTTCCATGGTTGCATTACTGCGCCAAGTAGTAACAATGTGATACCAAGTATTTTGATTAAGTATGGTATCACCTCTTCGACTAGCTCTAAGGATTCCGTCGCTCGATACCGAAAGACCGGCGTAAAGTACACCGCTAATAGAGTCCACCTCGTGGGACCACTGACGATCAGACCCATTATCCCATAGACCCACTATTCCCTTTGACGTGGACGGAGATGATATCAGATAGACCCAACTTGATATCGTGATGCCGCTTGAACCCGAAAGGTTAAGGCTGGCGGAGTTTGGCGCTTCCACATAATCATCACTCCCATCAAACTTCAACGCCTGGTTCATTGTTCCGAGGACGGGGGTGGGATTATTGGTGAGTGTTCCGGTATTGCCATTACCTGATCTATCATATGCAGTGCTTGCGGTCATGTCCACCCCATCAAACGTCCAATGCCCGACGAGGCCGTTTGATATGGCATTTCTGTCAATGCCCAATTTTGTAGAGGCGGATGATTTCTGCCTTGGAAAGAGAACGATTATACACGCGAATGTCATCAATGTGGCCGGGGAAGTAATAATTGTCGCCGCAACTGCCTGAAGTGCTTTGGAGACCGATTCGAGCTGGTGCCGTGGTATTTGATAAGCCGCCTCCACTCCCGTTTTGGTTGACTCCCGCGTCCGCTCCATTTAGATAAATTTCACTGTCATTCGCGGCTCGCACGACCATAACTACATGCACCCACGTATTAAGCGGGACCAGCGTATCAGAAGTAGCGCCCTGCCTTCCATTGACATCACACGAGCCACCATCGCCATATTGCCAGGCGAGTGCACGCGAGGAGTTGATTCGGAACGCCATACCCCTATAAAAATTTGAATTATCATCGGTCGAAAAAATCGTGCCTACGACTCCTGGCGTTGACGTCAAATAGACCCAGGCCGACATAGCAATGGGGAGTTGTAGGTTCAGAACATCGCCCAAATTGACACTTTGTGAGGTTCCATTGAATTTCAACGCCTGGCCGAGTTGGCCGATGACGCGATTGGGGCCGTTGGTGAGGGTGCCGGTGTTGCCGTTGCCGGAACGATCATACGCAGTGTCAGCGGCCATGCTTGAGCCATCAAACGACCAGTATCCAACAAGGCCGTCATTCAGACCGATATACATGGGACGCGCGATGATGGTGCCGGCGTTAGCGCTGGAGGTGAGGGCGAAAAATAGAAACGCGGAAAATAAAGTTGTTATTATAATCTGCTTCACAAGTTTTAAGATTTTAGATATAAGGTGGTTTTATGAGAGGTGTCAAGTGTTATGCGTACGAGCCGAAGTTTCCGGCACTTTTAAAAATTACACAGGACAGACAATATATGGAGGTTGAACCTCCATATATTGTTTTTTCCGTTCACCGATGCCTCTTCACACATAGTAAGATTTACGCCTGGTACTGCTCTTCAAAGCGCCACGTTTCCAGAAGTGAGCCGATGAATGAGTCGGCGTCGGCGTACGTCGTTATTTGGTAAAGGTATCCTTCGTGCGAGAACCAGATTTCGCGGGTTTTCCCCAGTTCCTGTGATTCACTCAGAAATATTAATGCCGCAATATTTTTGTTCTTTCCAATAAGGACTTGCTGTGGCGATTCTATCTGCATATCCGGGACGTCTTTTTTCACGCGCTCGGGCGTTACGGGGCCCTCCTCATCAAATGGCAGAATGAATATTTGGAATGCCCTGCGCTCTTTGCCCTGCCCGAGCACCACCTCCCCTTCTCCATCGTCGAAACTGGTTATGTTCACGTCAGTCGGGTGTTGAAACGAAAACCCGAGAGGGTGGTCGTACGTCGCCTTTTTCTCGTCGGGAGGTGGTGGTGGCGCGTCTCCTGGGACGCTTGGGGTTGTACCGCTATTCGTCAGGAACTGGAAGAAAGTTACCGGCTCCCCTTCCGCGGTTTTTTGATCTGTCACAAGGAACATGCCAATAGTGATAGCGATGCCTACTGCGATGAGTCCTGCAACAATTTTAATAGTCATACGTATAAAATTTGAAGTTAAGTTAAGTCATAATCTATCTATGGAGGTTCAACCTCCATAGATAGATTATGACTACACAACATCTTCTAATACAATGTTTCCAATTTCATCCACCACCTTTTCTGGTTGGTACTCTCGCAAGAGCCGTTTAGTTTCCTGCAGGAACTGTTTTTCTCCGCCATGAAAACTAAGTAAAAAATCCCGTGAGGTAACTGATGGAAAATTTTTCTTTCCAATATAATCTTGAAAACTGCTCCATTTATACTTTGCAAGAGTGCGCACTACCGCATCCCGGCCCAATGAATCGGATTGGCGTTTTTTAAAAACAGGGTTTGCATGAATATAAAAGGGCACGTAAAGAAAGTGGGCATCTGTCTCTACGCGAACGGCTTTAAATCTTCCCTGGAAAAGTGCGCCAACTCTTTCATACTTCTTATTAAAATACATCGTATACGCGGTTCCTAATTTCTGCATGAATTTCACAATGCCGTTCTCACTTTTTTGTCGCAACAGCAAATGATAGTGATTGGGCATCAGGGTAAACACCAAAATTTCAACAAGCAATTTTCGCTTGTGTTTTCGTCCGGTAGGTTGAATATATTGAGGTTCAACCTCCATAGATTTTGGATTAAAGTAATAGAGGACATTTGCGGTAGCCGCGGCGTCATTCATCTCATATAAGTCATGGATAAAACGGAGGTGATCGGTGCGATCAAGAAACACGTTTCGCTTCTCCACACCTCTATTATACACATGATAGATTTGATTTTCCGTAAATTGTGGTTTTGCCATATATTTTAGCTATAGCATATATGTTATGGAGGTTCAACCTCCATATATTAATCCTTTGGAGATTTATATGTTTCATTTTTCCACTTTCCTATTGTAGAAATGGAAGACCTGTCCATCAGTAAACTGCAGCTTTTCATATGTTTAATTGTCGCATATACTATGGAGGTTCAACCTCCATAGATTAACGGCCAAGGGTATAGAGTTGTAATACTTCGGCAGGAGAAAGCGCGCGATTGTAGATGCGGACATCATCAATGAGGCCGTTGAAAAGGTTGCTATTTCTTGCTCCGTCGTCGTTTGATCGGGCGCCTATCTGCATATTGGATGTTTGTGTTCCAACGGAAGCATTACCCGCTCCGGCTGTATAGGTTCTTTGCACATCGAACACACCATCGGTATAGAAATCGGCAACATTGTCAACCACCGAAACAGCAACGTGGTGCCACGCGCCGTCATTTATACTGATAGTTCCAAGGTATCGCTCAGCGCCTGTATTATCCTGGTCAGTTCTTCCCAAACAGAGGAACGTGTCTTCCAGGCCAAGGTTAAAAGGCGTTTTGGTGATGCCGTCTTCGTCCCTTAATTCTATGATAGTAGATTCACAATACCAGAGAGCCTCGTCTCCGTTAGCCGCCTTATTCGTTTTTATCCAGGCGGATAGTGCGTAGTTATTGTTGTTTCCAATCGTTTGGAACGTTGATGGGACGGTCTGGCTATTAAATATATCTACAAAATCGTCGCTTCCATCAAAACTCAACGCCTGGCCGATGCGGCCGATCGCGCGGGTCGGACCGTTGGTGAGGGTGCCGGTGTTGCCGTTGCCGGAACGATCATACGCAGTGTCAGCGGCCATGCTTGAGCCATCAAACGACCAGTGGCCGACGAGGCCGTTTGAAAGCGTGCCCGTTGGCTTAAGGGTGAGGTTCACTTTCGCCGTAGCGCCGCCGTTGTAGAGGCGCTTGATTTCATCGGCGGAGAGCGCGCGGTTGAATATACGCACTTCATCTATGGTGCCGTCAAACATGTCAGCAAACTTTTTATGGATCTCAACGGCAATCGCCGCATTGCTCGGCGTTCCCGTCCATGATGATGAGGGCGTGGTGTCAGGCCCAGTGGCATGCCATTCGGTCTGATGTTCTGTGGCGGGTGACGTAAGAGTTGTTTCCGATAATTCCGTGAACCCTGTTTCTGGAGAGATGGCATTAGTAATGGCAATTCCCGTTGCCATAAAAGGACGGTTATCTGCGTTGGCAAAACTCGCAAGAGTGACGGTTATCGGATTGGCGCCGCTCGCGGCGCCAATCTGC
>MHQW01000042.1:57882-59562 GCA_001820785.1 Candidatus Sungbacteria bacterium RIFCSPLOWO2_02_FULL_51_17
GCCCAGCGGCAAAAGTGATGGTAACAGCCCCGGCACTTGGACTGGCGCCTTGTGCACAGTAAAGAGAAAGTGTGCTGAGAGAAGAACCCGAAAGACCAATGGTTTGTATTTTGCGCCACGTAAGGCCGTTTCCCGACATTGACGTTACGGCGGTAGAAGAACCGGATCCCTGGCGCGCAAGCACGGCGGCAAGGATCAGTGCGTTTGAAGAGGGAGTAATACTATTTGTTGTATACTCCGTTAAATTATCTCCACTTACTGAAGCATCCAAAAGAGTAGTTGTGATCGCCGTAGTTGTTGTTGCCTTTCCAACGGTCAGGTTCCCGCGGGTCCAGCCAAGTGCGGCAAGCCCGCTTGCTTCGCCGGCTCGCGCCCCATTGACATAGAATGTTACGTTTCCTGATGCATCTATGGTGACTGCATATTGATTCCACGCGTTGATGTCGGGCACCACGCCGAGAGTGCTTGTGGCAACATTTCCGGACGATGCTTGGAACACCAGCGCTTTCACATTCGTTGCAAGATGGAAGTCCCAATCGGAGGCGATGCCATTTTGCGAAAGAAGCTCCTGATTTTGAGATGACGCGGTGCTTACGACGTCGGTTTTTGCCCACAGGGACAGGGTGAGCGGATAACTTCCGAGTGTGCTATTGGTGAAGCCGGAAACGTCAAGGTAGTTATTTTTGTTTTCCCCGTCAAGTGTCAGTCCTTGGCCGATCCTGCCGACATCAACACGCGGACCATTTGTCAATGTACCGTTTTTCCCATTACCAGAGCGGTCGTAGGCGGTTGCGCCATAGATGGTATTTGCATCAAGCGGCCAATAGCCGACAAGGTTTTTTTCCGCAACCGTATTTGCGATGTTATATTTGGTGGTGGCGCCCATTTTATAAAGGCGCTTGATTTCATCGGCGGAGAGCGCGCGGTTGTAGATGCGGACGTCGTCGATGAGGCCGTCGAAAGGGTCATTGTCGCCAGTGGTCTGAATCCAATTGCCAGCTATCATTCGATCCGCCGAGCCAGTCAATCCGCCAGCGGAGGTAGTATCGGTGGAATGCAACGTGCCATCCACGTATAAACTGCGTCTCGTACTTGACTCGAACACGCCGCAGGCGTAATACCACCGATTGGCGACTGCCGCCGATGAAGATTGGGCAAGACCCGTTGCGACATCCGAAGCACCTCTGTCCATAGCGATGATTTTGTTGTTGTCCCCAAAGGGGACGGTTCCGCTTTCTGCGATGTGCAAAGTGAGGAGGTTTTTGGGGACGCCCCCTGATGACGCATCGTCCCCCACCATGACAATCACCCTGTAAGCGTTGTTGCCGGGGAGGGTATTGAGCTTAAACCACGCGCACATCGTTACCGGGTAGGCGGTCACGGGGCTACTCGCATCTCGAATGACATAATCATTGCTCCCATCAAAACTCAACGCCTGGCCGATGCGGCCGATTGCGCGGGCGGGGCCGTTGGTGAGGGTGCCGGTGTTGCCGTTCCCTGAACTGTCATATGCGGTGTCAGCGGCCATGCTTGAGCCATCAAACGACCAGTAGCCGACAAGGCCGTCATTCAGACCGATATACATGGGACGCGCGATGATGGTGCCGGCGTGAGCACTTATGGCGGCGCCGAGAAGGAGAAGTGCTACAAATAAAATTGTTAGTGGCATTTTCATAAGAA
>MHQW01000043.1:0-24911 GCA_001820785.1 Candidatus Sungbacteria bacterium RIFCSPLOWO2_02_FULL_51_17
ATCATTTACATGGAATAGCTCTGGTCATAAATATGTCGTTTTCCGGCCATTTTAGGCCACTAGTGCTCATTTGTATGTGAAAGTATTGACAAATATTCTGGATACTGATATAATAGATATAGAGTTGAAAACTAATGGGAAGTTCAGAGAGTGTTGGAAAAGCCCCTCAAATTACTGAAAACAGGTCTTTTGCAGTTCGCGAGATGGTAACAGGTTGACATGGTTTTTTCAGTACTCTCGGGATTTCCCTTGTTTCGTAGGGAGCGGTCTTCGCTCATACGGCAACGGAGCCCTAGGCAGTACCTTTTCATATATATATCAACAATCACGCGACGCGCTCGCGTGCTGTTTCACACGCGGCAACAACCTTCTCGCGAGGAGGACGCTCGCCCACCATGGGTCGCCGTCCACCGATGCAGAAGTAGGCACAAAACCCGCTTCGGTTCATAGCCGGAGCACAACCCGCCCAATGGGCGATCACGCCCAAATGGGCAAAGGAGATTCAGATGGACGAAAAGAACAAGGCAGGAGTGCGGAGGTTGGTGGAACGGAAGGCGCCGGTGTTCGGCGCCGAGACGGACAAGGCCCTCATGGGCCTCCCGTTCCCGGCCTCGGTCGGGAACAACGGTGGTCTCCGCGTCAAAATCGCGGTTGACTTCTACGCCGCGAAGGGCGTAAAGCCCGGCGAGGTGGATGCCATCACCCTCGCCGACGACGGTGGGGAGATCGTCGCCTTCGCCGCGACGCAGGTCGCGGAGAAGCGCACGGAAGAGCGCCACGCCGACAACGGCGGGCGCCCGCAGGTGCAGGACTCATTCCACGAGGCCGACAATGCCGAGTGGGAGGAGAAGAAGTACCGAGGCCGAATCCAGGTCTCGGACATCGTGGCCGCCCTTGCGAGGGACGGCCATACCCCCGAGAACAAGGCCCCCGAGGGCTGGCTCGGCGGACTCGTAAACGGTCTGGCCGCGGCCGCCCAGGCGCGGCGCGCGAAGATCGCCGAGCTCGCCGCCGAGCAGGACGACCCCAATTCGGGGCCGGTCACCTGCAAGGCCGACGCCCGACACGTGGGAGTCAACGGCCCATTCCAGCCGACCACGCGATTCGTGGTCAGGTTCGAGAATGGGGAGCCGGTGGAACGCCGCACCCACGCGAGGGGTGGGGCGGAGATGGTGGCCGGGGACTTCTTCCTGGCCCCACCCGCGCTGGATAACGTATACGACACGCTGCGGGCGATGCCGACGCCCGAGCTGGAGCGGGCGAAGGCCGAGGACTTCACCGCTAACATCAAGCCATACTGCCGGGGCTGTCAGGCCTCGGCGACCCGGGAGTTCGTGGAGGTCCAGAAGACCTCCCCGGACGTCAGACGCCCGCGCTTCCTCCCCTACGGGGAGGCGCTCGCGCTCCTGGAGGCCGCCGTCCGCGGCGTCTCCAAGAGCCGACTGGAGGCGGAGACGCGGCGCCAGCATGGCGCCGACGCCTTCAAGGCGGAGTTCGGCGCGGTGAAGCCGCGCCGGCAGTCCAAGATGGAGCGCCATGGCGGGCGCGCCTGGCGGTAAACGTAGCCGCGGGGAAGCCCATAAGGTGACCCCGCGGTGAATTACAACGAGCCCGGAAGGGAGGAGTGAAGTCACACTTCTCCCTCCGGGCTCAAAACATATTCATCTTCCCAATTGTTTGAAATACGTGCTACCGATAGCACCATAAAAATACTTGAATTTTGGCAGTGAAAGTTCGCTGCTAAATACAGGTCTTTTATATACGATAGACCATCACGTATCATCACACCACGGAAGCAGTGAAAGGAGAACATAGATCATGTCCGTCTTGTTTGAGGTGTTTGGAGGAGGCGACCGCATTGGCGGGTCGTCTTACAGATATAATAGAAAGGTAGTAGTTGATCATGGCATCATTCAGGGAGAAGGGAAGTATCCAAAGTATCCCATGATGCCAGAGGGCGAGTGCCCCGTGTTCCTTCTCTCGCATGATCATTTGGATCACTGCGGGGGCGTTGCCGCGTTCGGCAAGCGGCACCCCGAGGCGCGGTTCTTCATGCCCAAGGTCTCGCGGCGGGGCCTTGAGATTCAGTTGAATGATGCCCTCAACATCTCGGCCCAGCAGGCCGATATAGACACGCTGAAGGGTCAGAAGCCCGTTCCCCTGCCGTTTGACGAGGAGGATGTAGCATCTGTCATTGCGCGCATTAAGCGCGACACTTCTGGAAAGAACGTGGTGACCGACAAGCGGTTGTTCACGTTTGAGTCGCTTCCAGGATTCTCTCTGCGTGCGGTTTCCGCCGGGCATAAGCCCGGAGCCGCGATCTTTCTCATGAAGTTCGCGGACGGCGCAAGGTGGATTCATGCATGCGACTTCTCGTTGGAAGACCACGCGCTGACGCTTGGCGCGAACATTCCGGCGGATTTCCACAACCCCGACGGGATGACAATTGAGTGCACCTACGGGTCGCTCGCGCGCGACCCGCTCCCCGACCGCAAGACCGAGGAGGCGCGAATCATGAGTGAGATGGAGCGCGTCTTCCGCCGTGGCGGGAAGGTACTCGTCCCGTGGTTTGCATCAACGCTCCAAAACATGGCAATCCCATGTGCGAAAGCGGGGATGCAGACGTATGTGGACGGGAAGAGTACGCAATTGTTTACGGAAAACTATATGTTGTCCTCGCCATGGTGCGAGAACGACCGCCCTTTCCGGATACAAGACCTCCCGACCATGTTCGGGGTCCGAGACCGCGCTCACCGCGACGAGTTAATCGCACAGGAAAGCTCCTTCGTGGTGTGCTCCTCATCGGGCATGCTGGAGGGGGGGCCATCGGTGCAGTGGCTTGAGCACCTCATCGGTGATCACAAAAATGCAATTATCGTTCCGGGATATCAGGCGCCCGGGACTCGCGGCCGCGCCCTTATGGCGCTGGAGCGGGGGCAGGATTTTGAGATCGTAGAGGAGCGTGTCGGCACCGACCGGCACACCGAGAAGAAGTTCCTTCGTCCTAAGCGGACGACCCGGTTCAAGATCTATGCCGATGTTATCGGCGCGAAGCTTTCTGGCCACTCGGACGGCCGAGTGGTAGCACCCTGGGTCGCAAAGATCAACCCGAAGGTCGTCGTGACCGTTCACGGCGAACCGGAGGCGCATGAAGGTATGGCGCGCCTCATTCGTGGCTTGAACCCGAACATCCGTGTCATATCGGGTGTCAACGGCGCCCAAATAGAAGTATAGAAAGGTCGCTCACATGCGACAGCAGGCCCTCATCTGGGGCCTGTTATTATTTTTACCCGGCATTACTCCTTGAAATCGCGCTCACTTTGACATACAATTCACTATGCTGTATCGTACTGTATTCGTAAGAACGACTATAAGAAAACGGCGCATCGCATGCGCATAGTGCCCTCACGTTGTATAATCATGGGAAATTTTACCAAACAACTTATGTACGGATTCGCGGCACTACTTCTCCTTGCCGCCGCATGGTCGCTTATTTCCGGATCTCTGGAGGAGGAAAAAGAAGTATCGCTCTCGGAGTTGATCGCTCAAATAAATGAAGGGACTGTATCAAAGATCACCGTAAGCGGGGATAATGTCTCCGTTGAGTTAAAAGATGGCACAAAAGAAAAAGCGATGAAGGAGGCGGGCACGGGATTTTCGGAAACACTTGCAAACTATGCTGTAAGCCAAGAGCGACTGAAGGAGGTAAATTTGACCATCGCAGAACCAAGCGGCTTCGTGTTCTGGCTTGGGGCTGTGCTTCCGTTTTTGGCACCCATGCTTCTTATCGGGTTTTTTATCTGGTGGACGGCGCGGCAAGTCCAGCGCGGATCCATGCAGGCGTTCACCTTCGGGCAATCGCGCGCGCGCCTGGTAGATCCTGAAAATGAAAAAGGGAAAATTACATTTAAAGATGTTGCGGGCGCAAAAGAAGCAAAAGAGGAGCTAAAGGAGATCGTTGATTTTCTCTCAAACCCAAAAAAATTCATTGATATCGGCGCGCGTATTCCTCGCGGCGTTCTTCTCATGGGAGCCCCCGGCACGGGTAAAACGCTTCTTGCAAAGGCCGTTGCGGGAGAAGCAGGCGTTCCGTTCTTTCAAATATCCGGATCAGAATTTGTTGAAATGTTCGTAGGCGTTGGCGCCTCCCGCGTGCGCGACCTTTTTAAGGTCGCAAAAAAAGCGGGGCCGGCGATCGTGTTCATAGATGAAATTGACGCCGTGGGACGGCACCGCGGAGCGGGCGTTGGCGGAGGAAACGACGAGCGCGAGCAAACGCTTAATCAGATACTTGTAGAAATGGATGGCTTTGAGACCGATACCGCCGTCATCGTGATGGCCGCCACCAACCGCCCCGACGTTCTTGATCCGGCGCTTCTTCGCCCGGGACGGTTTGACCGAAGGGTTATTCTTGATCTTCCTGACATTAACGACCGGCTGGACATTTTGAAAGTGCACGCAAAAAATAAACCCCTTGATAAAGATATTGAGTTCCGCCTTGTCGCGGAACGCACGCCGGGTTTTTCGGGAGCCGATCTCGCAAACCTTATTAACGAAGCGGCGATCCTTGCCGCGCGGCACAACAGAAAGTCGGTCGCGCAAATGGACCTTATACAATCTATTGAAAAAGTCATGCTCGGTCCCGAGCGAAAAAGCCATATTCTTTCCCCGAAAGAAAAGGAAATATCGGCATATCACGAAGCGGGCCATGCGTTGGTTGCGGCCTCATTGCCGAACTGCGACCCCGTACACAAGGTTTCAATTATTGCCCGCGGGCGTGCGGCAGGATACACCTTAAAACTTCCCTCCGAGGACCGGCACCTTCTGTCGCGCTCCTACTTTTATGATGAGATCGCGGTGGCGCTCGGTGGATACGCGGCGGAAAAACTTATCTTCAACGACCTTACGACCGGCCCGCATAGCGATCTTGAAAAAGCGACTGATCTTGCGCGCGACCTTGTCACGCGGTACGGCATGTCGGATAAACTCGGCCCCATAGTGTTCGGCGACCGGCAAGAGATGATATTTTTAGGAAAAGAGATCGCGACCGAAAAGAACTACTCGGAGGAAACCGCGCAATCAATTGATTCGGAGATCACGGCGATCATTCAGGCGGCCCACAAAAAAGCCCGGGAGATCATTACTACCAGAAGAAAAAAACTGGACGAGATCGCCGCGCGCTTGATAGAAAAGGAGACGATAGAGAAAGACGCTTTTGCGGCTCTCATGGCGACGGCGTAGGAAGCCAGTAGCAAATTCTACATGCTGAATGATGAACAAAAAAATAACTCCGCCTTACGCGGGGTTGTTTTTTAGAGGGTTTTCCGATAGAATAAGGCCATTCTGGCTGTTGTGGGCACATAGCTCAACGATAGAGCAGGCGACTTATAACTGGCAGGGAGGAAGAGGCAAAAATGGGAGTGTAGCTCAATGGTTAGAGCACGGAGCTTATACCTCCGGGGTTCATGGTTCGAGTCCATGCACTCCCACCACACACATATGCCCGATATCGGCATTGACCAAAAAGATGTATACTTTGTCGCGGTAAAAATATTTCTTGAAAAAGACGGGATGCTTTTAATTCTGCGAGATAATTTCGGCGACTGGGATCTCGCGGGCGGAAGAATAAAAAAAGAACGAGTTTGATACTCCTCTTGAGAAGATGGTTCGCCACAAACTATCGGAGGAGTTGGGTGACGCCATCCAATATGAGATTGGGAAACCAGTTGTTTTCATGCGGCACGAAAGAACGGAGGCCGCACCCGGAAACCCGACGGTGCGAATTTTTGCCCTAGGATACGAGGCGACACTTGTCGCTGAGGCAATACAACTTTCCGAGCGACACCCCGAAATGTTGTGGGTTGATCCGAGTACCTTTGAACCGGAAAAATATTTCACCGGCGGATGGCTGAAGGGAGTCAAGGAATACCTTCTGCTTCGCAACGATCGTTGAGCGTATGCGCACAAGCGGGAACATCCAACAAGGAGGGGCGCATAACGAGCACATATGATATAATTCATTATGGAACATCCTGAACACGCGCAAAAATCTACACTGTCATCGGAAAATACTCCTGCCGAGGAGACAGAAATATCGCCAGAAGACCGACGGCGCGCCGAGGAACTGGTCAATGATCTTCTGGCAAGTAACCGGTCTCTTCGCTTTGGAGTAGATACGGACAGTGTTTCTATGCGCAACCGTCTTTGCGATGAAGGTAGCAACGCCGCACGCCTACTTCTTGAAAAGATCAATGAAAATCTCAGCGACGGGCAAGGTCATTATAGTGGCTCAAGGGCCTATCAGCGCGTTTCTCTCCTGGGCTTTGCGGCAACTGAAAAAGAAGCGGATGCCATAGCGGACCTTCTTACCAAGGACGCCATCCTGCTTGATGGCGACAGAAGTGTAAAAACAATGCTTCTTGAGACGCTCGGCAGGATCGGGACGAAAAAACACGTTGAGGCGATTGTCCGTTTTGTGGAGAAAACATATTGGCGACGGGAAGAGCTCTACGGCCGCAGTGGTCTCCATCTTTTTGATTCCGATGTACGGTTAGCCCTTACCGCAATGCGCAGCGCCATTGGTCTTGATAAAGAGCGTGCGATGGTGCTGGAAGAGCTTCGCGGCCCCCTCTCTCGGCTTAATGCCATTAGCGCTCTTCCCTATGGAGAGGTAGACATTGAAACAGCCGCGCTTTCTGCTAGAAATGAGCAGACCGCTTTTGCAGAGCTCTTTCGGTCCAGAATCTATGAATCCCGAACCCATGAGGATAGATTTTATGGGGATGTTGAATTTCCCAATTTGCGGGAGCCGGAGGGTAAGGCGTTTTTGGCGGATGAGAGTGAGGACATGGCTATTCTCCAAGAGTTCATGGGTAACAGATTTCAGAACGTGGGAGACCGCCTCCAGATAATACGGCACCTACGGAGAAGCAAGGATGCGGAAACGGCGCTTGGAGAAGAAGAGGCGGAAAAAGATACAAAGCTCCTTGCGCGGCATTTTCTGGAATACCGCGAGGCGCACCCGTCGCAATACACGCCAACTCTTGGCATTGAGATAGAGGTTCGGGATGAGGCGGTCATTCCACCCGAAGATCGTTTTAAAGCGTTGTCACGCCAACAAGAAGCGGAGTCAAGCGCAGAAGAGATGCGCAATTACCTTGAAAGGGCGCATGAGTACAACCGCAAAGTAGTCGCGCTCCGCGTGCCCTATGAAGAAACAGAGGCGTTCGGTATTCCTGGCGGTCGTGACAAGTTCTGGGAATTTTCTCATAAACCCGCGAAATACTACGCAACCCTCTCTCGCGAGGTGCAAACACTCCTTGACCTTGGCCTTATCAACCAAACATATCAGCGATACCCACTACACATTACCATAGGCGGTGTTTCCGTGCGGGGAACAGATGGGGGTCAGACATATCTTCTTGCGCGCGCCCTTGAAGGAACGGGGTGGAGCACGCGAGAACGGCGGCTCCTACGAACATATTACGCAAAACGGGAAACCTGGACATGCAAGGGGTTGGGGGGCGTCAAAGATCGGAGCATTGCAGACAACTATCGCCTTGAATTCGGCACTACGCAGGCGGCAGAGATCCGCACATTCCAGTTTCAAACAATATCAGGCCTTGAAAGGACGCTTAGAAGCGCATTTTGCCTGGGAGCGGCGCTTCGCGCATACCAAAAGCAGGGAGTCCTGGAACGGCTTTCTGCCAAGCATACCGAAGAGATATCGCTTGACGGGACCGAAAGGCGGCTCGCCGGCGTGTGGAAAGCTTTTTCTGAAAAAATGTCGGCGCTCTTTTTTGCGCACGGCCTTAAAGACCCGAAGGCGCCGTGGTCGGCTCCGATGCCCCATGATGCGTTGTGGAAATCTGATTTTGTGCCATTTGCAAAATTACTGGGTGAGGCAGAACTTGCAGGCGGCAGCAAGGGAGCAGAATTTGTCAAAGAAGTGCGTGCACTCGTGATCAAAACACGAGCTGAAGCTGGAAAAATTTTATTTCCAAAACGCTCGCCCTTGTCTGCAATGACAGCCCAAGAAGACGAGAAGGAAGAGGCCTAGCGCACCATCGCACACAAGTTGTGCGCATAGACCATTGTCTTTGCGTGGGCGCGCGCACCTTCCCTACGCACAAACGCGCCCGTCTGCGCCTGCCCGCAACATTTTCGTGCTACGACATTCAGTTCTTTTGTGAATATCTTTCCGGCGCCGCGTGGTATACTAAAAGTGCGCCAAAGGCGCACAATCAGCCACATAAATCTATACATACCATGAGCATTCTTCTTTTGTGGGCGGCGGCAGGAGCCGTGGTCCTCGTTATTTCGGGCCTGCGTGTTATTGACCAATATGAGCGAGGCGTCGTGCTAACCCTCGGAAAATACACCAGCACTCGCGTTCCCGGCCTTACTTGGATATGCCCGTGGATCCAGCGGATGATAAAGGTTGACCTTCGCATCACAACGATAGACATCCCCCAGCAGGAGGTCATCACGCGCGATAACGTTCCGGTGGGGATCAACGCGGTCGTGTATTTTAACGTGGAAAACGCCGAACATGCAATTTTAAATATTAAAAATTTCACCGTCGCGGTCTCTCAATACGCCCAAGCGGCCCTTCGCGATGTGATCGGCGGCATTGAGCTTGATTCGCTTCTTTCGGAGCGCGAAAAAACGGCGCAAGAGATAAAAAAGATCGTAGATGAGGCGACCAAGGCCTGGGGCATGAACGTGACCGACATCAAGATACAGGACATTGAACTTCCCGCGGACATGAAGCGCGTCATGGCAAAGCAGGCCGAATCCGAACGCGAACGGCGGGCCGTTATTATCCGCTCGGAAGGAGAATTCTCCGCCGCGGAAAAACTTGCGCAAGCCGCAGAACGCCTGGCACAATCCCCGGGCGGTATTGCCATGCGGACGCTTCAAACCATTGAGAAAATAAATCCCGATCCTTCCAAAACGGTCATCTTCGCGCTTCCCGTGGAATTTTTTGAAGGCATTAAATCGCTCTCACAATTTTTTAAAGATAAAAAATAGCTACACGAGCATAGTAGTATGGAAACACAACCATCACCCGCAATCTCGGCTCCCCTGCCCCCAATCACCCCGTATGAGCAAAAGCAATTATTGCCGTTCGGCATCCTTGTCAAGACCTCTTTCCGCGTCTGGCGCGAACATGCATCGGCTTTTGTGCAGATCGGACTCGTCCCGCTTATAGCATCAGTGCTTTTCAGCATGCCACAACTCGTCGGTGTGCGATCCCCGGCATTTTTTGGATTGTTTCAACTCGTCGTAGTTGTTGTCTCAATCTTCTACAGCATCTGCCTATTTACGGCCGTAAGCGAGGGCATGGCACTGCCGCAGGGCATATGGGGAGTGTACAAGCGCGCAGGAAAACTCTTTTTCCCCTTTGTATGGCTATTTATTCTTGTGATAGCGATGACATTTGGAGGCGGCCTTCTTTTGGCTGTTCCGGGAATACTGGTGGGAGTCAGAACATCGCTCTCATTATTTGCATTTGTGGTTGAGGGGCGGCGCGGACTCTCTGCGCACGCATACAGCTGGCACCTCGTTCGCGGACACACGTGGAATGTGTTGTGGCGATTTCTTGTTCTGGCTCTTGTTGTCTATGTACCGCTCGTGCTCTTCTTTGTGCTGGTCGGTTTTGTGGGTAGCACCTTCACCGACCATACACTTGCTCCTGCGGGCGACCCCGCAGGGTTAAGGATCGTGCTACAAAACCCCGCCCTCGGAGGAGGGTCTTCTCTTCCTGCGCCCCTGTCCATCACATCCAGTATTCTTATATCAACCCCCACCTATTTCATCGTGATCCCCATCCTATATATCTTCTCATTCCTCTTGTACCAGTCACTGAAAGAAATGAAAGGTTCGCCGACACCCGAAGAAGAGCGCAAGATCCGAAAAACGTTAAAAATATTCGCCTGGCTTGGCGTTGTGGCGATACTATTTGTCGCAGTCATCGCGACCCTCGGCATCCTTCTTATCACCCTGCTTACCCCAAGCGGGCGAACGGGCCCGTACTGATTGCAAACACGGATATATAATCATGCCCCACTCTGTGGGGCATGATTATTTTATCTCTTTGAGAAATCCCTCAACAATGGCGGCGGTCTCGGCGGTACTCTGATAGACCGCCTTCCACACCACGACGATGTCGGCGTCATTAAATACCGAGCGCTGAACTTCGCGGGTGGTGTCCCCGCCGGCGATAGCGATAAGAATGTCGTAATTCCCCTTCACCCGGCGTATCTCGTGAAGAGGGATCTGTTTTTCGCGATTGAATTTTTCTTCGTCAACACCGCGATGAAGTATGACGACTGCGGGAGGCGTTTTGAGAGCGCGGATCACCGAAAGCGGAAAATCCACGTTCATCATGTCTATCATCGGATCAATACCGGAAAGACGGCAGGTTTCTACAAAAGAGTTGAGCGTTTCAATCGGCGCGGAACCGAGCGCTATGGCAGCACTCGCCCCGCCGCGAACCGCCATGTTGACCTCGGTTTCGGCGCGATCCATTGTTTTAAGATCAGCCACGACATACGGATGAACATCGGTGCCGTCCAAATGCATTTCGTATAGCGAAAACAGCGCCCGAATGCCCTTCTCGCCGTATTGCTTTATAAAAGGCGTTCCGGCTTCTATAATGATTCGGTCGCTTTTTGGAAGTATCTGAATAATACGCTCCGCCTCGTGAAGCGTGCTATTGAGCGCTATCTGCAAATACCGTTTTTTGGGGTCAAGAAGCGTCTTGTATCGCTGAAACATGGCATATTCATTATAATGCATTCCCGAGAAGAATCTATCCGTAGCACCCTGCTATTCATAACCAGCATCGTTCCCGAATTGGAATTGACACCAGCGGCGCACAAGAATACAATAACCCCGTTCCTTTACATATGCCAATTGCCCCCGCAAAGGAAGAACATGCAAAAAATGTTCTCGGTACTCATTGCTATCGTGCTTGCATCCGCAACACTCTCCGCGTACGCCGTAGCCGCTCCCGCAGAACACCAGAGTCGTACCGCAGGTGAAAACGCCCAACCAAGGATGAGGCACCCGGTGAATACCGGCGCGCCCGCTCCCATTGAGCCGGCGCCCATTATCACGAAAGATGAACGGGATGTTCTGGTCATGAAGACGTACGCATACACGGTACAACGGGGTGACACTCTGTATAAGCTTTCCTTGCGTTTCAATATTTCCATTGACTCCCTTCGCTCGCCCGGCATGAATCCGCGCCTCGCAAAACGAAAAAATCCGAACCTCCTCTACCGCGGTGAAGTCATCTCCGTTCCGCTCTACACCCTCGCAAAAAAACCCGAAAGCGCCCTCGCCCCATCCGATCTCATCGTGATGACACAGAATGAACGCTTAAAAGCAGAGGCCCGCAGTACGGCCGCCGAAGAAAAGACCATAGCTGTTCAGAAACGAATTGAGGCGTGGTACCGTCCGGCGCTCGGCATCATGATGGTCCTTCTTCTTCTAGCGTTATCCGCTGTCGCCTTTGTCTGGCTTGCGCTCCGCGCGGCACGAAAGCATGTCTCGCCGGCTCCCGTGCCGGTACCGGAGCCAGTCCGGCTCACGCGCGCCGAAGATATACTTCTGGCTCTTCGCGAAACAACGGGGGCGGAACTTGAGCGGCTCGTGGACATGCCACTGACACCCGATGAGGTCGGAAACCCGGTGACCATCAAAAAAGTCAAGGACTTTCTTGCCAAGCGCGAATACTTGCGCGCATGCCCCGCAACCGAATGGCCCGGCATTATGGCGGGCAGCACCCGCAACCAAGAAGTAACACCGCAGGGCGCAGAGCGCCCCGCATAGTATTCGTCTTCCGTATTTTTAACGAATGACAATATGGTTTGCCTTCCCAGCGCACACCCGCGAAAGTCCCTTTACGCATCTGAAAAAGATGAGTAGGGGGATGGACAACGGTTTGCAAAGGAAAGACGCCCCAAAACCCATTCACCACGGCCTCCTGCCATCCAATACTCACAGAAAAAAGCAACTTTACAGGAATTCCGAACGTACTATACTCGGAGATACGCTCATTAAAAACGACAGAGTCGGCCATGCGCCCAAAGAAGATTCCCATTCTCCTGAAATCGTTTTTGCGCCTGCCGGAAGCCCCCACCATCTTCATCTGGGGACCCCCGGGCATCGGAAAATCAGACATTATCAAGCAAGTAGCCGCTGAAGAGGGCATCAATTTCATTGATATGCGCCTTGCAACACGCGACCCGTCGGACATCAAAGGCATACCCGTTCCCCGGGACGAACGAACAAAGTGGTTCCCGCCCGAAGAACTTCCGAAAGACGGACGCGGCATCCTATTCCTTGACGAGCTGAACCTCGCCCCTCCGCTTGTGCAGGCATCCGCCTACCAGCTGATCCTCAACAAACGCGTTGAGCAATACCGGCTTCCGGCCGGGTGGATGATCATAACTGCGGGCAACCGCTCGGATCATGCCGCGCACGTGTACCGGATGGCGGCCCCGCTTCGCAACCGGTTCGTCCATATTGATTTTGAGATCAATGTTGACGACTGGCGCGAGTGGGCGATGAAAAACGATCTGGCGCCGGAAGTGATAGAGTTTATCAGTTTCCGCCCTGATCTTCTTTTCAAATTTGATCCGAAGCGCGATGAATACGCCTTCCCCACGCCGCGAAGCTGGCACTTCGTTTCGCGCATCATGAAAAGTTCGCTCTACCCGAGCGAAAAAGACATCGCTGAAGAAGCGATACGAGGAGCGGTCGGGGCTGGTGCGGCGGCAGAACTTCGCGCCTACATCATGCTGAAAAATGAATTGCCGTACATTGACGACATTCTTGAGGGACGAAGCGAGGTAGTCCCCGCTCGCCCCGATATCGCCTGTGCGGTGGTAACTGCATTGAGCGTTCGCGCGGAACCCCGGCACTTCAATACTCTTCTGAAATACTCAAACCGACTCCCCGCGGAAGCCGCAGTACTTCTTGCAAAACTCCTTATAGCGAAAAATCCCGAGGCCCTGCGCCAAGCGCCGCTTTTCCCCGCGTGGTCGCGGAAATACGCCAACCAGATCCTTACCTAGGCGCGCGCCATGCCAGAAGATCCGAACGAAAAGATCACGCGTGCCCGCATTAAGATCATGTTGCGCCTGCCGTTCTTTGGGTTTCTTGCGCTCTCGCTCAAACCGAAAGCGGATCCGGCCATGACGCACTCAGGAACCGACGGGCGGCACCTTTTTTACGACCCGGCATGGCTGGAACACGTAGACCCCGCCCTTCTTGAGTCATATATAGCGCATCAAACGCTCCACTGCGCCTTTGGGCATCTCTGGCGGCGCGGCGCTCGCGACGAGAAGCGCTGGGACATTGCGACGGATCACGTCACGAACCTCATGCTGAAAAAAGAAGGGTTCACGATACCGCTGTACGCATACTGCGACCACCGATTTGAACGCATGAGCGTTGAGGAGGTGTATGCGTTGCTCCCCGCAAAAGAGCAGGAACAAGATCAAAATCAAAACTCTTCGGGAAATGACCAAAATTCCGGCAAAGCAGGCACAAAGCCCACCGGCAGTAACGACCAGGACCGTGATAAAAAGCGTTCCGGCCGGGGACTGCTGGATTCTCATGAAAAATGGGATAACCCGGATTCAGACAGTGAAGGAACGGACGCACAGAACGCCGAGGGTGAGAAGGACTCCACTGAAGGATCGGATGCGCCCGCGGAATCAGAGGCGCAAAAACTTGAGAGAGAATGGAAGGACCGGCTTTTGCAAGCAACCGCCGCCGCATCCATGCGGGGCGATCTTCCGAGCTCCATCCGAGATCTTATAGAAAGTGAGCTTGCTCCTCAACTTGATTGGAAAACGCTCCTTCGCGAGTTCATTACCGTCATGGCCCGAAACGACTTCCGCCTCATTCCTCCCTCCAAGCGCTATATTTCACAGGAAATCTATCTTCCGTCGGTCACCGGCGAAGACCTGGAAATAGCGATCGCTCTTGATACTTCGGGATCGGTATCGCCCGCGCAGTTCAAAGAGTTTATTGCGGAACTACGGGCCATCGCGGAAGAATTTGAGAATTTTCATCTGCACATATTTTTCTGCGATGCGCACATACACGATCGCATGGAGCTTTCACAGTTTGACGAGTGGCCGCAACGGCTCCCGAAGGCAGGCGGTGGAACTGACTTTCGCCCGGTCTTTGATACAGTTATGCGGGAACACCTTCCGATAGCGGCCCTCATCTATCTTACCGATGGCGATGGAAGCAACTATGAAACAGCACCGCCCTACCCCGTACTCTGGGTGTTAAACGCCAAACGGACGATGCCCTGGGGAATTTCAATTCGCATGGAGACCGCCCGTGGCTGATACAGAACACACAGGACTGGACAAATTCCTCGCTCTTCTAGACGAATTCCGAAAGACATGCGGACCGCTCTCCATTTCAGAATTTGCGGTTCCCGACTGGCCCGAAAACCTACGCCTGGAAGTTGCTCTCGGCAAAAAAGATCTCTATCTATTCGCTTTCAGTAACACAAATGAGGCCCGTCCCGCCGGCTCCTTTCCACTTGCAAAGGCAACCCTTACACGCCTCGTGGACCGCGAGATGGTGCTCGGCATAGATACCGGGGGCGTCCTCTTCGTCCGCTGGGTCCAGCAAAATGGCGATAACCAGCGAGCGGCTTCGCGAGGTAGTGGCATCCAAAGCTGTTTACAAACGCTTTTGGTGTTCGGACAATTCCTTGATGAATTCGCCGAAAGAGCGGGGGCGGAGCTTGAGCGTGAAACTCTCCGCCGGAAAGAAATGCTTGAGCGGATCAATCAGGTATTAAGCCCGTTTCTTTCGCAACTGGTCGCAAAAAAATTAGAGGATTCCAATAAGCCGTCGGCGAACACTCCGCCGCGATAACATATATAAACCGCCCCGATAACCGACCGGAGCGGTTTTTCTTTTGAGCGCTAGTGCCACGCGCCACACGCACATGGTCCAGAGAGGACATCACAACGCGTACCGCCGTTCGTGCCAAGAGGCACATAGCGCCCGTGTGCCTCCATAAGCGAAAGATCAATCGCGCCGCCTATCATACAACACGCCACGAGCACCGGATAGGCATGCCGATGTTCTTCCGGATGATCCTTGATATGCTGTAAAACGTCTTGGTGAGTTCTGTCGCTGTTCATGTGCTCTGTGAACCGTAAGGAACTACTACTACGATAACGCCGAAAGAATCGGAGCGCAAGTAGCGGGGTGAGAACTGCACTGCGCCCTCGCAATATCAAACACTTGGGTATATGCTGGAGGTGCGATGGGCAGTCGTTCGCATAAAAGTTTTATCCTATGCAATGAAATTGTCACGAAGAGAATTTTTACAGGGAAGCGCCATGACCGGAGCGATGTTTCTTGCCGAACTGGCCATACCCGCACCTATTCGCGCCCAGCTTGAAAAACTGTTGGGCACGCAAGAGGTTATCAGAGAAACCCTTGACGATATGCTCACCCGCCTGCAAGGGGACGTATACGACAAAAATGAGGAGGAGGTCTGGGCGCACATACAAAAAGGGGATTTTTCCGGCTCTATGAATATCCGGCTTGCCAGCACCAAAAACGAGCTCCGCACGATAAACCTTGCGCCGCTATATGCGGATGCGAACGTTTCATCCGTGGCCATTGCGCACACACATACCGCGGCATTTTATCGGTCAGAAAAAATTCTTCCGGAAACAACTATTCAGCACATAGAAAAACAAAAGAAAAGTGAAGTTCCTCTCATTGTTTCCGCAACGGATATTATTGCGGCCCTTGTTCAAAAGATCACATTAAAAGCAAAACGGCCGGATCGCATCGTCAAAGAATTTCTTCTGGAACCGGCAGGCATGTGGACATACGACGTGGACCCGAATCACCCCAGGATACAACAGCTATTGGTCCTACAGGACCAGCGGGAATCGCCCGCCGCAATGGAGGAAGAAATGCGGTTCATGTCCTCACTTGGCAAAGAATTGGACCAGTGGCAGAAAAAATTCTGCGAAGGAGAAGGCGCCACCAGTGATGATATCCAGAAATTCATACGATGGGGAAAAGATCGCTGGGGCATATCGTTCACGTTCAAAAAATTTTTATAGCACACATACCCGCTTGGTAAAAGCCCTTGTGGATAAACCTTGCCGACGTCGTTCCCCAATCGTGATATGATGTGTGCGGTAAATATACAAATCTAAAAGCACCAGCATGAACCCTATTAAAAAGATATCGCATGTGCACCTCGGGGTGTTAGTGGTTATAATGATAGCGGCCTCCGCGTTTTTGGTCTACAACTTGAAGGCCGATGCCGGAAGCTTGCCGGCCGTACGGCAATGCTACGGAAATAACCCGGCACCCGACCCAAGCACCTTTTCATGCATAACATCGCGATCCGAGGCGGGATACTTTTCTACGAATAATGCTTTGTGTATCGCAGGATCCCTCTGGAGCACCATCTGCAAGGAAGAAGAGCTTGGTCTTAACCCCAACGACGGTCTTGACCTTGCGGAGGAGAGAAACATCAAGCGTGGCGATGGTCAGCGCATTCCGGGAAAACCAAAAGCGTTCTATGTCGCGCGCGGAGAAAACATCTCCATTAAGTGCGCGGCCGGAAATACTGCTTCTGCAAGACGTTGGGTTATCGCCGGATTATCTGAGTTTCGTGCGTTTCAGGGTCTCACAAAAAACTATTCCACCCGGTCTAACCCGCCATTACACCCATCTTTACGAGATGAGTGGATGGGCATGTCCGACATGGTGATAGAGATACTGAATAAAAAGCTATCAGATCCGACCGTCTTGTGCCAATAACCGCTCCGCACCATTGTTCCGAAGCAACCACAAAACACCCGCGCCGGGTGTTTTGTGTATAGGTGCTTTGCTTAAAATGCTTTCGCGCAAAGTTTAGAATATCCCATTACTAAAGAAATACCACCCAATAACGAGTGGTGTTTCTTTAGTAATGGACCTACGGGGAGTCGGACCCCGGCCTCTTCCATGCCATGGAAGCGTAATGCCGTTTTACTATAGGCCCTCAATTTTTTGCTACCACATCATTCCCGATAACCGTCGGGACGCACTACCGTTTTACTATGGGCCCAGAAACGCAAATAGAATGAGTGGATGTGTCAGAATACAACTTCACCATCGTAGCAAAGCCCGAATAAAAATCAATAATAAAAACCGCACATCGGCGGCCCCGTTGTCAGAAGTGCAACCACGCCCCAACCCGGATAATGGTCGCGGCAAGCGAGTTCGTGATGATAAGCCGGTAGATCGCGTTGAAATGATAACTTTCTGAAAGTACGGTAAGCACCGATGATATGGCAAGAAACGCTATCCAGATGACAATGAACGACTCATGAACAAGGCGACGCGGCTCCTCCTTCTGGCGCCTCCGCATCTCCTGCACAAGAACGAAAATACCGAGAACACCGAGATACGGATCGGAGAATGATTCAATGATCTCCGGAAACATGCGGGGAAGTTCCTTTTGCAAAAAGAACACACCGACAACAATGAAAAGATATCCGTATGCGACAGCCGTCATGCTGATATAGAGGATCGTGAACGCATGCGCGTGCAGAAATTTTTTGCCCAGAAGAAGACACGCCCGAAGAACGCCGCCCCGAGAGCGTTTTACAACCAACAGGCGCTCCGGGGCATCCTCTTCCCGGAACACTGCAATTGTTCCCGTCAATGAACCGGCGTCCGCGGACACACGTTCGGCTTCTGTGCCGCCCTCTGCCGAATTGATGCCTTCCGGTTCAACGGATATTCGGTATGTCATATGCCCTCCCTCTTCTCACAAATCCCACGCAGTAGAATAATGCGCTTGCTTGTGGAAAGAAGCTGGGCCTAAGGCAAACCGCTACATTTCGTTAAAAAAGAACGGGTTTTGTGAGTGCTCCGCTCGGCAATTCACAGCATGTCCACTGATTAACCACCCACTTTTAAACAAAAATCCTCTCTTTCCCGAGTGAGAGGACCCATGATCGTCCAAGATGCCGGCTTTTTACGAACTACAGCCGCTCTTTTGCGCCTGTGAGGCAGTAAAAAATGCTGATTTTAGCATGATTTTCCTCTCCTCTCCTTCAGTATAGCAAATGTCCTTGGACAAGCGATACGGCAAGAAATCCATGATGAGTCGGGGCGTACTGACAATAGTTGCCAAAGATGCTAGATTTATATAATAATGTAGTGTTTGGCGGGAACACGGTAAAATATCACAATTTCCTCATATTGTATTGCGCCAAACGTAGCAAAAGGGCCGTTCTACAAAAAACAGTGATCCCTCTTAGAACGGAGACGTGCCAGAGCGGTTGAATGGGCCGCACTCGAAATGCGGTATGCCCGAAAGGGCATCGGAGGTTCGAATCCTCCCGTCTCCGTTTTGGGCGGGATGCCTCTGTGCTCGGCAACGGGTCCGCCCTACTCCACCACTGGGCGCGCCTCAACTGGCGGGCACATACACACATGACACCCACAACCATGTTTCAAAATATCCAGATAGAAAACAGTACGCTTATTGCGTTCGGCGGATTGCTGGCGATTCTTGCCGTCACCCTATGGCTTGCGCTAGACACCAGAAGAAAATGGAATCGCGTATTTGGAAAGAACCGGGCGAACATTCAGGATGGGTTTACGAAAGATGTGCTTCTGCGCTTGGGAAAAATAGAAACCGAGCTTCACATACTTGAGCCCCAGACCGCATTTTTCAACAAGACATCGCGCGCAAGCATCCAGAAGATCGGTTTTAAGCGCTACAACCCGTTCCAAGACACGGGGAGCGATCAGAGTTTTTCGGTAGCACTTCTGGATCATCATAACACCGGCGTCGTCATATCAAGCTTGTACCTGCGAGAGGGCGTTCGCGTATACGCAAAAAAAATAGAGGAGGGAAGGGCCGGACAGGCGCTTTTTAATGAAGAAAAAGAGGTACTTGAAGAAGCGATACAAGAATCATAGCGCCCAACCTCTACTATTATTCCGGCACCAAAAATTGTTTAGAATTTGGAAGTGTGCGGGCATCCCTATGGCAAAGACAAAAGAACAACCGAAAATACTGCGGCCCCCCGTCGTTGTGGTCATGGGGCATGTTGATCATGGGAAAACAAAAATACTTGATTACATCAGAAAAACAAAAGTAGCGGAGGGAGAATCCGGCGGCATCACCCAGCACATCGGAGCATATGAAATAGAACACAACGGAAAAAAGATCACGTTCATAGACACACCGGGGCACGAAGCATTTTCGGCAATGCGCTCGCGCGGAGCCCGGGTCGCCGATATCGCAATTCTCGTAGTGGCGTCCGATGAGGGAGTCAAGCCGCAGACAAAAGAGGCGATAACCATCATAAAGAACGCGAGAATCCCGTTCGTGGTCGCTTTAAATAAAATAGATAAACCGGAAGCGGACCCCCAGCGGGTACGCGCAGAACTTGCGGAGCAAGAGGTGCTCGTTGAAGGATGGGGGGGCGCAGTGCCCATTGTTGAGGTGTCGGCAAAAACGGGAGACCACATAGACGACCTTATTGAGACGATCTTGCTTGTTGCGGAGGTTGAGGAAATAGGCAAGACCGACGGGAACGTGCCATTGGGGGTCGTTATTGAATCACACATGGATCACAAGCGCGGCGCTACCGCAACGCTCCTCCTACGGGAAGGAACTTTTGAGAAAAAAGATGTGCTTCTTATCGGCGGCACTGTTGAAACGATGAAAATATTTGAGAATTTCCGAGGTGAGGCCCTGACGCGGGCGACCGCCTCAATGCCGATCGTTCTTTCTGGGCTTACCTCTGTGCCCGTCATCGGGCAGGAGTTTCGCGCGTTTGCAACGAAAGAAGCGGCCGCCGAACATCGGGAATCACAGGAGAAGCTGGAAGACACAAAGAAGGCCTCGCCCGAAGAGCCCGCAACAGACGGAAGGCCGCTTCTTGCTATCATCCTCAAAACCGACGTATCCGGCTCGCGCGAAGCGCTTGAGGAAATCGTGGTATCCCTCCAATTTCCCGAGGTGGGAAATACGCTTCTGAAAAACGAGGTGGGAGATGTGAATGAATCGGACGTAAAGCTTGCCGCGTCAGCAACACACAGCGCCATTTTCGCCTTCCGCGTCGCAACGCCGCCCGTTATCAAACAGCTTGCCGAAAATACCGGCGTTATCATCATTTCAAAAGATGTCATCTACGAGATCCTCCAGGCGGTAAAAGAACACATGTCGCTTCTCATCCCCCCGGAGGTGCGAAAAACGGAAATAGGCCGCGCAAAGATCCTTGCAATATTCAAATCCTCCATGAGCTCGCGCCAAGTTGTCGGCGGCAAGGTAGAATCCGGGCGCCTGAAGCGCGGGGGGAAGATTGATGTAATGCGAAACAAAGAGATCATCGGAACAGGAAAAATAACCGGACTTCAACAGCAGAAGCACGAGGCGGACGAGGTGATGCCGGGAGCCGAATTCGGATTAATGACCGACTGTCCCGCTCCCATCACCGCGGGAGACACACTAGTAGTGTTCGTTGAGGATGAGATACGAAAAAAACTGTGAGTACCGCGAGGAATGCACAACAAACCAGATGTGCATATTATACATCGCGCGCCGCACCACTCGGCGCGACCCCCCCCTATGAAACGCATTGAGAGTTTGAACCAAACAATCCACGAAGAACTTGCCCGCGTCATTGACCGCGAGCTGGAATTTCCGGAGGGAACCCTCGTCACCATCACGCGCATAGAAACATCTGACGACAAGTACCATGCAAAAGCATTCTTCTCTATCTTGGGAAGCGCCTCGTCAGAAGAAGTCCTGAACATGCTGAACGGCCGGATCCCATTCATCCAAAAAGTTCTTAATCGCCGTCTCCGCATCCGCCCGATACCAAAGATCCGCTTTCTTTTTGACGAAGAGGAAAAACGGCGCGAGACGGTTGAAAAACTCCTCGGCGAACCGGACAGGTCGTCGCATGTGTAATGCTAGCACAGGAACACCATGAAAGCTGACCGCTACCGTGAGGCGTATGCCCTCATAAAAAACTCAAAAAACGTACTCCTTGCAACGCACGAAAGCCCCGATGGCGACGGTATTTCCAGCATGCTTGCTCTCGGCCTCTGGGCGCAGGACCAGAACATGCGCATAACGCTTTACTCCAAAGACCCGCTCCCCCACAACCTGCAATTTCTGCCCGGCGCGGCAAACATCGGGAGCATCATTCCCGAAGGACACTTTGACCTTCTGGTCGGGTTTGATTACGGGGATTTCCGCCGCCTCGGTCTTGACGCATGGATGAAAACACAGCCGCTCCTGAAAATAATTTCTTTTGACCACCATCCGCAAGGAAGGCAATTCGGAAATATTGTTATTCTTGATCCTGCCGCATCCTCCACCGCAGAACTGTTATATAATTTCTTTGCGGTTAACAATCTTCCGGTCGGAGGCCGCATCGCCACCTGTCTCCTCGCGGGCGTTCTTACGGACACTGGAGGATTCCAGCATTCAAATGTGACGCCGGCAACATATCGCGCCGCGTCCCAGCTTACGCTTGCAGGAGTGTCTATCGCCGCGGTCGCCGATCGCTTGTTTATTGGAAGAAGTTTTACAGCACTTCGCGGCTGGGGCGAATCGCTCATGCGCATCACGGTGGATCCTGAAACCGGAGCGGCATTCTCGTATGTGACCGCGGCCGACACCATCCGCCATGGCGTATCGAGAAAACATCTTTCGGAGCTCTCAAGCATCATCAGCAGAATGCCGGATGTGCGTTTCGGCGCGTTCTTATCGGAAGATGCGGAAGCGCCCGGATATATTCGGGGAAGTTTGCGATCCGAGCGCCACACCGGCGTTGATGTCTCACAGATCGCGAAACACTTTGAGGGAGGCGGACATGCGCTTGCCTCGGGCTTCCAAACGAAGGGCTCGCTTGAAAGCGTGGTGTCCCGCCTAAAACAAGCGGCGAAACATTGCTATTGAGACCGTAACCGGTGTAGAGTAACGCATCGGCGTAGTGGTGAAGTAGCTAACACAGGAGTCTGCAAAACTCCCATTCGCGGGTGCAAATCCCGCCTACGCCTCATTAAAGGAACACAAGGCGCCGGGGTAGCGAAATTGGTATACCTGCCCGCCGGTAGGCAGGGCGGGCAGGTATACCTCCTGCTAATAAAAAATGCCGCTGTGGCGAAACTGGTATACGCGCCTGACTTAAGATCAGGTGGGAGAAATCCCGTGTCGGTTCGACTCCGACCGGCGGCACCACGTAGGAAATTATGATATAATAGATTTGTTAACCACACCGCTCAAAACCGCAAAAGAACCCGTTAAAAACATCGGCTCGAACCATATTTTAATTTTGGGGGAAGAAATTTTTTTAATCCTTTTAGATACAAGATAATTATAAAAATAACTGCGGACTTGGCTTGCGTTCCGATATATGTTAGGATAGCAAGCGGTTCGTACCAAACCACAAATCATATGAAAGAAGGAGAACCAAGAATGGAAACGAAAGAGAGTCAGTTTCAGCAGATTGACCGGAAGTCGCCGGATATCATGAGCGCGCTCGCCGAAGCTTCTGTTTACAAGAAGCAGGGTCGTGTGGAAGCTCGTCCGGCTACTGTCGGCGAGGAAATCACGACCACGCTCGAGGGCGGTGCGAAGGAGACGGTGAACAAGGCTGGTGAGGAAGACTGGATCATGACCAACCCCGGCGGAGAGCAGTACATTATCTCCGAGAAGAAGTTTCTCGGCCGCTACGAAGCCACCGACGAGGACGGCGTGTACGCGGCGAAGGGCTACTGTCGCGCGATTCCGAATCCCTTCGGCAAACCGATCGAGATCATGGCTTCGTGGGGTTCGCCCCAGACCGGAGACGAGCGGTGCCTCATCGCCGACACCTGCGACGCAAGCGGCAAGTGCGACGGGGAGCCGTATCTCATCGACGCGGACGCTTTCGCCAAGACCTACAAGCAGGTCGAAGCGCAGGGCTAAGCGACGACTTTCATTCAGCACCACAACATCGAGAGCTTCTCGCAGACAACCACGCGAGAAGCTCTTTTCTTTTTGATTTATCTTAAAATTTTTCATATAATACAGTTGTATTCGCTTTGCGAATTCTTGGATTGAATGCCGCCAAAGAAAAACTTGAAATTGTTAGCGGTGCGGCGGAGCCGCAATTTCGTAATTTCGCGGGGGGATTTTTTCGGAAAAATGCGTTCGAGCTAATTCAAGAATACTGCACTAAACAATTTTTTATGCTCAAGCTCATCATCTTTGACTGGGACGACGTGATCACTCTCGGCTCTACAGACGGCTATTTCAAATGTTACCACGACACGCTGGTTGAATTGGGCGTGCGGCTAGGACCCGAAGAAGAACACAAAAGAATTCTTGCAAAGTGGAGCATGCCGCATCGTGAAGAATTGCGCGAACTGCTGAAAGAGACGCCGGAACTCCTTGATTCGGCATGTACTATATATGAGAAAAAATTATTTGGGGATACGTTCGTAAATGAATTACGCGTAGCCGAAGGAACGACCGCTCTCCTACAAAAACTTCATACTACATACGCTCTTTGCGTAGCAACGGGAATGAACCCAAAACTTCTGAAAAACGTCGTAATGCCAAAGTTTATCATTCCGAACGTTTTCTCGCAGATCATTTCAACGTATGACATTGCGGATACGGACAAACATAAACCCCACCCGCACATGGTGGAAGAAATATTAAAAGCGCATGCCGTTCAACCGGAACAGGCACTATTCGTCGGAGATGCCAAGACAGATGTTATAATGGCCCAGCGCGCTCATGTAACCCCGGTCGTGGTATTAACGGGACACCTCACCAAAAGTGATGCTGAAAAACTCAACGTGAAGTTCATAATTAAAAATATTACCGATCTACCTGCTGTTCTGTCGGAACTCTCTGGCGAGTAAGCATCCATAGCACACCGTGGCACAACCATTTTTTAATGCATCAGCGTGGACAAGGGCCCTGGCGCAACCCGACTGGTATGATATCATCTACCCCGAATTTGAAGCGCTCATAAAAAAATCGGAACACATGCCTGCGGCCGAATATGTAGAACTAAAAAGCGCGGTTTACGGTTTTTTTGAAGAGCGCCTTGCCACAGGAAACGTAGTGCTCGGCACAACCGGAAAAGATTTTGACGCCGAACGAAAACCGATTGACACCATTGTTGTCCACCACACGAAATGCCCGCCGGGCATCACATGGCAACGCCTCAACGCCATGCACCTTCTTCGGTTATATGCAAAATCCTATCACTCCCCTTCCACCGAAAAAAATATCCTAGGAAAACCAGTGTGGTCTGGACATTTTCGGACCGATACCGTGGCAGGCCAGCTTGCCGATAGACAAGTTTTTTATGCCTACCATTGGCTTGTCCGCATGGACGGCTTCGCTGAGCGTCTTCTTGCTGACAGCGAGACGGGTTGGCAGGCGGGAAGCTGGGAAATGAATTGCCGAAGCGTAGCGCTTTGTTTTGATAACGATCTAGAAACATCTACTCCGCCCCCAGCTGCGATTAATGCTATGCAAAAGATCGTCAAAGAACACTATTCGCGCGTTTTGCCAGCACGCATCATCGGACACCGAGAAGTAAACCCGCACACCACATGCCCGGGAGAATTATTTCTTCATGGATGGAAACAAATGCTCATCATGCATAAATAAAAAAACCCCGCCCTTAAAAGGCGGAACATAGGCACAGAGCGTGAAATATCGCTTTGTGATATCGTGGAGCGCGTCACTCACGGCAAAAATCAAAACCCGCCCTTTGGGGGCGGGGTTTTTATGTTACTTTTTCTCTTCTCCCTTGAAACCATCCGAGGTTCTTTGTTTTTCGGCGGCAGACGGGCTGTATACCCGCTCG
>MHQW01000043.1:24930-75393 GCA_001820785.1 Candidatus Sungbacteria bacterium RIFCSPLOWO2_02_FULL_51_17
GTATCGGTCAACGCCAAGCACCTTCATGGCGCTTTCAACGGGCGTGCCCTTTATTTTTGACTGAAGAAGGATCAGCGCCTCAACCGGATCTTTCGCCCTGAACTCTTTTGCGTTCTCATATACTGCGTACATACTCGCAAGAAGCGAGGGATACGTTGAGAACACAAATGTGTATCCGAACGACTGAAGCTCTCGGAGCGTCATGGGGTGCTCTTCCGCGGGCCAGAAAAACGACGGTGACAGGTTGAACGAAAGTCCGAGCGTCGGCATACATGCCTTCATCCCTTCGGCAAATGCTTTAGCGCTTTCCCTGGACGGCGTAGGAAACTCGCACCACACAGAGTCAGCCCCCGCCCTTGCGTAAGCAAGTCCGCGGCGAAGTGCCTCATCAATGTCTCCGCCGACTCGCGGGTCCTTTTTAGCGCCGGCGGCGCTAAACGCGTCGGTGCGCGCGATAACAACACGGCTGTAATCAACGCGATCTCGCGTGTCCAAGGCCGCACGAAGTTTGCCGAGAAATTCCTCCATCGGCAACACTTCTTTGCCGGCAATGTGTCCGCATCGCTTGGGATATTTCTGATCCTCAATGTGAATGCCCGCAACATTGGTTTTTGTAAGCATATCGGTAACCGTGCGAATGACATTATGGGTTGAGCCATAGCCGTCATCAATGTCGGCGACCGCAGGCAGATCGGTCGCTTCAGCAACGTACATCATCGCCTGAAGCATTTCGGTCCCGCCGATAATGCCGTAGTCGGGCCGCCCGCGAAGTGCTGCGGCGGCATATCCTCCGAGATACAAACACTCATGCCCGGCAAGCTTTGCGATCATCGCGTCCATCGCGCTTGAAACACCGAGCGCAAAGACGCCTTTGGACATGAGCGTTCGCAGTTTTGCGCCCCTGCCATTCGTCTGTTCCATGATGTTGTTGTAAAAGAAAACTTTACCTATCGTATACCAAAAATCCACGCCGGTCAAAACAAAAACCCCGATCACTCGGGGGCTCCTTCGGCGGCAGGCCGCTCAAAGAATGGAACAACTCTTTCACATCCGAAAATTAGAATCAACAGCACCGCCACGAACACGCCCATGCCGGCAAGTCCGAAAAGATGAAAAACCTTCGCCGATACAAACGCCACAAAGCCACAGACGGGGAAGGTAAGGATCCACGCCCACACAATGTGGGACACGGTGTTCCACCGCACGAACTTCACTCTTTTGGCAAGACCGACACCGATGATGGATGTGCCGATCGTGTGCGTCGTTGAAAGCGGCACCCCCAACCACGAGGCAAAAATGATGGTGGATGCCGCAGAGGCCTCTGCGGAAAACCCTTGATAGGTCTCAAGCTTCACCATGCGATCTCCCATCGTGCGAATGATGCGCATGCCGCCAAGAGATGTTCCGAGTCCCATAACAACGGCACACAGCAGTACCACCCAGAACGGGACCGCAAAGGTGGTCATGGCCCCGCCCAGAAGAAGCGCCAGGGAGAACGCTCCCATGAACTTCTGGCCATCGTTGGACCCATGGCTGAACGCCATAAAAGCGGCCGAGCATATCTGTATGATCCCGAAGTTCTTCCGACACCAGCTTGCCGGGGAAGAAGAAAACAGGATCTGGACGATCTTTGCGATAAGATAGCCGCCGCATGTTCCCAAGATCGTTGAAAAAAGAAGGCCAATGAGGACCTTAGACCATCCGCCCCACAGAAGGACGCCGGGGCCCACCGCAAGGCCGGCGCCGGAAAGGCCGGCGATAAGTGCATGCGACTCGCTCGTGGGAATGCCGAAGCGCCACGCAAAGACGCTCCATGAGATGATGGCGATCATGGCCGCCGCCACCGTTATGAGGTCAACCGCCTCGGGTCGTATGATTCCCTTGCCAATGGTGGATGCTACCGCGGTGCCCGAAAATGCGCCTGCGGTGTTCAGAAGCGTTGCAAGAATGACGGCGGTGCGTGGAGAAAGGGTTCGCGTTGATACGACAGTTGCGATCGCGTTCGGCGCATCGGTCCACCCGTTTACAAACTCCGCGGCAAGGATCAGCATGAGCACCCCGGCGAGGAGATAGAATTCCACCCTCCCCTCCTATGAGTGCTTCATGAGAATTTGATCGGCTACGTTCGCGCAATCCTCGGCCTTGTCCGTCACGATCTCAAGAAGATTGTAGATGTCAGCCCAGGCAAGATACAACGGCAGGTCTATGGTCTGGGCCCCGAGACGCCCAAAAATGCCGCGCCGCGCCTCTTCTTTGATCTCGTCGCCCATGTTCTCAAGACGGTGGATCTCAATGCAAAGCTCTCGTATCGCATCGGCGTTTTTCCGCGGATGCTTCAGCAGGCGACAGATCTGAACAAGGGCCTTGGTGCCGTCAAGAATGGTCGCGGATAACCGCTGTGCCTCCGGCGTTGACACCTGCAACTCGTACACCGTCGCAAATGCCTTTGACGCCTTATAGATATAGTCCACAACGTCGTCCAGTGCCTGTGTCAACGCGCGAATATCTTCCTTGTCAATGGGCGTGATAAACTCGGTGTTTATCCGCCGCATGACGGCATGCGTTATGACATCTGCCTCATGTTCCTTCTCCTTGATGCTCGCGGGGATCGCGGAAATGAGGTGCGCCCCCGACGCGGGCTCACCGGAAGCCGCAGCGTCTAAAAGGCGCTTTAAAAGGTCGGCGGCGGCGTGCACAATGTTCGCATGACTCTCAAAAAGCTCAAAAAACGAGGGTTGCCGCTTCTGCCACGGCCAGACCATACGGCTCCTTTCGAGGTTGGTGGTTAGTGAATACTGTCAATGGACTCGGATACTATAATAGCACATATATGATAAAAATCAAGTGCCCGTGTTGATTTGTGGCCAAAAATCATGTAGTATGGCGTCATCGCACCCATGGCTCAATTGGGTCTAAAGCAATGGGATTGCTTTTAGACGGGCTTCTCCAGGTTATGTACTCCTCTTTTTGCACCCATAGCTCAGTTGGTAGAGCAGCTCCCTCTTAAGGAGATTGTCGCAGGTTCGAATCCTGCTGGGTGCAAAAAGAGGAGTACTGCAATAGGGGCCCTGGAAGAGAGGGCTCCCTCTTTCAGCCAGTGGCTGATCCGCCTCCGGCGGAAAGGAGATTGTCACTGGATCGCTGCCCAATAGGCAGGAATCCTGCTGGGCGCGCAAAAATCATTTTTATAATAAATACCAACATCTATGAAACACCAAGAAAGGTTTGCCAACTCAAAAGATACATTTAAAGACATACAAAAGTTTCATGAGCTTTTCGTGTTATTGCAATCGGGCGGACTCGGCGAGTAATACTAAGTTGCCCATGAAGAGGTAGCGAGGCTGGCACCTTCCAGCCCCTAAAAGACATTCGGCGATGGGCGTACGCTCAAATACATATGGAAAATTTTGAGAAGGAATACGATAAGCTTGCTCCGCAAAAAATGCGCGCATCGCGCTTGATGGCAGAGTCGGACGATACCGCTGCCCCACCTTCTGATGCCGGAGCTGCTGCTGCCGAAAAAAATTATTCTGTCTCTTCAGAATTCCAAGAATATGTAAGGGGTCATCCCCCAATACAAAGGGTGTTTTCGCCTGAAAATGAGCTGGCAAAAATACGGCGACTACCGAAAAACGAACAACGAGCGGCCCTCATCACCTTCAAAGAATTGCTGGCACGACAGCGGACCGCGTGGGCCGCGTGTCGCGTGTTTATTGAAAAGAGCATTGAGGCAAATAATGGCATTCCCAAAAAGGAGCTCTTGAATTTGGCAAGGCGGTTTGGAGACCAATACGGTTTTACGAACGAACAGCGAAAAACAGCCGAGCGCCTTATTGATGGTTACTATAAGTACCGATACCGGGCGCTCCAGATGAGACGGCGGTTCCCCGATGACAAAAAGCTCATAAAAAAAATACTAGGAATGGACCCTGAAGAGATCGGGCAAGTAGACATTACGGTCGGACCGATGACCATAGATCTTACAGTAGGCGGGGCTAGTATGAAAAAAATATATGAAAAGACGGGGGGCGCACAGGTGTCAGGATTTCAGTATGGAGGATTTGCGTGGCATACGGCCGGCAGAAATCCAATATTTTATACCGTCATAAATCAGGACCAAGAAACAAGAGGGGCATTTGACGATCTCACTGGCGAGGAAACCAGAAGACACGAGCATGAACACCAAAAAAATGAACTTTTTAGAAGCGTGTTTAAGCAAGAAGCTCAACGGGAGGGAACATGGGGCGCGCTTCAACTTGATTTAAAATTTTTAAAATATTATGATGAGAGCGATCCCGACATTACAAAGGCGTTGTTTGAATCATACATGCGCGCTGAAATGACTAACGCTCTTGACTCTGCAAAGGACGAAATAACCGCCACTCTTACTACGATGAGCGTTTCTGCGCTACAATATAGGTTGGATGATCTTTTTTTTGGAGAACATGGGCCGTGCGATTACCTCGGACCCATGCGTGAGTGGGGTACAAAAGAAAAGAATGGCACATATCGAGACCTCGTAGAAAAAATACTGGTCAAAGAATACCGCGCCATCATTGAAAAAGCTGTCGCGTCATATGGCGAGCTCATAAAAACACGAGCGTACACTTTCCAGGAAGCAACCGCACTTTTGACCGATAAGCCGCTTCCAGAATGGCCAAAGGCCTTACAAAGATTTTTGGAACAAAAAAATGTGAGATGATGTGCCACCTTCTAAAAACGGCTTTTGCCAGTTCTGATGCGCTACGGAAGATGTCGCTACCAGCGCCCGCCACGCACCGGGAATGTGTTCGCGCATGGGCTCAAGAATGCCGAACTGCCTGATCTCCAGTTTTTTTCAAGCTCCACGGGATCCCGCAGAAGATGAATGAGTTCTTTTCGCTCTTGGGAAGTTTTTCCGCCCACTCCCGCGCGTGTTCTGCTACTAATGGACATGCGGTATCATGCCAGCGTTCAGTCACGGCATGTTTTGCCACATCAAAAAAATTTTCCACCGACACAAGGTCAGAAGAAAGTTCCGGCCACCCGTCGCTTTGTATGGACGCCTCAAGACGGGCGCGGATCTCGCGCCCGAATTTCACGTACCCCGGAAGCCCTTCGCCGTCGCGAAGCACATCCATGCGGTTTGCCCTGTCGGGCGAAAAATGTTCGCCAAATCGCAGAGTAGCCATGCTAATTAATATACAACGACCATGAGCTTGTTTTGATTGATGCCGCTCGCCGACTGATCCCAGTCGGCGAGCGCTTGATAAAGAAGATTCTGGTCATACCGAAACCCATTACCAAATCGGGTTCCCGGCTCATTCGTGATGAATGTATTATCGCGATCGTCGTACCCTTTGACAAGAACTGTATGATACACGGGCCCTGGCGACATAAAATACTGGTTCCGCAATTCACGACCGGCAAGCGGCAAAATGACCGCGCGATACCGCAATATCTCTTTTTTTACATCCTCCGGCGACCTCACGGGTTTCACTACAGCAACGACCCCATAGCGATCCGTAAGCGTTTCGGCGATCTCTCGGGCACCAATATCTTTGTGGTATCCGAAGCGGGAAAGTTCATATCGCATGAGAAAAAGCATCTCGTCTCGAGCGCGCGCGGGGAGAATGGGAGACAGGGTCTCGGCGCGCACAAATGCTGCCGCCATGACGATAATCGCCTCCTCGCAAAAATCCTGCCAGGGCTGGGCCCAATTCCCGAAAGGCGCCTGCGAGGTAAACGGAACCAAAAGTGAAAACGCATCGGGAAGCGTTGCCGGACCCTCCGACACCTCCCGCCACGAGAGATCGCGCATAGCAGGCACTCGTACCGGTTCTCTCATTGCTCCAAAACCCGATGCACCAAGGGCGCTCCAGCCGATAAAGACAACTAAAAAAATAGCTAGCTCTCCCGCGACGAATACTGCCCCTAACGCAATTATTTTTACCATTCTCATTTTTTTCGCGAAGTCCCGTGGAACTTGTGGTGTATATCTCGCAAGCTCCGGTCCGTGATGTGAGTATAAATTTGGGTCGTTGTAATATTTGCATGTCCCAAGAGGGCCTGTACCGAGCGAAGATCCGCCCCATTTCGTAAAAGATCCGTTGCGAAAGAGTGCCGAAGCTTATGGGGTGTCACTTCTTTCGTAATGCCTGCCGCAATGGCGTGTTTTTTTATCATTCGCTGTACCGAGCGCGGGGTAAGCCGCGTCGGGTCCTTTTTATCCTGCGCCCGCACGGAGACAAACATCGCCTCGTCCACATCGTCGCGCTTTTTCAGATACTCCGTCAGCGCCGTCTTTGCGGCATCCGACAGAAACACCACGCGTATCTTATCACCCTTTCCCTTCACTGAAAACTCGTCGCGCGAAAGATTGACCGACATGCGGTTAAGGGCGCAAAGCTCCGAGACGCGAAGTCCCGTGGAAAAAAAAAGTTCAAGCATTGCTCTGTCGCGAAGTCCCGAAAGTGTTGTCGCACCGGAAACCCGAAGAAGCCGTTCAAGCTCGTCTCCCTCAAGAAAGCTCACTTCATGGGAGGGCATTTTTCCAAGCTCAATTTTTTCCGCGGCAAGCGTTTTTACATCGCGCCGGGAAAGAAATTTTAAAAAATTCCGAAGCGCTATTAAGTGATAGGCCTGGGTCTGTTTTTTTAATGCGGCACCCCCCTCTCCCGCGCCCCGGTTCAGATGCAGACGGTATTTTCGGACAACCTCGTCCGTTATATCCGCGGGATTTCGCGCGCCCGAAAATGTCAAAAACCGAAGAAGGTATCTGTCGTAATTTTCTATGGTTTTCAGCGCACGGCCCTTCTCTATTTCAAGATACTCAAGGTATTCTTTTTGTAACTCTTGGAGTGTCATACCGTCAGTATATCACGAACGTCGCACAATATCATCAGGGCTCTTCCCGTCGTAAATCATAGGTTTTGTAAGGGTTTTTGCATGAAAAGACCCACCGCCCTTGCATGGCAAAGCGTTTTTTGCTATAATCGCCATGATGTTAAACACAAAACAGAAATCTAAAATCATTGAGAAGCATCGGTCGCATGCGACCGATTCCGGGTCCGCCGAGATACAGATAGCGATATTGTCGGAAGAAATACGGCGACTCGCGTTGCATCTCAAAAAACACGCGAAAGACAACCATTCGCGACGCGGTCTTTTGGGCATGGTGGCGCGCCGGCGCAAACTTCTGGACTACCTTGCCCGCACGAACGCCAGAAAATACAACAATCTTGTCAAGAAGCTGGGACTCAAAAAGTAAATTTCTCTCTCGTCTTCATGGCAACTTACAACAATACCGTTGTAAGTTGTTTCTTCTAAATACAGCATCACATCTATGAGCGTTATAAAACACAAAAGCCAGCGCGTCGCCGTTTTCATGGACGTGCAAAACATGTATCACTCGGCGAAAAATCTATTTCATGCCCGTGTGAACTTTAAAGAGATCCTCAAGGCAGCCGTTGCCGGCCGCCAGCTTATCCGAGCGATAGCGTACGTCATTAAAACAGAATCCGGAGAAGAAAAGAATTTTTTTGAGGCGCTCACCAGCATGGGCGTTGAGACCAAGGTAAAAGACCTCCAAATATTCGCGGGCGGCACCAAAAAGGCCGACTGGGATGTCGGCATGGCGATTGACGCGATATTCCTCGCTGAAAAAGTTGATGCCATCGTGCTCGTCACCGGAGACGGCGATTTCGTCCCCTTGGTAGAATACCTAAAAGGTGGAAGGGCACAGGCAGAGGTCATTGCGTTCGGGCGTTCCGCGTCACAGCGCCTCAAAGAGGCGGCCGACGACTTCATTGACCTGGGAGAAGATCCGCGGTACTTGTTAAAGGCCCGAAGAGCGCAGGAATAAAGGTTCATTAACTACAACGGTCGCAAGACACCCATGAAGCGCTGTGCGCTCCCCGGGTCCTTTCGGCCTTAATTTAGAACCTCGCCTTCAGACATCGAGACTACCTGTATACGCTAGTCTTTCGTCTGTGGGTGAGGGATCTCGCAAGAAAAAATGAAAAAGGAATCATACTCCCTTGAGATTGGTCATGACAAGTTCACGGTGGAAATAACACCGCTGGCAGAACAAGCCCATGGCCGGGTACTCGTCAGATATGGAGACACGATGGTGCTCGCGACCGTCGTCATGGCAAAAAAACCCCGCGAAGGCGGTACATATTTTCCGTTAATGGTTGACTATGAGGAAAAGTTTTACGCGGCAGGAAAGATCCTTGGCTCGCGCTTTATCAAGCGCGAAACCCGCCCGTCGGAAGAGGCGGTGCTTGTCGGGCGTTTCATTGACCGCTCTATCCGCCCCCGCTTTAACCTTCGCATCAGAAACGACGTGCAGGTCATTGTAACGGTCCTTTCCATTGATGAAAAAAATGATCCCGATGTCGCCTCACTTCTGGCCGCATCTCTTGCCCTGTCGCTCTCGCACATTCCATGGGCGGGTCCCGTTGCGGGTGTTCGGGTAGGAAAAATTGACGGAAAGCTTGTCGTCAACCCGACGTTTGAAGACAGAAAAAATTCCCTGGTTGACTGTATCGTCTCCGGGACCGAATCAAAAATAAACATGATAGAGGCGGGCGCACAGGAAATACCCGAGGCCGAATTGGTAGGGGCGCTAGAACTTGCGCACACGGAGATAAAACGGATCATCCAATTCCAAAAACCTATCATTGCGGCTCACGGCGCAAAAAAAGCTCAACTCATTCTTGCAGAAGTTCCGGCCGACCTTGGCAAATCCTTAAAAAAGCACTTCCGGGAGCGCCTGGAGCATGCCCTGTTTGAGCGCGATAAAACGATCCGGCAAGAAAAAGTAGACGGCCTGAAAGAAGAGTGGATGACATTCGCAAAACAAGAGCACGGCGACATTTTTTCAAGCGCCGATGCCGACTATATATTTGAAGAAGAGGTGAACGATATCGTTCACAAAAAATTGCTTGAAAAAGGCGAGCGTCCCGATGGACGAAAACACGACGAGTTGCGCGAGCTTTCCGCGGAGGTCGGCCTCCTGCCGCGCGTGCACGGCTCCGCACTTTTTGTCCGCGGCCAAACACAGGCGCTTTCCGCATTAACGCTCGGAGCGCCCGGAGAAGAACAGCTTATTGAGGGCATGGAGGTCCGCACCAAACGACGCTTTATGCATCACTATAACTTCCCGCCGTACTCCGTAGGAGAGGTTCGCCCCATGCGTGGCCCCGGACGCCGCGAGATAGGCCATGGTGCGCTTGCCGAACGATCACTTGCCCCCATCATCCCTTCTAAAGACGAGTTTCCGTATACTATCCGCCTTGTATCAGAGATCCTTTCGTCAAACGGCTCGTCATCCATGGCCTCCGTTTGCGGCTCGGTACTTGCCCTTATGGACGCCGGAGTCCCGATAAAAAAACCGGCGGCGGGTATCGCCATGGGGCTCATGATGAACGGAGACGACTACAAAGTACTGACTGACATTCAAGGGCCGGAAGATCACCACGGCGATATGGATTTTAAAGCGGCCGGCACGAAAGACGGTATTACTGGCATTCAAATGGATGTAAAAATAGAGGGCGTTACGATTGATATCATCCGCGACACGCTCGCACAGGCGCGCGAAGCCCGCATGAAGATACTTGAGTGCATGCTTCAAACCCTTCCAGCTCCGCGGCCGGAACTCTCGCCCCTTGCTCCCCGTGTTGTTATCATCAAAATAAATCCGGAGAAGATCGGAGCGCTCATCGGCCCCGGCGGCAAGATCATCAACGGCCTTATAGAGCTCTACGGCGTCACTATAGACATTGATGATGACGGCTCGGTGTTCGTCACATCAACCGATGCTGAAATGATGGAGCGCGCGGTCGCCGATATCAAAAAGATCACCAAGGAGATAAAACCGGGCGAACTACTTGAGGGACGCGTAAGCAGGATTTTCGGGTTCGGCGCAATGGTTGAGGTCGCCCCCAAACAGGATGGACTCATTCATATATCGGAACTTGCCCCGTGGAGAGTGGACCGCGTAGAAGACATAGTAAACCTCGGAGACGCGGTACAGGTCATCGTAAAGGACATTGACGACCAGGGACGGGTGAATCTTTCGCTAAAGGATGTCCCGGGAAGATACTCGCCGGAAGACATTCAGCGAGGAAAAACGCTTGCCGCAGAACGGCAATCCCGTCCGCCCCGCTCTCCCCGCCGATTCTAGCAAGCATAAGCCCGCCCTCCGGCGGGTTTTTGTTTTCTCGGCATTGTTCCGAAGTATTGGATTTTTAAGCAAATTCGCTTAAAATCAAGGGGTGCGGTTAGGCTCAGTAAACGCATGCCCATATGGACCCGCTTACCAACCACAAGCCCGAAGAGACCAAGACAGATCCCCAGAAACATGAGGCGACTTTGCGTACGATGAAAACGGACGTGGCAACGTTCATACAAAAGGAAAGGCCCTCTCTTATCAGCATGGTCTCGCGACAAGAAGACGCGCCGCTCCTGGAGCGAAAGACGGCCGCGCGTCCCAGCGCCCTGTCGCTCCTTGCAACGTTTCTCATTATTGCGATCTTCGGCATGCTTGGATACACGGGCTACTTGTATTATCAGGCAACACGGGTCATCGTTGAACCGGGCCCGGGAACCACAAAATTCTTTTCTACCGATAAAAAGGTTTCACATACGGTACAGCAAGATCGCGCGTCCCTCCTAAAAGTGCTTCAGGAGGAATCAACCGAGCGCGAACGCGATGGGCTCGTCAAAGAGCTTTCGCTCTCGCTTGAAAGTGCTGTTATCACACGAACACTTACCCCGCATCAATTTTTTTCGCTTCTTGCCATAAAAACTCCAAAGGGATTTCTGGATGAACTTGACGTAGAGTTCCTTCCGTTCCTGTTTTATACGAAAGGAGAAACGTACTTCGGTGCGGTGGCGCGCGCAAAAAACACCGATGCCGCTTTCGCAAAACTTCTTGAATGGGAGGTCTCCATCCAAAAAGACCTAAAGCCCCTTCTCTTCAACAGAGAAGCAGAGGTGACCATACCGCTTTTTGAAGACAAGACGTATAAGAATGTCCACTACCGCTTTGTACAACTTTCCAACGAGACCGACTTTGGCATCGGGTATTTCGTGTTCCCCACAAAATCGTTCGTTATCATCGGAACATCCGAGGAAGAGCTTCGGGTCGTGATAAACCGGCTTTTTGAGGCGTAATAGTCATATAACTACACACCGGGCGGCATGCGATGCGTATCGCCCCGCACCCCCTCCCCGTGTCTACTCTTATTATGGATCAGTCAACACTTTCAGAATTAAAAAAGAAGTTGCTTGCCGAAAAAGCGCTCCTGGAGGCAGAGCTTTCATCGTTTGCCAAAAAAGACCCGGAAAGTAGAACCGACTGGGAAACACCGACCCCCGATGTTGGACAAGGAGAGGAGAGTGTTCCGCCGGACGATCTTGCCGATAAATTTGAGGAGTATGAAAACCTGGTCTCGCGCGAGCAACCCCTTGAGACACGACTAAACGAGGTAACGAGAGCTCTTTCCCGCATAGAAGAGGGCGGGTACGGCACATGCCGGGTCTGCAAAAAACCCATCCCGCAGGAACGGCTTGAGGCAAACCCTGCGGCAATGACTGATATGGAGCATGCGGAATAAGCTCTGCCATCACTTGGAATATCAAAACCGCACGGAAAACCGTGCGGCGCTTTTTTATGCTTTGTCTTTGTTTACTTTTTTCTTAACCACAACACAAAATCTATATATCCAACACCAACGAGAGCCGCGATCGCCCCTGCCACAATAACGATAAAAATGTTGTGGGCTAGAATGCCCGCCCCCACCAGAACCAACCACAACCCCGTCTCAATCGTCTTGAAGTAGTTCTTCGGAAGAAGGTTCGGCTTCCTTACAAAGATCACGAGAACAGCAACCATGAGCACAAGGGCCACCCGCGCAACATCCATATAAAACGGACCCTGACCAATAGATAGGGCAATAAGGAGAAAAATGAAGCCCCAGAAAAACAGAAAAAGATTGTCAAGAAGCATGTGCTTTCTCCGCTCTGTTTGGTGTTCCACACTGTATCATGCCACACAGCGCGTGTCAACCCTTCACGCCTTTTTGACATGTATTGCGGCCATCTGCTACGAATACGCCATGATAAAGCTTCTCTCGGCGCAAGTCGTAGGGCTTGACGCAAAACCGATAGACATTGAGGTTGACATATCCCCCGGACTGCATATTTTTTCTATTGTCGGCCTTGCCGACAAAGAAATTCAGGAGTCACGCGAGCGCGTGGGGTCCGCCATCCGCCACATCGGTGCGCGTCCGCCCCACAAAAAATCACAGCGCGTCATCATCAATCTGTCGCCCGCCGATCTTAAAAAAGAAGGGCCGGCATTTGACCTACCCATCGCATTGGGTTTTCTTTTGTCATCGGAGCAGGCGCGCTTTGATCCTGCAGAAAAAATGTTCGTGGGAGAATTGGGTCTTGATGGCGCGATCAAAAAAGTATCGGGAGTACTGCCCATCACAATCCTTGCCCGCGCGCTTGGCGTGCGAGAGCTCTATATCCCTAAGGGCAACGGCGAAGAGGCGTCGCTGGTGGACGGCGTCACCATTTTTGAGACCGCCTCGCTTTCGGAACTTCTTGACGTGCTTGAGGGAAGAACTGTGTACGAGCCGGTCCGCCCGCACGCTACCATGCGCGCCGAGAACACTCCTGCAGAAACGGACTTCTCGCATATTCGCGGACAAGAAACGGCAAAACGCGCAGCTCTTATTGCCGCTGCCGGGAACCATAATATGTTCATGGAGGGGCCGCCTGGCACCGGCAAAACGCTTCTTGCAAAAACACTTGCGACCATACTGCCTGCGATGGCGGATGAGGAGGTCATTGAGGTCACAAAAATATACAGCGTTGCGGGAGAGCTGAAAGAAAAAGGACGCCCCGTGACATCGCGGCCGTTTCGCGCGCCACACCACTCCGCCTCTCCCGTTTCTATCACGGGCGGGGGGTCCACCATCCGCCCGGGAGAAATTACGATGGCCCACCGAGGGGTACTATTCCTGGACGAGCTTCCCGAATTCCAGCGCTCGGTGCTGGAGGCGCTCCGCCAGCCGTTGGAAAACCGCGAGATCACCGTTGCAAGAGCCCAGGGAGCGGCGACGTTTCCCGCCGACTTCATGCTGGTTGCCGCAATGAACCCATGCCCATGCGGAAATTACGGAAACACCAAAAAAGAGTGTGTGTGCGCCCCGGGAGCCATCTCAAAATACCGAAGAAAAATTTCCGGTCCTCTTTTGGATAGAATTGACCTATGCATTAACGTACCGAATGTGGAGTACGAAAAATTGGAAGAACCGGCAACAACCGGCGAAACATCAGCGGACATCCGCGCGCGTGTTGAGGCGGCCCGAACCGTTCAGCGTACCCGATTTTCTGGCGAACGGATACAAACCAATAGCCAGATGTCCACCGCGCTCATAAAAAAATATTGCCCGCTCTCAGAATCCTCAAAAGTCCTCCTTGAGACCGCCTACAACCAGTATGGATTTTCCCCGCGCGCATACTTTCGCATTATTAAAGTCGCCCGCACCATCGCCGATCTTGCCGGAGCCCGCGCGATAGAAGACCCGCACGTCCTTGAAGCACTGCAGTATCGGCCAAAAGCAGAGGTGTAATGAGATAAGAAGCGCGGCATGCGCTTTAGGATACACATAAAAATAAGGGCCCCTTCGGGCTTTATTTTTTAACTGCAATCTTACATCCTACAGCTTACACCTATACTAGAACGGATTTTTCGCGCCGCGAATTTCAAAATGAACGTGACATCCCGTTGAATTTCCTGTTGAACCGACAAGCGCTATGGTCATTCCTTGTGGGACCTTATTGCCGGACGCGACGAAGATCTCCTTGAGATGCCCATAGAGCGTTTGCGTGCCGTTGGAGTGGGCAATGACAACGTATTTTCCATATCCACCGTTCCATCCGGTTGATTTTGCGATAAGAACGGTGCCGGCAGCGGAGGCCGCGACCGGTGTTCCGCAAGAGATAGCAAGGTCAACGCCATTGGACCCGTGAAGTCCGTGAGGATTTGCCTTGGTCGCACGAGCGTTCCGTCCACCTATGATAGGACGCATATAATACCCGCTTATTTCAAGAGGGCCCGCATATTTTTTGGTCGTCACCGACGCCGGAATCGTCTTCGGCACTACGGGCGGAGGAAGTTCACCGTCCGGAATAATAATGGTGGTGCCGCTCTGAAGCGTTGTGCCCGGCGCGAGCCCGTTAAAGGCCAGAATGTCTCCCGCATCCCCACCGAACCGTTTTGCTATCGCCTCTATGGCGTCCCCCTTTTTCACCTCGTACTGAATGCCCGAGACGGGAAGAATGATGAGGATGTCGCCCGGTTTGATGGCGCTCGGACGCGCAATGTCGTTTGCCCACAGAAGCGTGTTGAGGGTGATGCCAAATGAACTCGCAATACCTGATGCCGTATCTCCGGGTTTTACCGTATATACATAGATCTGGTCAGTAACGATCCCTCCCTGCATAACGCCGATGGGATTTGCCGCACCCATGAGCGCGTTCTCATCAGTAAAAGCAAGCTCTCCGGAGGCAACGCCGACTGTTGCTGTATAGTCAACCGCCCGAGGAATCGGATAAATAACCGGGTCTGCGGATGCGGCCTGCGTCCCGCTTATAACGGCAGCCATTGATATGATCTCGGTGCTCTCGTCCCCAATAAAAAAATTGAGGACTGAGGAGAAGAATCCCGCATGGGCCTGAGCCGGAGTCCCCAAAATCAGTGAAAAAAGGCAGAAAAGCACATAAAAAACAAACAGCTTCCTTTGGAAAAGAAGCGTCAACGCTAGTGTTTTTGAGTTTTTCCCCTGGCCGCCTCCTTCTACAGGCAATCGCTCCCGGTCTTGGGGGGTAGTAAAATGGCTAATATGTCTTATGCGTCCGGGGCCTAAAACCATGCTTTTCTAAAAAAGCATCAATTTAAGCCATTTTTTCGGAATTACCGTCAGGAAACCGAACACCCTCCCATTGTACAGAATCCCAAATTTGGAAGGCAAGGGCCTTGTCCACACCCCGTGGGCAACCGAACGAACAATAAAAAAACGCTCAGCCGCAAAACAAAACAGGGGTACGCCGTGTTAGCGCCCTCACACAATGACAATGCGCTGAATATTTTGGCGCCTTGAGTTTTTACCGGTGAACCGTAAGATAGAAAGGCCGTGAACCACATTCTTGAGGGTCTAAATGAACAACAGCAGAAGGCGGTGCTCACAGCCAAGGGCCCCGTTTTAATATTTGCCGGCGCCGGCTCCGGAAAGACAAAGTGCCTTACCCATCGCATCGCCCACCTTATCGCAACCGGTGTACCACCCGAACGGATATTGGCCGTAACATTCACCAATAAGGCCGCAAGCGAGATGAAAGAGCGTGTCGGCACACTACTGAGCGCCGCAAGCAACGGGCAAAAGCCCCGCACACCGTATGCCATGAACCGGATGCCGTGGATAGGAACGTTTCATTCGTTTTGCGTATTCATTCTCCGCGAAGAGGCGCCCAAGATCGGCTTTACAAAGTACTTTTCCATTTTTGACGATGATGACAGCATTTCGCTTATCAAAGAACTTCTCAAAGAGATGAATATAAGCTCAAAGCAATTTCCCGCCGCCATGATGCGAAACGCCATCTCGGGCTTAAAAAATGAGCTTATCTCGCCGGATACCTACGACGGCAAGAACTCGCCTGACCCATTCCCAAAAACACTCTGGCGCCTTTATGAGCGTTATCAAAAAGGGCTTGCCGACGCGAATGCGTTTGATTTTGACGACCTCATCATGAAGACCGTTCTCTTGTTTCGCGAACACCCGGCAACGCTTCTTCGCTGGCAAGAACAGTTCCAATACATTCATATTGACGAGTTTCAAGACACAAATGCCTCCCAATACGAGCTCTCGCGGCTTCTTGCGGGCCTCCACAAAAATATTTTTGTCATCGGAGACGACGCCCAATCAATTTACTCGTGGCGCGGCGCCGATTTCCGTAATATTCTCAACTTTGAAAAGGACTGGCCGGGAGCAACCACTATTCTTCTGGAAGAGAATTACCGATCCACCCAGCCGATCCTGAACGCCGCAAATCACGTGATAGCGCATAACACCCGCCAGAAAAAAAAGTGGCTCTCCACACAAAAGGCCGGAGGCGAAAACCCGCACGCGGTCATTGTGCCGAACGAACGGCATGAGGCGGAGTACATCGCGGAACACATACATGAACGCGCAAAACGGGGCGAAGAGCTGTCGCAATTCGTGGTGCTCTACCGCACCAACGCCCAGTCGCGCGCGATAGAAGAACAACTTATTGAACGCGGCCTGCCGTACAAAATCGTGGGCGGCGTGAAATTTTACGAACGAAAAGAGGTCAGAGACCTTCTCGGGTATCTGCGTCTTTCGGTAAATCCCCAAGACCTTGCAAGCATCAAGCGCATCATCAACGTGCCCGCGCGCGGCATCGGAAAAATGACCTTGTTAAAATACATGAGTCATCCCGTAACCGAGACCGGCGCGCGTGATACTGCGCACATGAGCATCTCCGAAAGAAGGCGCGTAGAACAATTTGAGAGAGTGGTGCGAGACATGCGAGAGGCATCACTGCAAAAAATTCCGTCACGCCTCATAGAATTTCTTATCAACCGCATCAACTATGAGCAGTACCTTGAGGACTCCATGATGGACGCGGAAAACCGCATTGAAAATATTAAGGAGTTCGCGGGACTTGCAAAAAAATACGATGAGCTGCCGCTCCCTGCGGGTCTCGTAAAACTTTTGGAAGATGTAGCGCTCCTTGCCGACGCCGACGCAGTAGACGAGCGGGCGGGCGCGGTGCACCTCATGACGGTGCACGCCGCAAAGGGGCTTGAGTTCCCCGTGGTCTTCATTGCGGGGCTTGAAGAGGGCGTTTTCCCCCATTCTAAAGCCCTTTTTGACCAATCAGCGCTTGAGGAGGAGCGACGGCTTTTCTACGTCGGCATCACACGCGCAAAAGAATTGCTCTATCTCCTCTGCGCACACCGCCGGCTCTTGTGGGGCGAGACGTCAATAAATCCTCCGTCGCGTTTTCTGAAAGAGATTCCGGACGAATTTCTTCAGCATGAGGACTATGTGGGAGAGTACGGCAACTCGTACGCCGACGAAAAAAGCAGTGATGAAAACGAGAATATTCTTATAGAGTAGCGGCGGGCGCTCCGAACAGCGCAGAAACACATCTTCGCGCGTATTGCGTATGCGTATGAAAAACGAACATAAAAAAACCCCCACCGCGCACGACATTCACCCCAACAAGCTCATGGGGCAGCATTTTTTGGTTTCAAAAACGGTATTAGAAAAAATTCTTATGGCCGCAGAACTTTCAAAGAACGATACGGTGCTAGAGGTCGGCCCCGGACTCGGCGCGCTTACGCTTGAACTTTCGCGGCGGACGGAGCGCGTTATCGCCGTTGAAAAGGACCGCACGCTTGCGGCCGCTCTTAAAAAAATATTGGCAGAACACGGGCGCACAAACGTATCTGTCGTAGAAAAAGATCTTCTCCGCATACCGGTGAACGAGTTGGTCCGTGGCCCATATAAAATAGTCGCGAACCTTCCATACTACCTTACCTCGCGTTTTTTACGGATGTTCATTGCAGACACCGTGGCGCGACCGGAAGAGATCGTGGTGGTGATACAGCGCGAAGTCGCGGAACGCGTCGTCGCGCAACCGCCGGAAATGGGACTCTTGTCGCTTTCTGTCCAGACATTCGGAACACCGCAGATCATCTCGTTCATACCGGCAGACGCTTTTTCTCCGCCGCCAAAAGTAGAATCGGCGATCCTGCGAATAACCGACATTTCTCCACGTTTTTTCCTTGCGCACGCGCTGGATGAAAAAAAGTTTTTCTCGCTGGCACGCACCGCATTCCAGCAAAAAAGAAAAATGCTGGCAAACTCACTTGCGCTCCTGTGCGAAGGAAAGGCGGCCGCCGAAAAAATTCTCGCCGCCGCACACATTCCAGGGGGAGCGCGCCCGCAAGAACTATCGCTTGATGACTGGGCGCGGCTTTGCACGGCGTTGCCCGCATCCCATCAGCCCCAATCCGCCCCCTGATGCCTACCATCTCCATGTGCCAACACAAACCCCGCCCGTAAAAGGCGGGGTTTACTTTATTTCACATGACGCGTTTCCCAATATCACAAAACGATATTTCATGCTCTGTACATACAGCCCGCCTTTTACGGGCGGGGTTTCGCACAAAAAAGCATCAACCGCATCCGCATATGCCGGTACCGAGCGGGTTCGTGAATTGATCCCATACGGCGTTTGGATAGGCCGCACAAATCAAGTTAAGGCACCCATCCGGGATGTCACAAGCGGCAGAAAACGGTCCGCAATCCTCAACAAACACGACGCTAACCCCAACGTACTTCCAGCCACAGTTGCAACAATACACCCAGCCATTGAAACCATAGACGGGGTACATGGGGTTAAGGTCCTTGTAACAATCCGGTTTTGTGTTCCAGGACGGCGTCCAGTCGTTTGATGCCATCGCGACCTCGGGAACTGCAAGCACATATTTTAAGCCGTCAAGAATATCGGCGATTAATGAGCCGCTCTCTTTCTTGTAGATTAGCCGTTGTGCCCCAGGAAGAACAATATCACTGACACCAACCGCCCCACCCTCCAGTGCCGCACGCTCCCTTTTAACGATCTCGGGTAAAAGCTCGTTCAGACCGCGTTCCAAAGACGCAACATCGTTTTCGTCAACAGCTCCTCGGGAACGGGCAAATCCGAAGATTCTGTTCAATGTTTTGTACACCTCCGCGTCCGTATTGAGAGGACTCCGCTCCGAATCTGCCACATATCCTTCAGAAACCATAAGATTTTCAACCTTTTTTAACCCTTCGCGATACGCGGGAGGCCAAAGCCGGTCAAAAACCTCGGCTTCACTAAGCCGAGTCCCGGGCTTGGTTGCAAAATATTCCATAAATAAGCTTCCCTTTTGCCTATCTACTATGCGAAACACTATCGGCGCGATATCGGCAATCTTTGGTGTCTCGTATATTGGCTCCGGGGCTGTTTCCCCTTGAATACGCGTAGTTGCCTTTGGCATACTTTTTCCACCATCACCAGCAAACACGAGACCTTTTTGCTGTTCAATCTGGCTTAGCACCGCCGAACCACCACCCTCACCGCCCCCAACCAGAGAAGTCGCCCCCCTTGGCCCCGCACTACCGTTGTCAGATACAAAAAAGAGGTTCCCAAGAACAACAAGGGCAAAAACAGCAAGTAGAGCAAAAAATGCTATCAATCGTTTCTTTGTCATAGTGCTTTCATTATACAGTTCTTTAAAATATTTGAAACAGCGCGCTGTCCAAAGACGGTTTTTTGCCATCCGCCCACAACCCCCCGTTATCCACAGGATTGTAACGGGTCTTGCACAGGGAAAGAGTATAATAAAGAAGTGAAATCCGTGGCGACCCTACTGAAAAGATCAATATACGCAAGGGCCACCCTTGCCCTTTTTGCCATTACCGCTGTGGGAGGCGCTGTGTTCCTCCTGCTTTTACCAACACCAGAAGAGCGGCTTCAGAAAGCGCTGGAAGAAAAGGTGGTCTTGAGCGATGAGGAAAAAAAATTGGTGTCAGCACGACTGGAAGAACTAAGCGGAGATGCCGATAGCGACGGCCTAAAGGACTGGGAAGAACTGATATACAAGACCGACAAGGACAATCCGGACACAGACGGCGACGGGGCTAAAGACGGGGAAGAGGTTCGTGCTGGAAGGAACCCGCTTAAAACAGGACCGAACGACGACATTCTTGGAACACTTTCGGACGAAACCGCCAAAGAATCAGCCGATGCTGCGCGTCCGATCTCAAACAAAATTGCAGATATTCTGTTGCAAGACCAGGCGTTTGCGGCGGCCCTCACCAATGGCCCCGAATCACTCACTGACGAAGACGTTGCCCGACTCGCAGAGCGTGTGTATGCGGCGCGCCCTAATATCGGCGAATCCGTGGACAGCGCCGCCCTGTGGCATCCGATAAAAATCATTACCGACAACTCACCGCTTGCGATAAAAAATTACTTCAACGCCCTGGGAGCAATCCTTATCAAATACCTGTCCGGCCCTGCCGAAGAGGATTCGCTTGCGATCATTGAGCGCGCGCTAGCAAAAAACAACCTTGCAGAACTTTACGCGCTCAACTCAAAGGTGGAACTTCTTGACCGAAGCATCGCCGCATTACAAAACGTTCCCACCCCTTCTTCGCTCGTTGATTTTCAAAAAAAAGAACTGTTGCTTTTTGCGAAAACAAAAAATGAGCTGGCAGCACTTGCGAAAGCCGAGGAAGACCCGGCCGTCATGATATTTCTTGTCCCAGAGGTCCTAAAGTTAAAAAAGGAGGCAGGCAACTTCCATCGCGAGCTGATAGCGTGGCTTGCCGGACGATCAATAATGTTCAGCAATGAGGAGGGCGGGGTCTTCTTCAATAAAGAACAGGGATAAATGTCTATTTTTTCAAAAAAAACTTCACCAATTATTTCGTCTCTTATCCTCGGGGCGTTCGTCCTGGGCCTTTTGTTCCCGTTGTCCATTCCCCGCGAGACACAAGCGTCTGTCCCACAACATTGCAGCTTAGTAGATGACCTTTGCACCAAAGAGGTGTCCGCGCGCCTTTCTTCTCTAAGCTGGGACGCCCTTATTGGTTCCATTTTCTCCTGGGACGCGCTTTCAACTATGGCAGCAAAGGCCTTTATCAAGATCCTGCGCGAAATCGTTATAACATATATCAGAACAGGGAGGTTTCAGAAACCCACGTTTGTGCTCAACTACATGCTTGATCCGCAGATGATGGCGGAAAACGCGGCGCGAATATTTTTATCAGACCTCACTGGACTCAATTTTTGTTCAAACGTGGGAGATGTAAGCAGAAATCTTTCTTTTTCGCTCAACCTCTCCCTTTCGCTGGAATGCTCACTTGCAAATAAAAATGATTTCAATCGGATACTGACCGACTACATCCGCCGTCCGGAAACCGTCACTCCACGGGACTATTACTTATGGCTTCAGAGAGAGAATGATTACACTCACTCCGTCATTACCGCCGAATCAAAAAAACTTGAGGCCGAAGCCCGGGCGCTCATCGGTCGCGCCGCGGAAACCATAACGGGCGATGGCTTTCTTGGCATCCGCGACCCCGCAACGGGCAAGGTAAAAACACCGGGTGAGATCGTCGCGGAACCCCTACGCCAGACGATCGCCTCGGACTATCGCGGCGTGGACATTGCCGATGAACTGTCTGATGCGGTGGCGGCCGTAATAAACGTCATTTTTTCAACAGTACTGGAGAAAATAATCAATGGAGCTACATCGCTCATTTAACCCCACAATGAACGCTTCCTGCAAAACACACTTGCAAAGACCGTTGTGTTACAGAAAACAGCATCCTCGGATCTTGTCTGATCTCTGCTCACACCAAAGAATGTAGTCATCGTTTACTCGCATCGCATGTTTACAACCTGCCTTACAACGCAAAAATTTGTCGCAACCGCTCTTCTTCTGTCGGTTGCGCTTGGCGTCTTCCAGCCGCTTTCAGCGTTCGCAGAACCGGTAGGAGTTGAGTTTGGCGGTTCCGATCCGGGGGTCTCTGCAACCACCGATTATACCGCCCTCCAAAAGGATTCGGGGAACTGGAAAGCAAGCGAGATAAGCGCAAGCGCCAAAACCGGCCAAGGACAGAACTATAACACCTCCTGCTGGGGCGTCCTCTATGCGTTTGTGTGTGGTGGCATGTTACTGGTAGAGGCAATACTGGATTCGCTTGGGTGGATTCTCACCAGTATCGCCGAATACCTTTTCTTCTATGCAATTGAGGTAAACTTTTCTTCTTTTGACCAGTCCGCGAAGGATTTTACCCAAATAGGCGTTCTTGGTTGGCGAGTTACGCGGGATGTGGCAAACATGTTCTTTGTGTTTATTCTGCTGTGGATCGCGCTTGCAACGATATTCAACTTCGGGCAATACACCGCCAAACAAACACTTCCGAAACTTATTATCGCGGCCCTCTTGATTAATTTCAGCTTGCCCATTGCCTCAATTGTCATCACAGGAACCAACTATCTTGCCGGCATATTCATTGCAGACCTTCAAAGGCAGGGCGGTCCGCGCGATATCATCTCAAAAATGGGCCTGGACGGTGACCGGATCACAAAACAGGTCGGTACCACACGCCCGCCCGGCGGGGGAGGAGACACCAGTCAGCAAAAAGTTGACGCCGCCCTCCTAAAAACAGAAACCTATGTGGACTCAAACGGAAACACCGTCACGGTTGACGCAACAGGGTGCCAGGCTCAGGCGCCCGCTAGCGACCCAGCAAACTTTATGAAAAGAATGAAGGCGTGCGCAGCCGTAGATCTTACTATCCGCGAAAACTTATCGGCGGTGTATAATGCCCAAAATGGGGCAGGAACGGTTGGCGCGATCGGCCAGCGCGTTATGGTTAAAATGATCGCCTACCCCATTGCAACCTTCGTCCTTTTCGCAGGAGCAATCTTTCTTATGATCCGGCTCGTTTCCCTTACGTTCATCATCATCCTTGCCCCAATGGCATTCCTTTTTATGGTGCTTCCTTCTACCCAGCAATACTACAGCCAGTGGTGGGATCGGCTCGTCAAATGGTCGTTTTTCTTCCCGGCTTTTTCCTTCTTTTTCTGGCTATCGCTCAAGGTGCTTGGCCTCATTACCCAGACCACCGATGTTGGCATCGGACCCCAGGTTGCTCAATTGATAATCGGCGCCATGATGATGATAGCGTCGTTGACAGTCGCGCAACAAATGGGCATCTCTGCCGCAGGCACCGTTAATGGGTGGGGCAGGAGAATGGCATACGGTTCCGGAAGATGGGCACGCAGAACGTCATACCGAAAGACCGTCGGCTCAAAGCCAGTCCAGGCGGGACTAGAAAAAGTGCGAAGTGCCGCGGTAAGTGCAGGAGCTCCAATGTGGGTAAGAAGAAACCTTGCAAAGGTCACCGCCGAGTCCGAGCGTCTGGGCAAGATCTCAACCGAGAAGAAGTATGGATATCTCAAGAACCTCAAACCGGAAGATCGCGGCAAGGAACTCAACTTTGCCAAGAAGGCCGATATGGAGGTGTTCAATAAGATGAGCGCACGAGACCAGCAAGAGGCGGTGAACGGCCTTACCGCAGAAAAACAGGTGCAGGCATTCCACTCTGCACAGGCCCACGGCATGGGCAACCTCATTCTCAACGCAACGAACAACCCCGAGGTCATCGTGAACATTGAAAAGCCGGGCCTGCAAAATGCCAACCCCGTTGAATTTAGGAAACAAATAGTGAAGGAGGTTCAGCAAATGGCAAATGCAAATAAACTCGGAGATATATCACCCGAGTTCATTCGGAGCGAGCACTTCACGAACTGGATGGCGAGCGCAAAACAAGAAGAGATAGAGCAACTCTTCAAATCATCAGAAAAAGACGTGCGAAATGCTTTTGCAGATACGATTCAAAGCACCTATGACCAGGCACAAGAAATGGGAGCGGCCGCGGCCGCTATGGCGCCAGTCGCTGATCGTGACCGAATATTTGACCAGGCATTCCAGCGCGATCTTGGTACCCGCATGTCTGCGGAGGTCAACCAATACCTTACGACATCTCCACACTTCCAGACGGTTATGATGGGAGGTGCGCCCGTACTAAAACAGCGACGAACCGCCGATGAGGAACTACTAAGATTAATCAGAGCGGGAGGGCCCGCCGCCGCAGGTGGCACAACCCCCGCCACACCAGCAGCCCCGGCCGCGCCCCCCGCCGGCACTCCCCCGGGTGGCACACCGTAATAATGAGAGATCCGTTTTTCCGCGCGTGAGATAATACAAAAAGAGACACCATGGAACCCGTAGACACAAAAAAAATTCAAGATGAGGCGGTTCAGCGCTTCAACACCCTGCCCCAGGATGTAAAAGACGCAATGATGAGCGTTTCTACAAGTGAGATCATTTACGAAACGGGGCGGAAGTTCGGGCTGAACATAGAAAAAACAGGGCTCCTTGCAAAACAGGTTGGCTTTGTCATGCTCGGCATGCTTCCTGCCCGCGATTTTATCCGCGACATGATAAAAATCCTTGGCGTAGACCCGAAGACCGCACAAGGCCTTGCCGCCGACATCAATCACCGGATATTCCTCCCCATTCGCGAGAATCTGAAAAAGATCCATGGCGTCGCGTTCAACGAAGATGTCTCGCGACAACCACAAGACATGCCTCAAAAACCTCTTGACGCGCCACAAGCGTCCGTGACGCCCCACACACCGCACACACAAGAGGCGTCAACCTTGAGGCCCGTCTCTGCTTCCCACGCCCCCGCCGCACCAGAAGCGATCCTTCCGAAACCGGAGACGCAACCCGCTCCGACTACCCAGCAATTCCAAGCGCCCCCTCCTCAAAAGATCGGAGAAGCAAAATCTGGGCTGGCGCAACCACCGATTGCACCGAAACCGCCCGCATTAAGTTCCCTCCAAAAAGATATTGAAAGAGTTCTTGCGCCACTGGAAGATGCCCGGCCGACCATTCGCGTTCCGGCGCCCGAACGACCCGAAGAAGCGCCGCCCATCCACGCGGTCCCCGCTCAACAAAGAACATCGGCATCACCCCAACCGGATAAAGTCGCGTTCCCACAATCAAGCACCACCCAGACAACTCCGAAACCCTTATTTTCTTCCTCGCCCGCCATCTTCCCTTCAGCAACAGAAAAACAGAAAGAGCCGGTAATCACAAAACCGGAAGAGCGGGCAATCGCTGCTCCTTCGCTGCCCCCCCCAACCGGAGAGGCGCCAAAGATCAAACAGCCCATCGCAAGCGCCCTCTCGCAGGTCTTACAGCCAAAGGCGGAAGGCGCGTTGCATGACCGCATTAAGGACCGGAGCAGCTATAAAGCAGACCCGTATCGTGAACCGGTAGAATAGGGGTTGGCCGCAAGACGCCATCACAAAAAATTCCGCTGGGTACGCTTTTGTACCCGGTACCCAAAATGACATTTTTCTTTTTGTGTCCTTTTGGGTGCCACGCACCGCCGAGCAGCAGGGGCACCCGTTCCGGCTTGTTTTTGCTTACGAAATGGACTCTCCCCACTATTTAGCCGCACCACAAGCGCCAGACGGATAAGAGAACATCATGCAACAATACCAGGTACCACAATTCATTATGATAGAAGACAAGATCATCGGCCCGCTTACCCTAAAGCAGTTCTTCTATCTGTTGGGAGGGGGCGGCGCTCTTATCATTGCCTATGCGTTCCTAAATTTCATTTTTTTCGTGATCGTCGGAATTCCCATAGGCGCGCTCACCGCCGCGATGGCATTCCTCAAAATACAAGAGCGCCCCTTTCCACAGATGATCGTAAATGTCATCAACTTCTACACAAAGCCCCGCTTATATGTATGGAAAAACCTGCCACCGGCAAAAAAGAAGCGGGAAAGCGCGCAGGTGCCGGTAACAGCAATCCCTCGCATGAGCGAGAGCAAATTGTCGGAGCTTGCCTGGTCGCTTGATATTCACGAAAAAGTTAAACGAGAAGAATAGTACCTTCCATGCCCCTTCCAAAACAGGAACAATCGGTGAAAGCAAAATCCGCGCAAGCAGCGCAGGACTTTTTAGCCGTTGATACCATTCGCGACGGCATCATAACCCTTAAAAACGGGGGCCTGCGAAAGATCCTTATGACTTCGTCGCTTAATTTCGCGCTAAAGTCCGCCGATGAGCAGGATGCTATTATTTTTCAATATCAGAACTTCATCAACGCCGTTGATTTCTCGCTTCAATTCGTCGTACAGTCCCGAAAACTGAATATCACCCCGTACCTTCAAATACTCAAGGAGCGGGAAAAAGAGGAGGCGAACGACTTATTAAAGGTGCAAATATCGGAATATCGCGAGTTCATACGCTCGTTCGTAGAACTTTCAAACGTAGTATCAAAGGCCTTCTATATCGTCATTCCGTTCAACCCCACACTGATGTCTGGCAAAGGAGGTCTTTTTGGCGGCATGGGAGGGAAAAAACGGACAGAAGAGGAAAATTTTCTTGAGTACAAAACACAGATAGACCAGCGGGTGGATGCGGTGTCGCTCGGTCTTATCCGCTTCGGCATACGAACAGCGCCGCTTAACACGGAGGAGCTTATTGAACTCTTCTATGGACTCTACAATCCGGGAGAGTTGGGTAAAGAGAAACCGATATCGCAGGAAACCGTCGCGAATCTTGAGAGTGCGCAGGATGCCCTGCGGTAACGACCTTGGCAGTAGTGCCTGAAGAACAACTATGGGACTTTTTTCCACCTTATTTAAAAAAGAAGAAAAACTGGAAGAAGATATTCTTTCAGTATTTCCACAGGAAATCTATCGCTCGGGCGAGCTTTCGCTTATAGACGTCATATCGCCCGCGGCCCTTGAGATCAATCCGAGCTTCATACGCCTCGGAGAAAAATTTGCACGCACTATTTTCGTCTTCTCCTACCCGCGCTATCTTCACACAAATTGGTTCTCCCCCATCATTAATCTGGACATTGTATTTGACATCTCTATCTTCGTCCACCCCGTAGACACGGCCGACATGCTCCGCCAGTTGAGAAAACAGGTTGCCCGCGTTGAGTCACAGATACGGACCCGCGAGGACAAGGGGTTCGTGCGGGACCCCATTCTTGATACGGCCCTTCGCGATCTTGAAGACCTTCGCGACAAGTTGCAGCAAGCGACCGAAAAGCTCTTTAACTTCGGGCTCTACCTTACCGTGTTCGGAGATAATGAGGAAGAGCTGAACAAGAACGAAAGCCATATAAAATCTATCTTGGAGGCAAAGATTGTCTACTCAAAACCGGCCCTGTTCCAGCAGGCGGAAGGGTTTAATGCGACCCTTCCGATAAACGATGATCAGCTTTTAATACATAACTATCTTAACTCTTCCCCCGTCTCCAGCACCTTTCCATTCGTTTCTTTTGACCTCACGTCAAACAAGGGGATCCTCTACGGCATCAATCGACACAATAACAGCTTGATCCTTTTTGACCGTTTTTCTTTGCAAAACGCGAATTCGGTAATGTTTGCCGTATCGGGCGCTGGAAAATCATATATGATGAAGCTGGAGATATTGCGCTCACTCATGTTCGGCATTGATGTCATTGTTATAGACCCCGAACGCGAATACGAGTTCCTGTCGCAGGCGGTGGGGGGCGCATATTTCAACATTTCCCTCACATCTACCCACCACATTAATCCTTTTGACCTCCCTCCCGCGCGCGAAGACGAGTCCCCCGCAGATGTCCTTCGCTCCACAATCGTCAACCTCATCGGCCTTTTCCGGATCATGCTGGGGGGGCTCACCCCCGAAGAGGACTCTATTCTTGACCGCGCAATCACCGAAACGTATGCCTCGCGTGACATCAATCCGGAATCGGATTTTTCACGGATACGAGCGCCGCTTCTTTCCGACCTTGCGCTGGTGCTTGCAAGCACCGAGGGCGGTGAAGGCCTGGCGACGCGTCTAAAAAAGTATACCGAGGGAACCTGGGCGGGTTTTTTGAACCAGCCGTCAAACCTTGATATGCGAAATCGCCTCGTGGTGTTCAGCGTCCGCGACATGGAAGAAGAGCTGCGGCCGGTCGCCATGTACATCATTCTTCACTTTGTCTGGAACACCATCCGGGCACAGCTCAAAAAACGGCTTTTGGTGGTTGACGAGGCCTGGTGGCTTATGCGCCACGAAGACGGGGCGTCGTTCCTCTATGGCATCGCGAAGCGCGCGCGAAAATATTATCTGGGGCTTGCGACCATCACCCAAGACGTTGCGGACTTCATGACGTCGCCTTACGGCAAACCGATCGTGACAAACTCTTCAATGCAAATATTGTTGAAGCAGTCCCCAGCGACGATCGCGTCGGTTGTAGAAACGTTCAACCTGACCGAGGAAGAAAAGTTTCTTCTGCTTGAGTCAGACGTCGGAGAGGGTATTTTTTTCGCAGGCCTCAAGCATGTTGCGGTCAAAGTCGTCGGATCATACACCGAGGACCAGATCATTACATCGGACCCGTCACAGTTATTGCTTATTAAAAAGGCAAAAGAGGAGTTTCAAAATCAGAATCAGGCGCCTGGCCGATAGTTCGCGGCCAGATCGGGCAGTGATACTTGCTAATACCACACATTAGTATGGAAGACACGGTAAACGCAATTGAAGAAGCGCGCGCACGACGACTTGCATGGGAGCAGGCCGAGGATGCGCGCATCGCCGAGGAAGAAGAGGAGAACGAAGATGCTGACGCGGAAGACGACACTGATGAGGAGCTTGACCGTGATGAAGCAGATGAGAGCCCGTCTTTCGGCGTGGCGGACCGCTCAAGAAAGGGGCCGCGAATTAGCTTTGTGGAGGGAACTCTCCTGCTGTTAGCAGCGCTCGCGATAGATGCGGCACAATTTCTCCTTGCGCTGGTGGTTGTTGGGGTTGTGTTCAATGGTATAATAGACATAGCGGCCTGGCTTGCTTTTTACCTCTTTTTTAAAGCAAAGGGCTTGTCCTTCGGCCTCTCGTTCAAGAACATGCTAAAGGGCGGAGCCGGAGGGATCATGAAAAATCCGCTCGCCATATCAACATTTGCCGCCATGATAGAATTCATCCCATTTATTGGCTCCCTTCCCGCATGGACCCTGGCGATCGTGCTTTCTCTCGGGGTTGAGTATGCCCAGTGGCTTGCATCAAAAGCACTGGGGAAAAAACTTCTATCTCTTCTGGAAGGGAAAAAATCCGTCGCAACCGCAGCTAATTAATACATGCGCACCATGGGACAAAAAATGGCGTTCGCCTATATGGTTCTAGTATCCGTCGGCCTTCTCACCATCCTGCTCTGGGGGTCTGTTGTGCGCGCCGCCACAGCGCCAGAGTTTGACATAACCATAACCCCGAGCCAGGTCGTAACCCCGAACACGTCCGTAATATTTCAGGTTGTTCCAAAAAACTTTTTTTCTGCGTCAACAACATTTTCCTGGTTCGTAGGGACAAAATCCTCGCCCGCCCTCTCCGGTGTCGGCAAATCATCTTATACCTTCAAGACGACTGGCTTTCTCGGCGCCTTCCCAATAACGGTGCGCGTCGCCCCTGAAGGACTTGCCTTAGGGGAACGCGTTTCGGGAGTTATTGTCATGCCAGACGACACTATTACTGACGGCCCCGCCATTCCCGGGGGGGGGCTGGATTTCGGCTCCGTGAAATCAAACTTCACCATAACCGCCGTTCCGCAAAATCCGCATGCTGGGGAATCGGTTGAGTTATCTATTGAGACATTTGCGTTTGATTCACGCTCCGCTCGTTTCACCTGGCGTGTGGACGGAAAAACACAAAAGGACGCATCCGGCCTCGGCAAGACGGATTATTCGTTTGTCGCGGGCGCGGCGGGGACCACACACTCTGTGCGCGTTGATGTGGTAACACCGGAAGGGATCGCCAACTCAAAAACCCTCACAGTGCCCGTGGTAGACCTTGCGTTTTACTGGTGGTCAAACACCAGCATTCCCCTGTGGTACAAGGGGAAGGCGCTCCCCACAAAGGGATCGTCTGTCAGCGTTATGGCTCTTACCAATGGACAGCCAATCAGCGCATACAACTGGAGCATAAATAATAATCCGTCTTTCAAAAGCACCTTGCGCGTATTCACCTATGTTCCACAGCTAACCGGCCTTAGGGATAACATATCTCTTGAGATCTTGAATAGTGCAAAAAACCTTAAAAAAGAGCGGGGGGTGACCATCGTCCCGACAGAAATGGCCGTTCATATATATGCAACGGGCCCGCTAGAAGGGACTGTGTTCACCGAGGCGCTCTCTGCTTTCACCGGGAGCTCACATTCTTCATATGACCTCATTGCAGAACCGTTTTTCTTTATAGAGGGCTCGCCAAAGGACCTCGCGTATGTGTGGACAGTTGGAGACAAAACGGTCACAGAGGAAACAGACAGAGAAAAAAAGCGTGTGTTAACAGTGAAAACGGAGGACCCGACAAGCGGCCCCGTGATCGCTTCGGTGAGAGTGGAGTCCACAAGCCCTCGAAGTGCGCCGATTACAGTGCCCTTTTCAATAGGTGTCCGTAACTAGCCAATATCTTTATGAAGGCATTCATTTCTGTCCTCTTATTCCTCATTCTCATCATATCACCCCTGTCTTCGCTGGCGGTAGAGGTGGTCGTGGGCGGAAACACAAGTGGGTTTAGCACGCCCCCCGGCACCATCGGATCATGTAACTACTCTGATCCTACAAGTTATTTTGATTGTCTATACAAATTCCTTTTCCTTATGGTGGGTCTGTCGGCATTCGGCGCCATTGTCTATGGAGGAACGCAGTATGTTTTTGCCGCCGGCAATCCGTCACAGATCGGAACCGCTAAACAATGGATCTATAATGGTATTTTTGGTCTTCTTCTTGCTGGAGCGTCCTACCTGATACTTAATACCATAAACTCGGACCTCGTAAAATCGTTCAACCTTAATTTGAGCAACTATTAGCATTATGGAAAAAAAATGGCTTCTTATTCTTTCCGCTCTCCTTGTCCTTCTTATTATCGGAGGCCTGTTCTTTTTCTTTTTTTCCGGAAAAAGCAATCCACTAAACGATGCCGGCGATGATGGGAGCATCGGCCTTCTTCGCTTCCTGGGACTTTCTGGAAACAAGGACATAGACACCGACGGCAGTCCACCCCCCTCCCCCACACCGGGGCCTGGCACAACCCCCGATGGACCCGGTGACGGCACCGGACAAAAAGAGGCGCGCCTCATACAAATCACCACGAAGGGCGTTATCGGCCCTGCGCTTACTAAAGACGGAGCCGGGATCTCATACTATGTCCGCGCGGGCGGCAACCTGGAAGAGATGGCGCTGGACGGAAAAAATGTCCGCATTGTTTCTCCCCTCACCATCCTCGGCATGTTTGATGTGTTGTGGAGCCCGACACGAACCAAAAGCGTCCTTTCCTACGCCGATGATGATCTGGCAAAACGCTTCATATCAGAACCAGGAGGAGGATCTCCCGTGGTGTTCCTTCCGCAGGCGCTCACGGCGACCGCGTGGTCTCCGGACGGTACGTCTTTGGCATATTTTCTCCCGCAAGGAACAGCAAACACCAATCTCGTTGTTGCCTCGCATGACGGCAAAAACCCAAAGGTGGTCTACTCCACACCAATTCCTGACCTTACCCTCTTTTGGCCAACAAAAACGACCATTCTCCTTCCTTCGCGTCCATCGGGGATCGCTCCGGGCGTCCTGTTTAGCTTTAACACAAACACCAAGGCCGCAACCGTTGTCTTGGATTCTGCATACGGCCTGACCATCCTCCCGTCTCCAAAAGGAACCGCCATGCTGTATGCCGTCACAAATGACCGAGGGCGCGACCCCTCACTATTTCTTGCAAACATAACGGGAGAGAGCGCAACGAAGGTCTCGGTCACAACCCTTCCGGAAAAATGTGTGTTTACGACAAATGAGTTCTTTGCGTATTGCGCTATTCCAAAAAACATCGCCTCTTTCTCTATTCTGCCCGATGACTGGTACATGGGCGTGGGCTTTTTTGAGGACCGACTTATCAAAATAGACACCAAAACGCTTGCAACGGAAACGGTTTTTGACGAGCGGTCGTTTGATATGACAAATATGTTCCTTTCGTCAGACGAACAACACCTCTTTTTCCAGGACAAACACGACAACACGCTCTGGCGGCTTCGCATCGTGCCCTGATCGTGACACATAACAATACCCCGCGAGCGCGGGGTATTGTTATGGATAGGGTTTTATGACAACGGTCCGCTCCGGATCTTGCCCGACCGACTCGGTCGTAATATCGGGGTATTCCGCAAGCGCCATGTGTACGACCAGCCGTTCGTGCGGCCGCATGGCTCGCATTTTTATTTCTTTTCTGTACAAACGAACCTTTTTTGCAATGGTCTTCACTTCTTCTTTCAGCTCGTCGGCTTGTGCCGCGCGGTATCCGTTGATATCAAGAAAAAAACGGGGTACGGCCTCCATTTCCTTTGCTAAAAGTTTTTTCACAATATGCTCAAGCGCTATCAGATTCTGTCCGCGCTCCCCGATAAGAAGACGGGCGTCGGCGGTCGCAATAGCAACAGTGGATGCGTCCGAACGCGCCGACTCCGTGATGGTGACATCACCCTCAACGCCGAGGCGCGCGAGTACATCCTTGGTTTTTTCTTTGACTTTTTCCATGCCTTTATGTGGAGATGCCATCGCGCCGAGGCGAACACCGGCTACTTTCCCGCGCCGCTCGTCACGGGCACGCGAATCGGCAAGTATTTGTCTATAATTATCTGCTGAACTATAGCAAATACATTCAGTGTTGTCCAGTAGAGCGGGAGGGCCGCGGGAAGCGAAAAGGACCATATGGTAATAACGGCCGGAAGAAAATATTTCATTTGCACGGCCATAATGTGAGAAATATCCTTTTGTGCTCCACCGCCCACGGCACCCGGCTGAGGCATGAGGTGGGCCTGAATGAGCTGTGTGGCTCCCGCCAGAAGGCCGAGAACATAGCTCTTTTGCGCAAGGTCAACAATGCCGAACGAAAGCGTGTTGATCTGGCCGGGGTCGCTGATAAAGTAGTATAACAGTCCGGGGCTGACCGCGCCGATGTGCCGAAAAAATACTTGGTACAGTGCTATGAGGAACGGCAATTGCAAAAGAAGCGGAAGACACCCCGTAAGCGGGTTTGCCTTGTGTTCGCTATAGAGCCCCATCATCTGCCGTGCTTGTTCTTCTTTATTATCTTTGTGTTTTTCCTGAATCTCTTTGATCTTTGGCTGGAGAGCGGTCATGATCTTCTGCGCTTTCATGGCTTTGTAGGTCAGCGGCAGCGTTATCAAGCGTATGAGAAGGGTAAGTAGAACGATAGAAAGACCAAGGTCATGCGGGGGGACACCATTATATATAACGATAAGCCCGTTAAAAATTGGGCGGTAAAATATTTCGTTATAGAAAAGCGCTAATATGTTCATATGTTTTTGCTATACTATGTAACGGGATCAAATCCGCCGGGAAAAAGAGGGTTACATCGCAGAACCCTCAAAAACCCTGCCCAGAGGCCTCGCGCGACCCCGCGTGCTCGTACCGCCTCGGCTGTATATGCGGAACAGCTAGGATGATACCGGCACCGACCGCCAAGCACGGATAGCACGCCGTGATCCGGGGATATGGTTCTCTGATATAAAAAAATGAGAAAAAGAGCCGTGTGTTTCATGTGTGTTAGTGAATACTATGTACGAATACCTCAAATTCCTGGTACAGCTTTTTTGCCATCACTCTTCCCGCTCTTTCGTCCATTGATACTATGATGTCGGCAGTGGGATGCCCTTTGTACTGTTTTCTAAACCACTCCATCGTTCTTCGTTTTAGGCGATTTCGTATGACGCTTTTTTTGCTTACTGACTTCGGGACCATAACGGCAAGCCGCAGGCCGCCCACCCCATCTCTTTTTCGTATGTAGAACTTCCCCGCGCAGAAATCTACCCGCCGAATCGGGTGAGGTTTTTTGCCGACACCCTGGCGCCGCGAGAAAAACTCTTGTATATCCGCCCGGGTAAATCGTTGATTGGAAGAAAGGGCCATATGAAGATTAAGGTAAAGAAAAGACGCCTCTACAAGGCGATCCTTTTCCTCCCTTTTTGGCGGCGTCTCTGCAATACTCTTCGTCCGCCAGAACTTGCCATGCGCTTACGAAACCCGTGTGTTTTTCTCCTTTTTCTCTTCTTTGGTTGGTATGTTATTGACATATACACATAGTATAAGCACTTCGTCTATTTTTTCAACCACGTCTGCGGCAAGCGAAATACGGGTTTTGTAGTCATTCTTGCCATTTCTTTTTCTGTTTTGCTTCTCTCCAAAATTCTTTCTTTTTTTCCTTTATGTGCTGCAAGCTCGCTCTCTGGGCCTCCTATTTAAAACGACATGATACGAGTGGCCAGTGTCGCTTTTGTTTTTCCTTTGTTTTTCACCTTTTTCTTTTTCCCTGCTGTCACACAATACTATGCCCTATATTTCTTTTTTGTAAACTTCTTTTCCTATTCCAGTTCTGCAACGATACATATGCACATGATTTTCACACCTTATGCAGTTGCCCCTGTTTTGTAGAAGAACGCTAACAAGAATATAATACATCTCGTAGTGGCACCACACATTAAAAATTTTTTTATTCTCCCGTCTTTTTTTGAATTCAACTATGCCGGCGGAATATCAACTCATCCATCACCATGCCTGAACTCAACACATTGTGGCAATCGGTCCTCGGAGAACTTGAGGCGTCCATACCCCGAGCCAGCTTCATCACATGGTTCAAAGACACCAATATTTCAGATATGAAAGAGGGGTGTGTTACCGTTTCGGTCCCCAATGGGTTTGCTAAAGAGTGGATACAAAATAAATATCACAAACAAGTTCTTCGGTTTCTTCGAATCCTCTCTCATGAGATAAAAGATGTTGCATACGTTATAGGCGCCCCCACTACCTCCGGCGCGTATTTACAGGCGAAGGCACAAAAAAAGCGGCCTCTTTTCGTGCCCAAGGAATCGGATCAGCTTGATTTTAAGGAACTCAATGTAAACCCGGACACCAACCTTAATCCTCGTTATACATTTGATACCTTTATCGTCGGCTCTTTTAATGAACTTGCTCACGCGGCGGCACGCTCAGTGGTAAAAAACCTTGGTAGGGACTTTAACCCTCTTTTTATCCATGGAAAGGTTGGCGTCGGCAAGACCCACCTCATTCAGGCAGTTGGCAATGCGGTAGTAAAAGAAAGCCCTCACGCAAAAGTAAAATATATTTCGTCAGAAAAGTTCATGGGAGAAATACTGGAGGCATTGCGTCGGCAAGATATGAACTCTCTGAAAGATAAATACCGGAACATAGATCTTCTTATTATGGATGACATCCAGTTCATTGCAAGAACAGAAAAGATGCAGGAGGAATTTTTCCATACTTTTAACGCCCTCTATGAGAAAAATAAGCAGATCATCATATCATCGGACCGGCCGCCTGCGGCGATCGCAACATTGGAAGATCGCCTTCGTTCGCGATTTGAAGGCGGCATGATGGCGGACATCGGAGAGCCCGACTACGAGACCCGCCTGACAATACTTCGCTTAAAGTGCGACGAAAAAAAGATCGCTATGGCCCAGGATATCCTTGAATACATAGCGGCACAAATTAAAAATAACATCCGCGAACTGGAAGGCGCATTAAATAGGGTTATTTTGACGAGCCAAATGAGTCCCGTTCCTCCAACAATAGATGATGTAAAAAACATCATCCAACAGATCATTTATTCGCCAAAGAAATTCACATCACCTAAAAAAGTTATTAAAGCGGTCGCTGATTTTTATGAGTTGAGTGAACGGGAACTTATTAACCGCTCACGAAAAAAGGAAGTTGTTCGCCCGCGACAGATGGCAATGTACCTTCTCCGGGAAGAGTTAAAATGCTCATTCCCATTCATCGGAGAAAAGATGGGAAAAAAGGACCATACTACCGCCATACACGCATACAAAAAGATTAGTGGAGATCTTAAGCGCGATGCCGATCTGGAAAGTGAAATGCGTGTTATCAAGGAACGAATGTATATAGCGTGATCCTGTGTATAATCTCTGTATCGCGGCGTACACAAAAGCTGAATAGTTCCATGCATAATCTCTTGGTGGCGGTATAAGAAAAAAGTAATAGTAAAAATAATTTTTTTCTGTTCCGTTTGTGCACACGTTCTCTTATTAGATACCAGAACGTGAAATTGCCTAAATACAGGTACTCCAGCTCGGTATCCACATATTCTTTGTTGCTAATAATAATAAGTTTCTTAAATGAAAATATCTTGCATTAAGAACGACCTTACCGAAGCAGTATTAAAAGCGGAGCGGTTCATAGGAAAAAATCTTACACTTCCTATACTAATGAACATTCTGCTTGAGGCAGGGGACAAGACAATCACGGTCACGGCTACAAATCTTGAGATGGGTATCCGGGAGCGTGTTCCCTGTAAAAAAGGGTCTGATGGCGCCGTGAGTATTCCTGCACGCATATTTAGTAGTGTTCTTCAAAGTGTTCAGGATGATATTATTTCGCTTGAGGAAAAGAATGCTACGTTATCGCTTTCTTCCGATTCGTCTCACTATGTCATACATGGAGTTGTAGCAAAAGAGTTTCCTATTCTTCCTTCTATCGCACACGGCGTAGAGACGTCATTACCTATTGAAGCGTTCACATCGGCAATAACTCAAGTATTGCCGGCAGTATCATTGTCGGATATTAAACCAGAATTATCAGGTGTATATGTTTCCTGTGACGGTGGTATTGTAAAAGTTGCCGCCACCGACTCCTTTCGCCTTGCGGAACGGACATTATTTCTCAAAGAAGAGAAGAAAGCGCCGTTCTCATTCATTCTTCCTCAAAGAACTGCGCATGAGATTGTGCGATGCTTTTCCGGTGAAGGAGATGTTGATATTGTGTTTGGAGATAATCAGGTCTCTTTCTCTTCCGGTCCGCTGTTTATTATTTCACGCCTTATAGATGGAGCGTATCCTGATTACCAACAGATCATCCCAAAAAACTTTTCTTCTTACATACACATAGGGAAGAATGATCTTATTAGTGCGGTAAAAGGAGCCGCCGTTGTATCAAGCCGTCTTAACGATGTGACGATCGGATTTGATGAAGATAAGGTAGAAGTTATGTCGGTGAATCCGGAGGTCGGGAAAACAAATATCACGAAAAAGGCAAAGGTAAATAGTGTCGGCAAGATAAGTTTTAATTACCGGTATCTGCTGGATGGTATTGATGTTATTACAGGAAACAAGGTGTCAATAGGGCTTCAAAACGAGAATAGTGCCGTCCTAATACAGGGTACCGAAGATCAGTCGTTCTTATATGTCCTTATGCCAATCCGCGCGATGTAATTCGTTAACTAAAAAAGCGCCAGAAAATGGTGCTTTTTGTATAAGCAGAACACACAGAATAACAGCATTTAGGATGGAGATATAAATTTTTCCTCTGGGATGATAAGCGCGTTTCTATTTCCCATAACATCATATACCACCACCTCAACAGCAGGGTGTGCTTCTAACACTTCGCTTGTTGGAATAGATACGTGGATGACTCCTTGCTGGGGGAATGAAAAGGTTTCAGTGACCTCATCATTGCGGAATACATCTATCTGTTTTATCTGAAACGGAGATAGGACGACAATATCAAAAAGGTAGGATGATGCGTTTTGGGTAAACGAGGTAAGGGAAATACGCGGCTTATTCTGTTCGGTGTGAATGTTATCGTATTCTTTCGGCAGTGTGTCCGGAGAAAGCGCTATGCGGCCCGAAGAAAGAAACCATGATTGGAACGAATCCTCCCAATTTTTGAATTGAGGGTCATCTCGCGGATCTATGGGTGATGGTCCAAGAGGATCACTTTTTTTGATCCAATACAATATTGTGTGGGGTTGTCCGACCGCGATCTCTTTAATAAACTCTTTTGGTGTGTATTCGGTCGCACGTTTTTTTGATGCGGTGTCAATTTTTACCACAGTATCTCCTTCCCAAAGTCCTCGTAGTATTGGTTTTTCCGGCGGCGATACGTCCGGGGAAGGAAAGCTTTCGGGGAGCATTTTTTTAAGGGCAACATCCATAAAGGAACGCCACATAGGGGCGGCGGCAAGAACACCCGACCCCTTCTGTTGTATGGGTGTATTGTCGTTGTTTCCTACCCATATGCCGACAGCAATGGAGGGTGTATACCCTACCGTCCATGCATCTCGGTACTCTTGGCTTGTGCCGGTTTTTGCCGCAACCTGGTGGTCAGGGAAAAAAAGCGACGAGTTCGGGCGAAATACCGGAATGCGCGCAGTGTTATCCGACAGAACACCATTAAGTGTTCTTACGACATTTGTGTCTATGACGGCTTTTGAAACGACCCTTCTTTCCTCAAGGGTTGTTCCTCTTCTTTCTACTTTTAGTATGAAAGAAGGGGGGACGCGGATGCCGTCGTTAGCAAATACGCCATAGGCGCTCACCATATCAAGAAGGCGGACCTCTGCACATCCAAGAACCAATGCAAGGCCGCAGCGTTCTGCGTCTTGTAGTGTGCTGATGCCAACATCTTCCGCGGTGGTAATAGTATTCTTAACACCAGTAAGGTATAAGAGTTTTACTGAGGGAACATTGAGTGATTGGGCGATTGATTGGCGAAGAGATACGGGGCCTCGGAAGGTTTCATCATAGTTCTGGGGATGATAGCACTCATCTTCCGATATTCCGGCGCGCTGTGGCTTTCCGTCATGCGCACACGAGGGGTTGAATTCCGTCGGTACGTCAAAAAGGGTGGTCTCGGGCGTATAGCCAAGCTTGAAAGCCGCTGCGTAGACGAATGGCTTGAATGAAGAGCCCGGCTGGCGAAGGGCAGTCGCAACATTATAGTTTCCGTCATGTTCAAGGTCAAAGTAATCGTATGAGCCAACAAGCGTAAGTATCTCCCCGGTCTTGGGATCAATGGCAACGAGAGCCGCGTTTTCTGCCGCTATGAGTTTTTTATTTAATTCAACGCCTTCTTTAATGATCCGTTCCGCTTCAAGTTGGAGGTCTATGTCTATGGTCGTGGTAACTTCAAGCCCGCCCGATTCCACCAACTCTTCACCATACGTTTGATTCAAATACTCGCGCGCCATCATAACAAGGTGCGGCGCCTGAATATTTTGTTTTGGGTTCAAAAAATGTAGTTCCTCATCTCTCGCAACTTTTTCCTCCTCTTTGGTGATGTAGCCGAGCTTGTGCATGCGCTCCAATATAGCATTTTTTCTCACCATAAGTTCGGCGGCGTGGTTTCCATAAGGAGAATAATAGGTGGTGCCTTTTGGCAGGGACGTAAGAAGGGCGGCTTCCGCAAGAGTAAGATCTTTCGCCGACTTTCCAAAAAATGTCTTTGATGCTGCCTCTATCCCATATGCGTTGGAACCGTATGGTATCTTATTAAGGTAGAGTTCAAGAATATAGTCCTTTGAATAGCGCGATTCCAGTCGGAGGGCGAGAATGAGTTCCTTTATTTTTCTCGTAAATGTGCGTTCGTCGCCTAAAAATGACTTTTTTACCAGCTGTTGAGTTATAGTTGATCCGCCCTGGGACAAGGATCCCGTGGTGATATCCACCCAAAGCGCCCGAAGAATTCCACGGAAATCAAAACCCTTGTGGTTGTAAAAATCACTGTCCTCTATGGCGATGGTTGCATGTTTTACTGCATCGGGTATCTCCCGGAACGGAATGACCGTTCTTTTTTCCTCGCCATGAATGTCGTAGAGGACATGTGTTTTTGTTCTGTCATATATTTTGGTTGACTCAACGACCTCCTGTGCGCTTATTTTTGACGGGTCGGGAAGGGTATATACGATGACCGAAACAAGGATTCCCGCGGATATGAAAAACAGCACCAGAAACGCGGTGGCAAAAAGAAACAGGCGGCGGGCAAAGCTTTCTCTTCTGCTTTTTTTGTGGAAAAACATACTAGTAAAGGTGATGGCGTGGAAAAATGCTTTGTAATTCTAACAAAAGTAGCGGGAATCTTCAACGGAGGAACAGTGCTTTTCGTTAGCGCGCGAGTGGCTTTATAAAACATGTTGTGGTGTGCCTCGGTTGGGTGGTATGCTTTTAGTGATATGGGAAACAAAAAAAATGGTATTATAACAGATCCGGACGCGATCAATAAGATACTGCGGCGAGGGGTTGCCGTAGATGCCCTACCATCATGGGGAGCTCTTTATGGCGTTTTAACGTCAGGGAAGCGGTTAAGGATATATACGGGGGCGGATCCGACGGCAGACACGCTTCATTTGAGTCATGCAAAAAACTTTATGCTTTTAGAAGAGCTTCGGGGACTCGGCCACGAAGTCATTTTATTGGTTGGGGATTTTACCGCGCGAATCGGCGATCCTACGGGCAGGGGCGAGGCGCGAAAACAGCTTACCCAAAAGGAAGTAAAGGAAAACGTAAAAAAGTGGCTTTTGCAGATCCGGCCGTTGATGAAGTTTGATGACAAAAAGAATCCGCCGAAGGTGCTATACAACAGCGCGTGGCTTTCTCGGCTCTCATTTCAAGAAGCGCTCTCATTGGCGTCAAACTTTACTGTGCAGCAAATGCTGGAGCGCGACATGTTCCGACGCCGCGTTTACGGAGAGTGGCGGTGTAAGAAGTGCAACTACCCAAACGCATTTGAACAAAACATTTTGGACAGAACCGCACAATCTCAAGAGTGCCAAAAGTGCCATCAGAAATTTCTCAAAAACGAAATAGTATCTAGCGGAGACGGGGGCAACAAAAGGCCTATCTACCTCCATGAGTTTTTGTATCCCCTCATGCAAGGGTATGACAGCGTTGCGATGGACGTTGATATAGAGCTTTGCGGCAGGGATCAGACATTCAATGCGCTTGCTGGGAGAACACTCATGCGGCGTCTTAAAGATAAAGAAAAGTACATTCTTGTGGCAAATCTTATGGAGAATCCCAAAACGGGAGAGCTTATGTCAAAAAGCCGGGGAACAGGAGTGTTTTTATCGGCGTCACCTGGGGAGATGTACGGTGCCATTATGGCCCAGCCCGACGAAATGATAGAAACGCTCTTCATCAACTGCACACGGATCCCGCTAGAGGAAAAAGACGGCATTATGAGGATGGGACCGCGAAACGCAAAGGCCCGCGTGGCGCGCGAGATCGTGAAAGTATTCTACGGAGAAAAAAAGGCGCAAGAGGCGGAGGCGGGGTTCACACAACTTTTTTCTAGGAAGGATTACACCGGAGACCTTCCTGAGATACGGGTGGCGCCGGGAAGCACCGTTGCCGACGTGGTGTTGCAGACACACAAGGTGCCGTCGCGATCCGAGGCGCGTCGCCTTGCAGCCGCCGGCGCTATAAAGCTTGACGAGGAGGCGCTTTCCGATATTGCGCAAAAAATGCCGGTACGAGCGGGAGCGGTACTACGGATAGGAAAAAAACACATCTATCGTGTCAAGTAAAACAAACCCCGCCCGTAAAAGGCGGGGGTTTGTTTTACTCTGAATGATGGGCTTCGCGGTAGCCCGGAACGATATTTTACGCGCTATACCCAAGACCCGCCTTTTACGGGCGGGGTTTGTTTTGTTGATCAAGAAGAGCCGTCGTCGCTTTCTTCCTCATCATCGTCGTCCTCAAGATCATCGTCAAGATCTTTCTCATCGTCGTCATCCTCTACTTCGCTCTCGTCTTCGTCGTCTGCGAACAAGGACAGCTTTTCGTCGTAGATTGAGTCAGTCATCTCATTATAGATAATTAAACCCCTTACGAACAACATCGACCTTTGATGTGTTTCTTTTCCTTTGTACCAAAAAACGTACTCCCACTATATACAGATTCGGCGTTAGTGCAAGGGCGCGGTTGTGAATATCTCTTCGTACGCGGCATCAGAACGGGTCCCGGGGGATGCTGTGGGCCGCACATATCGCTACGGCAATTGCGTCGGTAATGTCATCAAGCTTTGGAATGATGGGAAACTTAAGAATAGCTCCCGTCATGGCGTGGACCTGTTTTTTGTCCGCCTTTCCGTATCCGGTCACCGCCATTTTTATCTCAAGCGGGGTATATTCGTACACCCTAAGGCCTGAGCTTTTTCCAGTCAAGAGGATAACTCCGCGGGCCTCGGCAACCGAGATGACCGTTTTGGTGTTTTTAAAATAAAAGAGTTTCTCAACAGCAAGAACGTCCGGGGCATGTGTTTTGATGACCGCCGCAAGACCGCCTTGTATGAGAGCAAGCTTTTCCTCTTGCGGGGTGTTGGGGGTATTTACTATTGCGTCGGCAGCTATCAGCCGAAGGGTCCCCTTGTGCCGCTCAACGACCGCATAGCCGACGATGCTTGTTCCGGGGTCTACCCCAAGTATTTTCATGTGAGCACACGGAGCGCCGTACTTTCTTTGGTGGTGGGCGCTCGCGAGGGTTATGCATATTGCAACTGGACGTTCGTATACACGTTTTGAATGTCGTCATGATCGTCTAGCGCTTCATAGAGTGCGAGGATCTTTTGTTTGACGTGCTCGTCGGGCACTTGTATGGAGTTCTTGGAAATGCGGTCGGAGTATTCCTGCAACACGACCAGTTTTGATCGCGCAAGCGTTTTTTTGAGCGCATCTGCCGTTGCGGGGTTGGTGTAGACGGTCACCAGATCGTCGTCTTGTTGAATGTCTGTGGCTCCCGCATCAATGAGGGAAAGCTCAAGGGCCTCCTCGTCCATCCCCTCTTCTTTTGTGAACTCAATGACAAATGTCTTTGTGAAGAGCCACTCTACGCTTCCTTGTGCCGCAAGGCGGCCGTCGTACTCGCTTAACAAATGTTTTATCTCGCTTGTCGTCCGGTTCCTGGAGTCGGTTATTCCCTCTATGAGAAACGCACTGCCTCCCGGACCGTATGCTTCATAAAGCACCTCTTCCAAGGCCGCTTCGTTCGTTTTTCCGGTGCCGCGCGCGACGGCGCGCTCAATGTTAGACATCGGCATACCGAGAGCCCGCGCTTTTTCAACGGCGGTTCGAAGTTTTACATTGGCATCAAGGTCGGTTCCCTTCTCTTTTGCCGCAACCGAGAGCACGCGGGCCATCTTTGAAAATGCCTTCCCCTTTTTTGCGTCGGTCAAGGCCTTCTTGTGTTTTATTTGTTTCCACTTGCTGTGTCCTGACATGGTGTGCGTTTACGGCTTGGCCGCCTGGTGGAACTCACTATGTGTTCCGTGTTTTATGCTTGAGTATTTTAACAGCAGGTCCTTTGCCTCGTAAAAACGGGGGACCGACCGGATAAGGAACATGCCCTCTGCGGCGGTCTCTACCTTTAAATTCCCGAACTTTAAGAGCATGGCGACCATGCCGTTTATCTCTGCGGTGACGTTCTGAATGTTTTCCATATTCATTTCCGATATGTGGCGGACAAAAAGTCCTCGCTGGTTGATGTCAATAAGGCGCTCGGTAGTGATGATCCACACATCAAGATAGTAGTCCGCCCAGAGGAGAAGCGCGTACAAAAGGAGGCCCAGGAGGTATAATGCAAGGAAAAACTTTACGATGGGGGCGATCTGGGGCGTGGAAAGGACCGGAAAGCGGTCGGATAGGGATAGAAGCAAAAGCGACGGGAGGACCAAAGCGAAAAAAATCGTTGCAAGCGGACCCATCATAACGATCCAGTGGCGGCGCAAAATGAGCACTATCTGTTCGTTTGGCCGAAGAGAGATCATGCGATTATGATGTTAGCGCGGCGTACGGAATGGTGAAGAGGAAGTATGCCGCCACGCAGAAAAAGAAGAAAGAAAGCAGGAAAAAAAGAGGCACCACAAACCGCGCCGCAGTCCATCCCGGAAAGGAGTATCGGCGCAGGTGGTAGATAACGGCAAAAGAAAAAAAGAGCCACAAAGCGAGAAACAGGAGAAAGATCAGAAGAAAAATAATGAACATGGTGTGTTAAATAAGATGTCTCTGCTCCGGCTGGGAAATGCCCATGTGCTGCCACGCAAGTGCCGTTGCAACGCGGCCCCGCGGGGTTCGTTCCAAAAAACCAACCTGCATAAGATACGGCTCATAGACGTCTTCAATGGTTTCTTCTTCCTCGGAGGTCGCGGCGGCGAGCGTTTGAACGCCCACCGGCCCTCCCTGGAATTTTTTAATGATCGCTTCAAGTATTTTCCGGTCTGTCGGTTCAAGGCCGATCCGATCTATCTCAAGCAGTTGTAAGGCCCGCGTTGCCATCTCAAGGGTCACTACGCCGTTTCCCTCAACTTCTGCATAGTCCCGCACCCTTTTGAGTAGGCGGTTCGCCACGCGAGGTGTTGAGCGCGAGGATTCTGCCACCAGGCGCCTGGCGGCGGGATCAATTGTTACTCCGAGGAGTGCTGCTGATCGGGCAATAATCTTTTCCATGTCTTCCGGCGTGTAGAAATCAAGGCGGAAAATTCCACCGAAGCGGGAGCGAAGCGGAGAGGACAGAAGGCCAATGCGCGTAGTCGCCGCTATGAGGGTAAAAGGGGGAAGCTCCAGCTGGATCGTCCGCGCGGACGGGCCCTTGCCGATAATGATATCCAAGGTGCGCGATTCCATAGCCGGATACAGCACTTCTTCTATGAGCTTGTTTAAGCGATGCGCCTCGTCAATGAACAGAACGTCTCCCGGCATAAGGTTCGTCAGAATGGAGGCAAGGTCTCCTACGCGCTCAATGGCGGGCCCCGAAGTCACCCGAATATTTGCTCCCATTTCTTTTGCGATGAGAAAAGAAAGAGAGGTCTTCCCAAGGCCCGCCGGGCCGTACAGCAATACGTGTTCTATTGACTGTCCCCTGTTTTTTGCCGCCTGAATGAGTATTTTAAGATTCTCCTTAATGGCGGGTTGTCCGATATACTCCTCCCAGCGCTGTGGGCGGAGGGAAAGGTCAAGCGACCGGTCCTCATTTTTTTGTTTTGGTTCGGTAATCATGGAGTGGGCACACTGCTAAGGAGCCGCTATTGACAAGAATAAGTTTATTTGCTACAATGAATCCGATACGAGGGTACAGGAGGGGCCGCGGCCCCATTTGTTTTGCCCTTTTTCTGAAGAAGCTCGGCTGTTGTTGTGTTTGGCACCTAGAAGTGTACTATTATTGTCCGGCGAACACAAAGCACGAGGCGCCTCAAAAAGCTGTGGGCAATTAAGGTGTTAAATACCTTTTTAGCCTTAATGGGGATTTTTACATGTCGGTTGGCCTGGTTTCGACTGGGCCACACCACAGAAAAGTCCTGACCTCCGAGTTCCCAAACCGGAGTAATTGCCCACAGCTTTTGGAGGTGTTTTTTGTTTGTTGCTACTTCGCGCTTCTAGCCGATGACGCGTCGTACTTCCGCAAGGTCAGTAACGCCCCTAAGAACTTTCAACACGCCATCCTGTTTCATGGTGATCTGCCCCTGTCGTTTCATGGCTTCGCGCATTTCGGCAACGGTCGGTGATGTCTTGATGATTTTCTCCAGTTCATCGTCAACGAGGATGATTTCAAAAACGCTGATACGGTTTTTATAGCCGAGTTCGCAGGCGGTACACCCTTTTTCATTCGCAGAAAAAATACTGATAGCGGAGAGTTCCGGCCGTGGCAGTCCCGCCGGCATATCTTCAATTGCTTGCACGATAACCGCGCGCTCGTCGGGGGTTGGTTCATGGGGGGTGCGGCAGACAGGACACAGGCGCCTGACGAGTCGTTGTGCCATGGCGACATTAATAGCGGGCGCAATGATGTTTGGTTTTACACCTATGTCAATAAGCCGCGGGATCGTTCCTGCGGCATCGTTCGTATGAAGGGTGGAGAACACCAGGTGTCCGGTAAGGGCGGCGTGAAGAGCCGTCTCCGCTGTTTCTAGATCGCGGATCTCGCCCACCAGAATAACATCGGGATCCTGGCGCAGGATTGAACGGAGGCCTGATGCGAAATCATATCCGCGCCGCACATCAATCTGCGTTTGTTCAATGCCGCGCAGGTGGTATTCAATCGGGTTTTCTAGGGTAATGATCTTCGTCTCCGGCGTATACACCTTTTTTATGAACGCATAAAGCGTGGTGGTCTTTCCGGAGCCGGTTGGTCCGGTGGTAAGGATCATGCCGTTCGGTTTTTCCAATTCTTTTCTCATGCGCTCTTCCACCCAGGGCTGCATGCCAAGATCTTCAAGGGCCAAGCTGATCGTTTTTGGGTCCAAAAGCCGCATCACGATATTCTCACCGTCGGGACCGGGAAGCGTGGATACGCGCACCTCCAGTTCGTTGCCGGACGCGCGTATGGTAAAGCGCCCGTCTTGTCCGCGCTCTTTGATGTTGAGCAGGATCCCGGATATGAGTTTGATGCGGGAAAGAATGAATTTATACGTCGGGGCTGGCAGGAACGCGACATCGTGGAGGACCCCATCAAGACGATAGCGGAGACGGATCGCCTCCGGCTGGGGCTCTATATGAATATCCGACGCGTTGAGCTTAAGAGCGCCGCCGATGATGAGCTCCAGGACCTCGGTAACGCTTTTGTAGATGACGGCATTAATGAGCGGAGTGATGGATTCGGGGGTGGTGATGAGGTTGCGGTAGTGTTCCAGGCGCGCCTCCGATACGGTTATTTCTCCGGATATGCTGCCAAGGTCTTCCGGGAGAGATTTATACAGCTCCCATGCCTTTTCCAAACTGTACTGCGATACCAAAAAAAGCTTGTTCGGATTGTAGCGGTTTTGTTTCAGTTCTTCCAGTACCGCCAAGGTCTCGGGTTTCTGAGGGTTTTTAACTGCGACCTGAAGATTTTTGCCGACTTTTTGTACGACCGCAAGTCCCGCGCGCCGCGCCTTTTCTTCCGGGACTAGCTTTAGGGCGTCCGTATCTATGGGGACCGTGCCCAAATTCAAATAAGGGATCTTGTACTTTCCCGCAAGGATCTTCACCATTTCTTCCGCCTCCTGATGGCGGAGCTCTTTTATTTTCAGTTCCTGCCGTTCTTCGTCAAAGGCGACCATGAGGTTCTGGCGTTACGGAACACCTGTTTGCGCTGAGGGGATGGCGTAGGCGCTACAACGCGCCCGGGGTGCGCGCATAAAGTATACCATCGCTTACGAAAGCTCTCCGAGGAGTTTATGCACACGCTCTTCCGCTTCCAGAAATGTTTTTGGCGTTTTGGCGTGCAAAAAGCCGGTAGCGTGTTCTCGCAGTTCTTTGTGTTCCCGCATGCGTTCGGCGAGATCCGCGTGTATCGGGGCAAGAACGGTTTCTATCCATTTTTTTTGCGGATGTTCATATAGCGTGACAAATGCGCGAGGCGCCTGAAAGTATTCTTTGAATTTGGCAAGCACAAATGAAATGTCTTCAGGCGATGTGTTAGTCGTAAGAAAGTCGGTTGCCGGAACGAATGTCCACAACAACGACGTCTTCTCATCAAAGCGGGATCGGATGGCGGCCCTGCCCCAGAGCTGTAGAAGCGGCAACGGAACGGTCTTGTGGCGGGCGCGAATGATAGCGTCTTTGTCCGCGCCAACCTCCAGAAGAAAGGACGCGACCTCAAGAGAAGACGGCGTGGTGCCGGCGCCACAGAAATTCTCCGTTCTCTCAATGATGCCGGCAAGAAGCCACGAGGCATCCTCCTTGCGGATGTCTGCGTCCAGCTCGTCGGTGAGAAGCTCGTAGACAAGCTCTGAGAGAGAGCTTGTACGGACGTTTACCGCATTGATCGTTGCGAACCTGTCGTTTTTTGGCGAGATGTCTATGTTGATGATCGGGTTCTTATAAAAAAGCGGAGGATGTTCTTCAAATTCTTTTCCGAAATGCTCCGGCCCCGGAATGCCGATGGTAATAATAAGATCATACTCTATGGTGCGGGCATGGACGCGGACATCTTCTTTTTTAATCTCCGCGTTTCGCGGTGTAAGGACGATGTGCACAAACTCCGCATCTGTTTCGTAGCGGATCTGTTTGATCGGAGATGAGGCAATAGGAATGGAAAGAACGCACTCGCCCGGAGCGGCCGGTTCGCTGGTACCCGAGAGAAGGAAGTGCCATTGTTTCGGCGGCAGGACCTCTCTCGTAAACACCGCCGTTTTGCCAAGGGCTGTCAGCGCGGTTTTTAGCACGAGGCCCGCCGCAAACTCATCTATGCCGTATGACAGCGGCAGCATGACCCCGATCCGCTGTGCCTTTTGTATCAGTTGTTTTGTTTCGTTCCACATGCTGTGGTGGGCGTGACATTTTATATGATGTCTTACAAGTTATTCCATTCGTAGCGTTTTCCTTGTGTGCCAGTCAACTTTGACGTGTGCGCATCCTGCATCCGGCGACGCTTGTCCGGTAACGGACCTTTGTCATTCTCCTGAACCTGTAGTACGGTAAAGGCACGCTCTCTTCATTGCCCGCCGAGATGGCTCGTGGCGCGGAAAAAGTGGCTTCGTATTCACCAACGAAAGCGGTGGCACGAACTCCAGGGACGAAGGTCCCGTGCGCGCGGACTGGACGCGGAGCGCATTGCGGTAGAGGCGACCAAAGAGCTTCTCCGCAGCCGCTTCTTTGACGCCTACGCGCACGCGCGCCACAACGACGAACTGGACGCAAGCCACATAGACATCGCCATGGCGAATTTGCAGGAGCACAAACTCTTTGTTCTTCAGATCAAAACCAAGGTGAAAAAGAGCCCGCTTCACGTAGGACACGAGACCCCCGCAGAACGGCATCGGAGGAAGTATCCTCACATACCGCTCATAGAGGTCCGTGTAGACAAGCACTGGAAAACACAGGTGCGAACTGTTAAGCGAAGCATCATGCGGCTTTGTCGGGCCGCTCCCTCCGCAGAACGCGTGCTGGATGCGAAAACGCTTGGCATTATAGCGGAACAGTTTCGCCAGCGCGGATACCGCGGCCCATATTTTTGGGAAGACAATAAGTAGCAAGCCCCGCCCCTAAAGGGTGGGATTTCATTTTGCCGCGACTGATGCGCTTCGCGATAGCCAAAAATGATATTTCGCGCTTTGCTCAAAAGACCCGCCTTGTAAGGGCGGGGATTTCTTTTGGAACGCAGGAGAGCGGCTTGATTTTTTAAATGTGTGTGATACACATGGGGGGAACAAACCAATGTTCTTACAAAAAAGAGAGGGTCATGAGCGCCTTGGCGCGCATCGTCGCTATCGGCATCCTTCTTATTGGCGCTGTTGTGAGCGCAGAGGCCGCATCTATGGGACCACTTTCTGACCAGGATCGCGAAGATATAAAAAAGAATTATGAACGGACGACAAAAAGATGGGATGCCGCTTTTCAGAACGTGATAAGTGAGGTTCGTGAAAGCGGCCGTGAGCGCTGGGGGTTTGGCGCCACCTTTTATTTCGGGCGCTTTGTGGATGTGCGCGGCCTTGTTGTCGCGCACGTGCGGCTTGGTTCTCCGGCGGAACGAGCAGGGCTCAAACAGGGTGACTTTGTTGAATGGGCAGTATTAGTAACGGATACAGGTCGTCATGAGGTTGGCATTGTCGCACAAAGAGACGCAACACACCAAGAGACAGCATACGGCGCGCTTGAGGCACTTGAGGCAGGATTACCGAGGGCCGAGCTTGATATCGTTTTTGTGCGGCCAGTATTGGTTGGTGATCACACAGAACTTCAAAGGATGCTCGCGCACATGTCTGCGGTGGTCATCCAAAAGGAACGCATCGTTGAGGCAGAGGCGCTTGCAAAGAGCGTAGAAAACACAGCCGCACCGCTTCAGGCCGCACTCGCGCATGGGGCGAACACCATGATCGGGGAGCTTGCCAATGTGCGTACGTGGGAGGAATTTTTAGAGCGCGAAGAGATCCTTGTTCGCACCCCAGCCCGTGCTCTTGATCGGTTTTGGGATGCTACGGTACAAGAGGCGAACGCATTTATCGCCGGGAAGAACAAATAGTGCAAAGCCCCAGCCGGGGCTTTTTACTTGCAAGAAGGGCTCGTGGTGGTGTGCGAGTTGGGGGCGCCACTCCAACACGAGCCGTCCCGACAAGAGGGCGTTGCCGTCAGGCGCGTGTGTGGTGTACGCTGGTATCTATGCAGAACTTCTCGTTTGAAATAATAGCATCATCGTTGCGGAGCCGCGCTCGCGCCGGTGTGTTGCGAACGCCTCATGGTGATATTGAAACGCCCTCATTTATCACGGTCGGGACGCAGGCCGCGGTAAAGGCGGTGACCCCCGATGACATACGAGGGGCCGGATCGCAGGCGATCCTTGCAAACACCTATCATCTGTTCCTTTCGCGAACGCATGAGGTAATACAAGGCGCTGGCGGGCTTGGTGCGTTCATGGGGTGGGATGGGCCAACACTCACGGACTCCGGTGGCTTTCAGGTGTTCTCGCTGGGGTTCGGGCGCGATCACGATATTGGTCGGAGCTCAACATTGTTTCCTGGCGAAGACATTCAGCGATTTTCCAAGGTGATGGACGTAAAAGAATCACAACACATCAAGATCCTAGAAGAGGGCGCGCTGTTCCGACTGCCCGACGGGACGAAGAAGGCGCTCACGCCGGAGTCGTCCATACAGATACAAGAGGCGATAGGCGCCGACATTGTTTTTGCATTTGATGAATGCACCTCTCCCCTTTCCACATATGACTATACCAAGGAGGCGATGGGGCGAACGCATCGGTGGGCCGAAAGATGCCTCGCCGCCCGCACCCACTACGATCAGGCGCTCTTTGGCATTGTTCAAGGGGGCATCTGGGAGGATCTTCGCGAAGAATCATGCCGGATCATTGGTGGCCTTCCGTTCTCGGGATTCGGCATCGGGGGATTTTTGGGGCGCACCAAGGAAGAAATGTGGCGCGTCGCAGAGTTTGTCATTGCGAGAATTCCTGATGAAAAGCCGCGGCACCTTCT
>MHQW01000044.1 GCA_001820785.1 Candidatus Sungbacteria bacterium RIFCSPLOWO2_02_FULL_51_17
TGGAGTCCAGAATGTATCTTGCATTATGCAGTATTATCGCATCGGGCACCGTTGCCGCGAGTACCATGCACCTGATGAAAAACCACCCCGATAGGATGGCTAAAAGTCATTTTTTGCTGGCATTTTTACTATAACTCCCCTATACTGAACATAACAGAGTTAGGCGAACATGGGGAGCAGGGTAAACACGAGCATGCCAAGGATGACAAGAACGCTGATCGCCGTCCAGGCGATTCTGATTTTTTTCTGATGTTTTTGCATGATCAAAGAATAACACATGCGGGCCTACTATTCAAATGTCTCATCGAGGATTAAAAAAATTTCTTACATCCCCTCTTTTATATATTGCCGGAGGAATTATACTTTCTCTTTTTGTTTTTAATGCACGGGTCGTGTTTTTCCGTGCGTGGTCTGTCTGGCGCGAAAACAACGAACTTGAACAAAGGGTCCTCGCTAGTGAGAAAAAAAACCAGGAACTTGCGGATGAAATTGCGTACGCCCGATCAGAGGGGTTTCGCGAGCGCGAGGGGAAGGCGCGGCTTAACCTTAAGCGTTCGGGCGAGGAAGTTGTCGTTATCCTACCCAAAAAAGAAGTGCCGGCGACAACGGTCGGGGCGGGGGGCGGGTTTTGGCGTAGAATTTTCACGTGGATCGGCGCACCTTTCGGTTTTTAATGTATCCCACGCTTTTTGTCGGGAGCAAGAAACGCTTGAGAAAGCCGTACGGCCCGTGCGGTTCCGGCCGTGCCGGCAGAAACCCAGACAATCTCGGGATTTTTGGCGAACCACGTCATCTGCCTTTTTGCGTAGTTGACGATCGCGCGCTGAAGCGTTTTCTGCAGTTCTTTTTTTGAGATCGCGCCCTCAAGATAGCGGGAACAAAATCCATACTCAAGCCCGAGCGCCCGGAGGCGTGCATGCGAGATGCCGCGCGCACGAAGCCGCCGAACCTCTCGGATCATTCCGCTCTTCATGCGCGTGTGAAGCCGGTGGGCAATCTTTTTTTCTAAGGATTTTTGGGGTGCCATAATGCCGATCATGAGCGTGTCATAAGGATGTTTTCTTGTGATGTTCGCGATTCGCCTGCCGGTCGCGCGCACGATCTCCAATGCTCGGATCAGTCGATGGGGATTTCTACGGTCAATGGTTTTTGCTCTTCGTGGGTCAACTTTTCTTAGCATGGTGAAAAGGCGTGCCGGAGTTTTTTTCTCCAGTTGTTTGCGCAGGGGCCAGTTGGGCGGGACATGCGGCAGTGTCAGGCCATATACCAGGGCATTGATATAGAATCCTGTGCCTCCCGCGATGATGGGAACATTATTCCGTGCGCGTATTGCCCGTAATGCGATTTTCGCCTCCGTCTGAAAGTCGTTGGCGGTGAACACCCGACGGGGGTCGGCCCGGTCTACCATATGGTGGGGTACGCCCTTGTATATGAAGAAGCCCCGTTTCCAGCGGCCCGGCACTTTTCCAGAGCCGATTGAAAGCCCCCGATATATCTGTCGGGAGTCGGCCGAGATGATCTCGCCATGCAATTTTTTTGCAAGAAATACCGCAAGCTCTGATTTTCCGGATGCGGTAGGTCCGACGACAACGATAATTTTCTCCTTATGAGCGCGCATGGCATTCGTATTGTAGGTGCATTCTTCCGCAAGGGCAAATAATGAAAAACCCGCGGACCGCGCTATGCGGCTTGCGGGCTTTGTTTCCTTTACGAAACGGGGAGCAGATGCAAGAACTCCCCCTTTCGTATGTGAAGCGCGAGCAAGCCCTCTTTCAGAAGTTCTCCAAGGGCATCGCATAATCTCTCATCGGCATCGCCCCAGGCAAGGAGCTTTTCTGCTATGAGCGCATCTCGCAGATCGCTCAAGTTCTCGCCAGGTATCCGCCCGTGCTCCTTCGCAAAAGCAAGCACTGCTCCGTTTAACTCGTTCATGGCCACCCCCTCTGATTCTGCTGGTGGATACGTGATACGGTGGACCCAATACGTAAACATATTATCATACTCTACTAGTTTTGTCAAGGAATTCAGCAGAGAGTGTTTTTGCCCGCGTGCCATTGTTATGCGATAATGATACAGATGTTTTTAGCGTGCTTTTACGATGCGAAGATTACTTACGATCGTTTTTGTGGTGATAGCGGCCGGCGCGGGCGGTCTTTTTGCGGTGGGCTTTCTCGTATACCAACTTTTTATTGTGCATCCCATTACCGACGCACCCGGCCGACCCGCACCCGTTCCGGTGGTGCCAGAACCAATGCCGGCACCAACTCCGGAGTCGGCACCGGCAACCCCAGAGCGTATGGCGTATGAAGGCCCTCGGGAGCTGATCATTCGCATCACCGATTCCGGCGTCTATGAACCGCACGATGTTACCTTGTATGTCGGTGACACGTTGACGTTTATCAATGAGGACGGAGATCTCCATTGGCCCGGAGCGAATCCGCATCCGACACACAGTTCTCTTCCCGGTTTTTCGGCATCCGGTGGCATTATGAGGGGTCAGTGGTATTCGTACGTGTTCATGCGTCCCGGAGTGTTCGCATACCACGAACATCTGCTCAATTCTTCGGTGACGATCGGGCGCATCACAGTACTATCCCAATGAAAAATATATACCTTCGCGTACTCTCTTTCGGTATTTTTTTCCAGTTTATGGCTCTGGGGATTTTTGTCTGTATTGTTATCGGGGTTTTTCTCTCCATGGCCATTCGTCCCGCACTGACCGATTTTGTGTTTCGTGAGCAGGAACTTTCAACGGTTATTTTTATTAATCGCATTGCCGCCGAGGTCCTCGTGCAGGAGGACTTCTCCGGTGTCACGGGTCCGGAGGAGCGAGCACGGTTCCAGCGTTTTTATGAGCGCCTTCAGATTCCCGGGTTATTTCGTCTGAAGGTGTGGGATCCGCAGGGGGTGGTCGTGTATTCCGACAAGCGCGAGCTTATCGGACAAAAGGTGCCGAATATAGCGCCGGTGCGGGATGGTTTTTCGCTTCAGACAACCGTGATATTGCACTCGTATGACAGGGATGACCCGCATGATGCGGGCGAGGAGCCGTACGGAGACGCGCTTCTCGTGTACGCGCCGATCACATTCGGTGATTCGGCGCAAGTTGTCGGCGTTGTTGAGACCTATGCCCGTGCGGGATTTGTGCTTCAGGAGATTGGAAGTATAACGCGGGCATTTGCGGTGCGCATAACCAGTTCCCTCATTATTTTGTTCGTGGCGCTTTCTTATATCGCATGGCAGGCGTCGCGGACGGTCGATCGGCAAAGGAAAAAACTTCAAGAGTATGCGACCGGGCTTGAGGATATGGTGAGAAAACGGACCGAACAACTTGAAGAGACGGGAAAGCACGAGGTTGAGCAATCAAAAGAACTTTTACGTCTTAAAGATCAGTTTGTGTTCATTGCGGCTCATGAATTGAATTCCCCGGCTACGGCTCTCAAGTGGGGCCTGGCGGCTCTTCAGGCCGCACGAAGCGACTTCTCGGAGACGGAACGCGATCTTATGCGAAATCTCAAGCAGGCGACCGAACGGCTCATCGTGCTTGTTGAAGATATTCTTGGGGTCGCGCGCCTTGAGAACAAGACCATCCGACTCAATCTGACGGTCCTGTCGGTGGGAGAGGTTGCGGGAGCCGCGATCCGGGAAGTTGAGCCGCGGGCATCTGACCGGCATGTAGTACTGAAAAACGAGATAGAGGACGGGACACTCCAGGCGCTTGCCGACCCCGTTCGCCTAAAAGAGGTGTTCGTAAATTTTTTGACGAACGGCATCAAGTATGCCAAACCCGAGGGTGGTGAGGTTCGTATATGGGCGGAAAGCCGCGGGAAGGAGATCGTGGTCCATGTTTCCGATACTGGGCTTGGTATCAGAAAGGAGGAACAGCAGAAGGTCTTTGAGAAGTTTTTCCGTTCTAAGGATGTCCATGATATTGAGGGGACAGGACTTGGGCTTTTCATCGTAAAGCACTTGATTGAACTGATGTCGGGCAAACTCTCCTTTGAGTCAACGTGGGGCGCGGGGACGACATTTTCTTTTTCTCTTCCGCGTGCCGGAGAATCCAAGGGCACACTGGGCCTCATTGATGTCCCCGGGGTGCATGTGCCTTAGCAGTAGTGTTCCATCAACAAGCGGCGGTTTGCCCCCTAAAAACAAAAACCCGCGCGTGCGCGCGGTGGTGCTGTTGTCACGGAAGTTTAGGGCCTCAGAATTCTTCGCGGAAGCCCCTCTTTTTTAACGAACGATAAAACTTCCGGCTTATAGCCGAGTTGGTACATGTTCCGGAGTATCTGCTTTGTTCGCTGCCAATGCAGGCTCTCAAGAAGTGTTTGTGCGCCTGGGCCGATATCGGGATTGCGGCGTACTTTTTCGTAGGCGCGGTACTCTTTCAGCGCCGAGTGGAAAATATAATCAAGGAGAGCGCCATGGTGATGAACCGCTTTGCGGAGGCACCCATGAAGGGCGTGGCACCGGCGCTCGAGGACCGTCTCGCGTTCCGACTGTCTGCTGCCGAATAGCCATCGTTGCATCGCGGCTCCTCCCCTGGAGTATATTTTTCCTTTACAGCATGCATACTGTATTATACATATATACTTTCTTTTGTCAACCTTCTTCACTTTTGGGGATAGTATTTGCTCACAAGACCGAGTGAGATTATCTAATTTTTACGCGGTTTTTCTTAAAGCAGTTAGAAAATTTGTAGAAAAGTTACTCAAAAAAGTGTAGGAAATATGGGGGTCACTCAGTCTTGTGAGCTGTTACGATGGACAACCTCTTAAAAGCGAGTTTTTTATGGAAGGTTTTCTACTGCTCGTTTTTCAGCAGGTCAAAAAACGCTTCAAGCGGCATGGTACCGAGATCGCCCACGCCATGCTTTCTTACGGCAACCGTTCTGGCCTCTTTCTCGCGGCCGCCTATGACGAGAAGGAAGGGTATCTTTTGCAACTCGCTTTCTCTGATCTTTTTGCCGATGGATTCACTACGATCATCGGTGATCGTTCGGTAACCGCCCCTCTGCAACTCCTCTGCAACTCCGGTGGCATATGCTTTTACCGTTTCGTTGACGGTGAGAATGGCCACCTGAACGGGGGAGAGCCAGAGGGGGAATGCGCCGCCGAAGTGTTCTATAAGTATGCCGAGAAAGCGTTCGGTTGATCCTAATAATGCCCGATGGATGAGGACCGGCTGTTTTTTTGCTCCGTCGGCATCAATATATTCAACGGCGAAGCGCTTCGGAAGGTTCATGTCCAGCTGGATCGTTGAAAGTTGCCACTCGCGCCGCAAGACATCTCTGAACATGAAATCAAGTTTCGGTCCGTAGAACGCCGCCTCTCCCACGCCGACTTCATGTTTCCATCCGCGGGCCTGTATCAAGTTTGTCAAAGCCATCTCCGATTCTTCCCACACCTTTGGATCGCCGATGTATTTTTCTTTGTTTTTTGGGTCGTGGGTGGAGATGCGAACCCAGAAATCCTTAAAGCCGAATTTTTCGTACAATTCTGCGATCATGTCAAGCATCAGGTGGATCTCCGCTTCTATCTGGTCGGGCCGTGCGAACACATGGCAGTCGTCCTGTGTTAATGCGCGTACCCTGGTAAGGCCCGAAAGCTCTCCGGATTTCTCGTAGCGGTAGTTTGTAGTGGTTGCGACCCATCGGATGGGCAGTTCCTTGTATGAGTGGGGAAGTGTTTTATAGAGCATCATAAAGTGCGGGCAGTTCATCGGTTTGAGATAATAGTCGGTCTCGCCCTCAAGTTTCATAGGCGGGTACATTGCATCATATTTTTCCAGGTGTCCCGATATCGCATAGAGCTCTCCTTTTGTAATGTGCGGGATCCAGATCGGTTTGTAGCCCCGTTTTTCCTGAATGTCCGCCACATAGCTCTCCACAATCCTTCGCAACATAGCTCCCTTCGGATAAAAAAGAGGAAGACCCGGGCCGACTTCGTCTATGATAGTGAAAAGCTCAAGTTCGCGCCCGAGTTTTCGGTGATCGCGTTTTACCGCTTCTTCGCGCATAGCGAGAAATTCTGTCAGATCATTCTTTGTTTCAAATGCAAGTCCGTAGATTCTTGTCAGTTGGGCATTTTTTTCGCTTCCTTTCCAATATGCCCCCGCCACCTTGTGCAGCTGAAAGGCGTTAGGCGATATTTCTTTTGTATTCTTTACGTGCCCACCGCGGCAGAGATCGGTAAATGAACCGGTGCGATAGACGGTCAGTTTCTTATCTTCTTTAGAAAAATCGCCGACGAGCTCCAGCTTGAACGGCTGGTCCTTAAAAAGTTTCTTTGCCGCCGCCGGTGGTATGCTCTCACCGGTAACATCAAGATGCTGAAAGATGAGTTCCCGCATGGCCGCCTGAAGTTCGGGGAGATCCCCATCGGTCAGCGGCTGGGGAAGCAGGAAGTCGTAATAAAAACCGTTTTCAATAACGGGACCGATGCCGAGTTTTGCGTCCGGGAATTTTGTAAGCACCGCCATCGCCAGAAGATGCGCAAGCGAGTGCCGGATCGCATCTTGATGTATGCTATTGTCTTCTTCCTTCATATGTGTTACTGCTATAGATACTGCTCTTTTCTCTTTTAGGAGTGGGGTGTCTTGAACATCTTTTTGGCTGGCATGTTTGCTCTTATTGCCGTCGGAGGACCCGCGGGTGCCGTTGGCAACTTTCTGCCTGGTGAGTGCCCGCAGGGGACATATCGGCTTCAGGTCCAGGTCTTACCGGATGTATCCGATGCTAGGGTCGTTGCGGTTCTCGTGCGGAGTATTCGCACCATTCGGCCGCTCCCGGCGCATCTCTATACACGATCCGATGGGTGGACCCACATGAGCTCGGAAATGGCCGAGCATCGCCTTGGGGTAACAGTTTCAAACTGTTTTTCTGAGGGACTGTACCATGTTCGGACAGAATACTACGCCAAGAAACCTGTTGTCGGACTCTGGCTTACGGCCGCTTACGGATATGTGGTCGGCATCGGGGATCATGAGCCGGTGGAATTTGGTCACGAGCAATACCATGTAGGCATCTATGAGCACTTTTCCTCCCACGGCTTGCTGTTTCTTTTTGCGGCCGGTATCGTCGCGGTGGTGATAGGGATCGCGATTGCGCTCATCAGACGAGCGAGGAGGCCGTAATATCTATGGCGTCGTCGCAGATAAGTTTTATGGTAGCATCCCGTTCCGACGACGACAATTTTCCTTTGACGAGAACGATCTTCTCCTCCTGCCATACGGCAGGATTTTTTTCTAATACCCGCGGAAACACCAGCACCTCAATCGCGCCGGTGAGGTCTTCTATTTTTACGAAGAGCATCGGGGATCCGGCCTTGGTGATGATCTTTTTGATGCTTGAGATTATGCCCCCGATCTTTACCAGCTGGTGCTTGGGGGTGCGCTCAACGTCTTTTAAAGGCGTGACCTTATTTTGCATTTTTTCCCGGTACTCTTCAAGTGGGTGTTCGGAGATATAGAGTCCCAGAAGTTCCTTTTCCCATGATAGTCGCTCGCGTTTCGGGGTCGGTGGCACCTCTTTTAACCTGATGGGGGAGTGATCAAGAGCGGGGGCGCTTGTAAATAAGCTGAACTGGCCCGACGAGGCGGCGTGCTGGTGAGACCGCGAGTGCTCAAGAATGGTATCAAGGTTGTGTATAAGCGTATTTCGTTCTCCGATCATGTCCATGGCGCCGCACTTGATGAGTGACTCAAGCGATTTTTTATTTAGGTCTTTATGGAGGACCCGTTCTACGAAATCGGTCACCGAGAGGAATTCCCCACCGGATTCGCGGGCGGCGATGATCGCCTCCACGACGTTTGATCCGACATTCTTTACCGAACCGAGGCCGAACCGTATTTCGGTGTCGCTTACCACCGTGAATGTTTTCTTGCTTTTGTTGATGGATGGCGGCAATACCGCGATGTCCATGTGCCGTGCTTCATCCACGAGAAACGCAACGCGCTCTATCTCAAATCCTTCGGCAGTCATGATGCTTGCCATGAACTCGGCTGGATAGCGCGCCTTTAGGTACGCCGTCTGATACCCGACGAGCGCATAGCAGGCGGCGTGCGCCCGGTTAAAGCCGTAGCGTGCGAATGGTTCAATAAAGTTCCATACCTTTTCTGCGACATCAGCGGTCATGCCGTTTTTGACCGACCGCGTGATGAATTTTTCCCGTTGTTCATCAAGGAGGGTCTTTATTTTCTTGCCCACGGCCTTGCGGAGGACGTCCGCTTCCGCATAGGTGAATCCGGCGAATGTTCGCGCGATCTCAAGCACCTGGTCTTGGGTGACGATAATGCCGTACGTTTTTTCAAGTATCGGCTGGAGTATCGGGTGAAGATAGGAGACCTTTCTTTTCCGATGTTTTGCCGCGATGAAGTCGGGGATCGCCTCCATCGGGCCTGGGCGATAGAGTGCAACCATGGAAAGCACATCTTCCAGTTCCGTGGGACACAGCTCTTTTAAATAGCGCTTCATGCCATCCGATTCCAACTGGAATACGCCTGTTGTTCGGGCTTCCTGAAGGAGTTTATAGGTGAGAGGATCGTCTAGCGGGATATCGTCAAGCAGGAGCGACAGTCCCCGGCGTTCTCGTATGGCAGTAAGCGTTCGTTCAATAATGGAAAGGTTCCGCAATCCGAGGAAATCCATTTTTAGGAGGCCTAGGTCTTCCACCGCGTGCATCTCGTACTGGGTCACGATCGCCTTCCCCGTGTTTTCCGTGTCGCGATTTTTTTCTCCGCGCCGTGTTGCATATTGCAACGGCAGATAATGCGACAGCGGTTCGGGGGATATCACGACGCCGCAGGCATGGACCGATGCGTGGCGCGCGACTCCCTCCAATTTTTTTGCCGCGTCAATAAGCTTTTTTGCCTCGGGATTCGCTTCATAGATAGTGGTGAGCTCGCTTATGTCGCGCAATGCCTCGGTAAGGGTTGTCTGGAATGGAATAAGTTTTGCTATCTGGTCGCAGAACGCGTACGGGTACCCCAGGGCCCGCCCCGCGTCCCGTATCGCCGCGCGCGCCGCCATGGTGCCGAATGTGATGATCTGTGCTACGTGGTCGCGGCCGTATTTATGCGATACGTATTCAAGCACCTCGTCGCGGCGCGTATCGGCAAAATCAAGATCAATGTCGGGCATGGAAACGCGCTCGGGATTCAGGAACCGTTCAAAAATAAGGTTGTATTTTATCGGATCAACGTTCGTGATGTTCAAGAGGTAGGACACCAAGGAGCCTGCCGCTGACCCGCGTCCCGGTCCCACGATGATGCTCTGGCTTTTCGCCCAGTTCACAAAGTCCTGTACGATAAGAAAGTATGAGCTAAAACCCGTTTGCTTAATGACCGCCAGCTCGTACTCAAGGCGGGAGAGGATCTCTGCGGTCTCTGCCGGGCGGGCGCCCACATCAAAGTGCTGAATGCCATATCGCTGGCGAAGGCCGTGTTTGCAGAGTTCCAGAAGATAGCTTTCCACGGTGAACTCGGGAGGAACCGAGAATGTCGGCAGAAGGGGTTTCCCGAGCGTTATCTCAACCGTACAGCGGCGGGCGATCTCCTGGGTTGTCGCGATCGCCTCCGGAATGTCTTTGAAAAACGCTGCCATCTCTTCACCTGACTTCATTGAAAAATCATCGGTGCGCATGGTGAGGCGGTTCTCGTCGTCAATTTTCGCGCCCGTTTGGACCGATACAAGGATATCCTGCGCATCGGCGTCATCCGGATGAGCATAGTGAATGTCGTTGACGCCGACAACGGAAGCCCCCGTTATTTGTGAAAGTTCTACGAGAGCGTCATTAACGATCTTCTGTTCCGGCAGGTTCGGATGGGCTCCCAGCTCAAGATAAAAATTCTCCTTTCCGAATATATCCTGATATTCGCGGATAAGTGTTTGTGCTCGTTCTCTTTTTTTTGCAAGTATCGCCCGGGGAATTTCTCCGTTTAGGCATCCGGAAAGCGCTATGAGTCCGTTGGCATATGTTCGGAGCGCCGCCTTGTCTACGCGGGGTTTATAATAGAAGCCCTCAAGATGTGCGACTGTCACAAGCGAAATAAGGTTCTGGTATCCCTCGTTCGTGCGGGCAAGCACCGTTAGATGGTACCGCTTGTCATCAATGCCGGGGTTTTTCTCCTTCATAGCCCCTTGCGCGATGTACATTTCGCATCCGATGATTGGCTTGATGCCCGCCTTCTTCGCTTTTTTGTAAAATTCAATAGCCCCGTACAGGTTTCCGTGGTCGGTAAGCGCCAAGCTTGTCATGCCAAGCTCTTTTGCGCGCGCGATGAGGTCGTCTATCTTCCCCAGGCCGTCAAGGAGTGAAAAATGCGAGTGTGTGTGTAGGTGGGTAAATTCCATGTGGTGTGTGTTCGTCATCATTCTGGCATATCCACTCTTTTTTTAAAAGAAGTTTTTGCGCCAGCTCCATTTCCGCCTATGTCTTTTGCTCGGATGGTCTCTTTCGGTGATGCCGGTGAAGGGTGCATATAAAAAATCCCCGTTAGGGGATGTTCTTCGGACGGAACACGCGCTCGCGATATTTCATGATGATCGCTTTGTTATTCTCGTCAAAGTAATCAACGAGCGAGTAGGTTGATGACATGACCGAGGGGATGTCGGTGTCCGGGTGGATCGCGCCAAATACATGGCCAAGCTCATGAAGGAACGCGTGAAAAGTGACCATGTGCATTGATACAATTGCAGAATTTCCAAGAACGCGGGCAATGCCGCCTTTATAGCTTTTCTGACACGGGAGCTGGGTTTCCGCTTTGGAACATGTTTCGTGGTATAGCCCCTTTTTTGTTACTGCCACCGTAATGTCGGACATTTGTACGGTCCATTGTCTCTCCACATCGTCTAGTGCGTTGTGAATATCTACCTCAATGTCGCCCGGCAAGTAGTCCCAGGGAACCACCGTGTAAAAAAAAGAAATGCCGAAATTGTGCGAGAACCTTTCGGATGTCTCGTGCATGAGGGATACGATTTGCAAGATAGTAGCGTCTTTTTCGGTATCTGCCAACAGCTCTTTGTCTACCATAATGGTCACGGTGACTGCCCGCGGAGCGGCAATGGCCGCTCCGTTGTCTGTGGGTGTTCCCACGTCTTTTTCAGGTGGGGCGCCCTCTTTGGGTATGCTGGAATGGAGCGATACCTGTATGGTCGCAACGGGTCTTTCAGACGGTGGCATTCCCCGGTCTGCTCTATCCGGGGGATTCCACATGATCCCCGCGATCACGACAAAAAACATGATCACGCATATGCTCGTTTTTCGCATGGCGGTCTTTCAAAGAGCCCTTGTAGGATTTACTATAATATATATGGTCAAAAATGCCAGCATGCTTATTCGCCAGCATCTCTTGCTCCATGTTGTCGTGATGCCGCCAGCAAAGTTTTTCCCCGGTGGTATTGTTGGTATTGATGAGGCGGGGCGCGGACCGCTTGCGGGCCCGGTCATTGTTGGTGCGGTTAGGTGGTTGGGCACGCGCGGAGCATATCGGGCTTTTTTTCGCGGGATCCGTGATTCAAAGAAACTTTCGCCTCGTGCGCGATCTGCGTGGTATGCGCGCATTGTGAGGCATCCGTGCGTGCGGTGGGGGGTTGGAGCCGCTTCTTCGCGGGTGGTAGATCGCATACGCATTTCGCGTGCCGCAAATCGTGCGGCCTTGGATGCGTACCGGAAAGTTGCAAGGACCGACACTATGCCGGCACTTCTTGACTATGGGCTTTTTCTTCATGGGCCCATTGTTCAGCAGGCGATCATCAAAGGTGACGAGAAGATCGCTCTCCTAGCGGCCGCCTCCATTATCGCAAAAGTCACGAGGGACCGCATCATGGTGCGCCTGCATGCGAAATTTCCCCAGTGGGCGTTTGATGTTCATAAAGGGTATGGAACTGCTCTTCATCGCACGCGGATACAAGAGCACGGCCTTTCTCCGTTGCATCGGAAAAGTTTTTGTACCCGCATGATATAAAATACCCCTTTTTTGGGGTATTCATTGCTACTTTTTTTGGTCGCGCAGGGGTTCCATAATTGCTCGTGTTTGGAACACCTTATCTTGCCGCCGTACGCTGAAAGAAACCGCCGTTCCTGCGGGAAGTAGGCGAAGCGTACGCGTAAACGCCAAGGGGTTCGTGATATTTCTTCCGTTCCATGAAAGCAGAATGTCGCCTGTTGTGAGGCCCGCTTTTTCTGCAGGAGAACCAGAACGCACCGCGCCTATGAGGACCCCCGTTTCATCCGTAGAAAGAAGGGTCGGCGAAAGGTTAAGGCGCGCTACATCCTTGTCGGTCAGTTGGGCGATATCCAGAAACTCAGACCCAAGAGTTACACGTTCCACTTTGCCCTTCTGTTTGAGAATGGGAAGTATTGCCTTTACGAGATTAATCGGAACTGCAAATCCCGTATTATTACCTTCCGCGACGACGAGCACATTGATGCCGATGACCGCTCCCGCAAGATTGATGAGCGGTCCGCCGGAGTTTCCGGGGTTTATCGCCGCATCCGTCTGAATATATTCATCCAGCGGGTCGTTCAAAGCGCGTTTTTTCCCTGATACTGTCCCATGGGTTATTGACATGACAAGTCCGAACGGGTCACCAATAGCAGCAACATACTCGCCGTACTCAACGGTGTCCGAGTTTCCCATCGGAAGGGGTTTTAACCCCGATATGCCGTCTATTTTCATAAGGGCAATGTCGGTCTGCGGGTCCGCTCCTATTAGGCGCGCGGGATACGTTCTTTTTCCAATGGTGATCTCTATGTCTTTTATATCGGTCGCAAGGTGTGCCGCCGTTGCTACATACCCGTCTGAGGTCCAGACGAATCCGGAGCCGCGGGCGCTCATCGGCTCATTTTTTTCCGAGACCTTGTGTGTTACTATCCTAATACTTGTGACTGAGTCCTTTGATCGTGCATAGAGATCGGTGAATGCAGTATTCCAGGCGGCAAGTGCCGCAAGCGGGAACGCACATCCCAGTGTGAGAGCAAAAACTACTATCCGCGCGGATTTCATTGGGATATTTCAGTATAAAAGTGCTTCCTTTAAAATACCTCCTTTTTCGCGCACGCACAAGAAACGTGGTCAGTCTTTTCCAGTCAACATATGATCCCCACATTGGCGTCGTCACTTTCTGAAAGATTTAAATAATTCCTGCTTAGCTTTCTGCATCAA
>MHQW01000045.1:0-3731 GCA_001820785.1 Candidatus Sungbacteria bacterium RIFCSPLOWO2_02_FULL_51_17
GTAGGAGCATTTATCGTCCATGAAAATAAGGTGCTCCTGGTGCATCATATTAAGCTCGGTATCTGGGCGCCAGTCGGCGGCCATGTGGAACTTGACGAAGATACTGATGAGGCATTGTTTCGGGAAATAGAGGAGGAATGCGGCATCAAAAAATCCGAACTTACCGTTCTTGCTGCCCGCCCAAAAATAACCGACCAAAGAACGAGATTCTTGTATGCCCCGAATTATGTTGATATTCATACCTTCAATGAAACACACCGGCACATTGGTCTTGGGTATTTTCTCTCCTCAACTACCGATGCCATACGACTTTCCGATAAAGAGCATTACGCCATCAAATGGTTTTCAGCAGAGGAGGTAGAAGACCCGCTTTATGAGATAACTCCAGTTATGAAATTCTATGCGCATGAGGCAATAAAAACGGCAAAAAATAAGGATAAAATTAGAAAAATATAAACGACATTTAAACGACTTACTTGCTTAAAAGGCACAAATAGCGTTTGTATGGCAAAAACAAAGAAACGAGAACTAGGAGATCGCGGGGAAGAACACGCTGTACATTTTTTAAAAGAACAAGGATTCAGTATTCTTGCAAGAAATCACCGAATCGCAAATATTGGAGAACTGGACATCATTACTAAGAAGGGTAATGAGTATATATTCTTTGAGGTAAAAACGCGGGACGTGGCGCACGAGGCAGAATATCCAATACTCTTTAGTATTGATGCCAGAAAGCGCGCAGCATTAAAAAGGGCCTGTGAATTATATCTTATTGAGATTGGGCGGCAATCGGCAGAGTGGCGAGTTGATGCTATACTCATTTCTGTGAGCAAAAAAACAGGTTCTATCACACACATAGAGCATATGGAAAATATTCTCTGGGAAAGGTACTATTAACCAATTGATCATTGCGGCGGTGGTAGTTGTTTCATGTGAAACAGACCGATTATGACGTTTCACATGAAACAATCATAAATGCAATTATCGGGCCGTAGTATACCGGCACACCATTCTATCTATTTTAGATGTCGGGTGCGGGAATCCCCATAAGGTAAGTAAAACAATGAATTTCAAGTAATTTAATTATCGGGCCGTAGTATACCGGCAGTACACGTGTTTTGGGTACACGGAGACCGGGTTCAATTCCCGGCGGCCCGACCAACTTAAACTTTTTGAAAATTCAGAGGCGATTGGTTGCTCACTCGCCCCGTCTTCGGCGAGTGGGAAATAGCGTTTTTTTATAATGCAAAGTGTGTCATTTTGACAAAAAACTCCGCCTTTTAAGGGCGGAGTTTAATTGACAAATTAATATTTTTGTGTACAATATAAATCACCAAAATACGATAAATAATGAGAATGCGTAAGTGGTGGTTCTTTTGGTATACTCAAGTGCTAGCAAGTTTGATCTTTAAAGTATTACCGATTGTTTCACTCCTGTCAGGACGCTTGCTGTTTTTCAGTGTTAGGGCGATTGGCTTAGAAAATCTGCCAAAACACAAAGAGGCGCTAATCATAGCTCCAAAGCATCATAGCTTCGGTGATCATTTCTTTATTGCTGGCGCCATGCCATTACTTTCCAGCGTTTTCCCGGTAAGGGCCATTGCTGCCGATTGGCTCTTTAAGAACTTTTTCCTTAGATGGACCCTAAAGGCCTTTGGTTGCTACCCGGCAAAAAGAGGTATGGGACTTGATGTCTCTCTAAGGGGTCAGTTGCGCGTACTTAAAAAAGGCGGCACAGCACTTATTTATCCGGAGGCGGGAATTAAGGTACGCGAGGGAGTGAGCATTGTAAAGCCCGGCGCAGTGTATCTTGCTCAAAAAACAGGCGCACCGATACTCCCGATTTCATTTAGAGGGCTTGAACGCCTGACCTGGTGGGATTTCTTTTTCGGGAGAAGAAAAGTAACCGTGCTATTCGGCGAAAAGTTTCATGTGAAACAGGTTGATGGGTTTGATGAACTCCCGGATGATGAAAAAAAAGAAATCCTGTCCAGGGACTCAGAACTTCTAAAAGCGCGAATGAACGCACTGTACGAGGTAAAAACGGCCTAAAAGCCGTTTTTTGTATACTAGCTGTTCATATAAATTATAAACGACATGGCGTTTATAATGATCATGTCTTTTTTCCTCCTGCCTCCGGTAGTGCCTTCCACACAAGTTCAAAAATTTGCCTCATTGCTTTTGCGATGTCTTTGTTCTCAATAATGACCGCCTGTTTATCCTGCGGAGCAGAGAATGTGACATAACTTTCCCCGACGTGAATCCACGTCCGAGAGGAATAGTCGGTAGCGGGAATGACTTTCATGGTGCGCCCATGCATCGGGTCGCGCTCGCGATATTCCTCTAATGTTTTATGGTAGGGAGCAATGCCGCGTGTTTTGAAGTCGCCCTTCCAAAACTTTTCGCTCATATCGTCAAAAAAATCAATGAGGTCCTGCTCAAGATTCACCTGACCTCCATAAAACCCAACAATATTCTTCTCACCTTTTTTAAGCCGATATAATGAGACATCTTTTATACCTCGTACACCCTCAAAATACATAACTTTCGGCTTGTGTTCATTCTTATTTGCTAACGCTTGAAGTTCCGGCAAGGCCCTTTTTGCGATCTCAAGACGATCCTCTATGGTGCCAAAATATTCTTCCGGCGATTGCGCAATAAAAAGCTGTTTTCGCATTCTCGGCACACGAGCAGCAAGCCCCTTTTCTATAAGCTCGCCAAGAACGACATATGTCGTTGGCCGCTTAATGCCTGCGTGATCGGCAATGGCATAGGCAGATGCTCGTCCCAACTGTAAAAGAGCGAGATAAATCCTCGCCTGTTTTTCGTTGAGTCCCAGACCCTGCAGTATCTGTTCAATTTTCATATAATTCCCCGCTTTGTGGCATTAAAAAATTTCATACTCGGCAGGAATGCAAAATCGCTACGCAATGATCGGGATGGACAAGATATATCACACAAGAAAAGCATACCATCGTCAATAATTTTAGTCAATATTTTTGATGATATTTTGATTAAATTCAATAAATATCAATGTTTATTTGTATTTATTGAATATTTAATGATCATTATATTTGCCTAATAATATAATCTAGTATATGCTCCGACAGCTGCATATGTTCATTCCCACTCTCATCAAAAGGAGTACGCATGGCACAAAAGCAGGTGCAGGGCGCTAAGGGCTGCAGCAAAAAAGGCCGCAACAAGCAGAAGTGCGAGGCCTATGCCGCGTCCGGCCGGATGAAGATCAACAAACTTCGCCGCATCCTCAACTCTAATGGCTCCCAGACCGCACTTGCATGGGCTGAGGCAAACGGATGCCTCGGCGTGCTCCGCCGATTCGCCTCTATCAAGCCAAGCGCTTTCGCGCGGGCCAAGCGGGATCCCGAGTTCGCTAAGTTCGCAAACGGCGGATAAGACCCCGCCGGGCACACAGCCGCATCGTGAAAACGATAGCGGCTTTTTTATCCCTAAAACTAGACGCCCGCACCATCGCGCTGTTAAAAAATTAGTCAATATTTTTGATGATAAAATGTCACTGTGTCATAAATCTGCTATATTGTTCTATTTTTTCGCTATTTAGCGTTTATAATTATTCACCATTATTGACTATTTATAAAAATCATAGTACGATACACAGGACAGGTAGGGTGGTGCTGGCAGATCACCAATCCATTGCCTACCAATAGGGCTCGGCTATAGCGGAGGGTGCTTGCCGAGTCAAGACGAGC
>MHQW01000045.1:3741-21803 GCA_001820785.1 Candidatus Sungbacteria bacterium RIFCSPLOWO2_02_FULL_51_17
CGCGCCGGTATACGGCAACGCCCCAACCGTCAAGAGATCGCCCCTGACCCTAAGGGGAGCCCCAATCTGCCACCTTACCACACATACCAAAGGGAGGTACCATGAACGAAGATTTCTTCCGCGAGTGCGAAGAGGATGACGTTCCATTCATAGACGTGTCCCTCATGCGTGTGCCGCGCTCATCGACACAGACAAGCTTCTGCTGTGATTTTTCGTCAGAGTGGGAGGTTGCAGAGAATGAGCCATGCCCGGGATGCGGCGCATGCTAAGGATCACGGTGAGCGGGAAACGCCCCACTCGCCCGCTCTTCTGAGTTCTCCTTAACACCAGAGAACTCAGAAGAGCGAACTATTCGCTCGCGCTCCTTACAACTACATAATTCTGCGGGCCGAAGTCGCACGGTTACCTCATACAACGTTTCCCGTGCGACAACACCTTGCCTGCAGTACGAAACGCGACAGGAACACCAGTCAAAAAAGCTCACGGGCCGACGCTTGAGGGTTACCTACTGGAAAGAACCCCTCTTGCACCAACTTGCCCGTAAGCACCAACAAGCACCAAAACATGCCTTCGCGGGCCGACGTCCAAGGGTTACCACTGCGAGAAACACCATTTCCCTTGGGCATCAACTTGTCCGCAATGCATCCTGCAACTAACAACCACCGAACGTACCTTGGGGCCGAAACCCGCATCCCGCAACAGGCGGGGTGCACATGCCTAAAGGAGGCATCCCGTGAACTACACCAAGCATGTACGTACCGACGCAACGCAACAGACCGAGCCGATCTTCGGTAAGGATCAGATTCAAAATTCTGCGGGCGGATTCGTCTTCGCGGTTGACGACTGGAAGCGCTTGGACCGGTTTCTGATCCTCGGATCAGAGGGTGGGTCGTATTATGCTTCAGAGCGTAAACTCACGGTAGAGAGCGCCAAGGGCGTACTCAACTGTCTCAAGGCCGACGGCGTGCGGGTAGTAGACCGCGCACTGGAGATCAGCGAGCAGGGGCGCGCACCTAAGAATGATTCGGCGCTCTTCGTTCTTGCGATGGCGGCAGGGATGGGTGACGACGCCACACGGTATGCGGCCTGCATGGAGCTTCCGCGGATCGCGCGTACCGGCACGCATCTTTTCACCTTCCTTGAAAACATACGGGCATTTCGCGGCTGGGGCCGTGGCCTCCGTTCTGCGGTTTCTCGATGGTACACGGGCAAGGATGCGGATTCACTCGCCTACCAGCTCGTCAAGTACCGCCAGCGAAACGGCTGGACGCATGACGACGTTCTACGGCTTTCACACCCGGTTCCTTCAACAGCCGCACACCAAGCGCTCTTCCGATGGGTAACGAAGGATGAGATGCTGGGTGATCTGCCCGAGTTGGTTCTGGCATTCGTTCGCATGCAGGAAGCGAAGGATGCGAAAGATGTGATCGGCCTCGTTGAAGCGCATCCCGACATTACATGGGAGATGATCCCGTCGAAGTTTCTGGGTTCGCCCGACGTGTGGGAGGCCCTACTTCCTAACATGCCGCAAGCGGCCCTTGTCCGAAACCTCGCACGCATGACCGCAAACGGTCTCATACGCCCGTTGGGGGATGCGACTCGCGTGGTATGTGAGCGGCTGGTTGACGAGACACGGATTCGTAAGGCGCGCCTGCACCCGATCGCAATACTCGGCGCTCTTGCCACCTATCGGATGGGACACGGTGCCCGAGGCACGCTTACCTGGAGCCCGGTGACCGAGGCTGTAGACGCGCTTGATCAGGCGTTCTATCGTGCATTCGGCGCCATCAAGGGATCGGGAAAGCGCACGCTTTTGGCGCTTGATGTCTCCGATTCCATGGAGATGAGCGAGATCGCGGGTATGCCGGGGATCACGCCCCGCATCGCAAGCGCCGCCATGGCTATGGTGACGGCGCGGACAGAGACGTCGCACGCTTTCATGGCGTTCTCGCACCACTTCGTTCCACTCAACATCTCCCCGCGGCAACGCCTGGATGATGTCGTGGAAACGATGGAGCGGGTTCCCTACGGAGGCACCGATTGCGCTCTGCCGATGATCTGGGCCGCCAAGAATCGCGTTGAGGTAGATGTTTTTTCAATCTACACCGACAGCGAGACGTGGGCGGGGAACATCCACCCGGTACAGGCATTGCAGGAGTACCGTCGGAAGATGGGCATTTCTGCGAAACTTGTTGTCGTTGGCATGGTGGCAAACGAATTCTCCATCGCGGATCCCAATGACGCCGGAACGCTTGACGTGGTCGGTTTTGACACGGCGACACCCGACCTCATCGCGGACTTTTCGCAAGAATCATAACACTAACAGGCGGACGCACGGAGCAAGCACTCCGAGCGCCCGCCTCTTTTTTTACCAAATGAAAGCCCGGCGCGTATGCACCGGGCTTTTCCTTTATCACATGCTGTCAGCTGTTTTATTGTAACTCCCGAAGAATGAGAAAAAGCAGATAAGACGCATACAGCGTGATGAACATATATCCATACTTGCGATCCAGCAAATACTTTTGGCCGGTAAATACGCCGATCAAAAGAAGGATGGTGGCAATAATAGCAACAACGATGTCGCTTATCAGTTGCCGAGGAACCCGAATTGGCGCAAGAACGCTCGTCAGACCAAGAACGAAGAAAACATTAAAAATGTTAGATCCGATGATATTGCCAACCGCTATATCGGCATTTCTCCGGTAAGCCGCCACAACCGATGTCATAAGTTCTGGCAAAGACGTGCCTATCGCGATGATAGTAAGACCGATGACCGCCTCACTCATTCCAAGATTGTTGGCGATCAGAACCGCGCCGTCAACAACCCACGTACCACCCACCAGCAGCCCAAACATGCCAACCACACCAATGAGAAGTCCTCTCGCAAGCGAAAGTGATGGCGCCACCGCCGCTCCCTCCTCCGGCATGACACTGCGAATGCTTACGCTGTAAATCAGAAATGCCACAAAACAGAAGAGCAGAATGAGTCCGTCTACGCGGCCCACCAAAGACACCATGCCATTTCCTCCCCACAACGCGTCGCTCGCCATAAGCCCGAGAAGAACAATCGCGAACAAGCTGAACGGAATTTCTTTCCAGGCGCTTGCGCGCCGTATCACCAGTGGATGAATGACGGTCGCAATCCCAAGAATAAGAAGGATGTTGGAGATATTGCTTCCGAGAATATTACCAAGCGCAATATCGTTTTTCCCATGAAGGGCGGATGTGATGCTCACCACGAGCTCCGGGGCTGATGTGCCGAATGCCACTACCGTAAGACCAATGAAAAATGAGGAAACACCGAGACGTTTCGCTATTGCCGATGCCCCATCAATGAACCAATCAGCACCTTTAATAAGCAAAAACAGCCCGAGCACGAACAGGACATAGCTGATGAATTGCGCATACCCGCCAAACACGTGTGCCATAGTAAAAATAAAGGGTATTAACCCTTTGATGTCTTCACGCGCTCGGAAATGCAAAAGAGGGCTTTTGTATTTCACTCGCTCGTCTAGACAATAAAAAGGTCGCCTAGTAATTGGTAACGTGACGCATCACACCCTTCGCCCCTTCTTCAGACATGCACGATAGCACATTTTAAAAAAATTTTCACTCTATTGTTACATCCTCCGCACCGTCGGCAAAAAGAGAAGTGCCGCAGTGATGTTGCCTATGAGAAGTCCCCAGATAAGCGGGTCGGTGTCTGACCATCCGAACAATTGCCCGGCATATGTAACAGCAACAGCGAAAAATCCAACCAGTACGCCATATATGATCTGCTGTCGTTTTGTTGGAAACGCCGAGGTAAGCGGCTCAATAAGCATCACCGTCATAAAAAACATCAGCGTTCCATCAATGATCTGCGGACGGAGTTTGCTGAAAAGATCAAAAATGCCAACGCCGCTCATGAGAAATAGGATCTTAAGGAAAAAGGCATATGCCACCAAAAAGGAAGCGGCAACATGCCACCTATTCTGCCGCCAAATGATGATAAGACCCGCAATAATAGCAATACTGAGTGGAATATGCCCCCAGGTGACTCCCCACCAGGAGACCGAAGGAGCAAAAAGGCCGGCCACCGCAATGGCGAACGCCGCAGGATTGAACACCAGGCGATTTTTCCCGAGATGCAGAACTTGTTTTGAAAAAACAGCAATAAGGGGAAGGGCCGCGATAAGAAGAAGTGACGGCGCGGGCATGCTGATCACCGCAATGACAAGCCCCGATATCACCGATGAAATCGGAACGTACCATATGCGGTCACGAATGTACGTCCACAGAAGATCAAACAATACGTAAAACCCCACAATGAGCAATCCGCGCCAGAGGCGTTCGTAATCCTCAAGGAACCACGAGGAAAAAATAAAAAGGCCGCCCAGATAGACGACCGTGCAGTGCTTGATGCGTATATATCGTTTCAACGAGGAAAACATACAATTAATAGTATATCATGATATAAACGACATCCCCAAAGAGTTATTCACCATTTTTTCCCATCTTCGCTCCCTCTATTTTTTCCGGACGGCACGCCCATAGCATTTCAAAAATTTGCCGCATAGCATGTGCAACGTCTGGGTATTCCAGGAACACTCCCTGCATAAAGCGAAGCGAGGATGTCTGTATAAAATCGTCACCGATCTCAATGGGACACTTGCCAGAATAGTCATTTTTATTGAGGTATTTGAATGAATGGTCAAGACGCCCTACACGTGCGCGGTACCATTCAAGTGATAGGTCGTCGGGCGTGAAACCACGGACACTGATACCACTTTTTTGCAATCCTCATTCCACTGAGGGGAAAAATCGCCCATCCCCACGCATGTGGGGTGCATACTTTTGCGTGCCGGATTTGATGAAGAAACGGTCGTCGCGGGAATACTGCACGACGTCGTGGAAGACACCCCAAGAACCCTTGCTGACATACAAAAACTTTTTGGCACACATGTGGCAGAGATCGTTGCGGCAGTGTCGGAGAACAAAACACTGCCGTGGCATAAAAGAAAAGAGGTGTACCTACAAAATGTGCTTGTAGCTGATTCTTCCGCAAAAGCCGTCTCCATCGCAGACAAACTTCATAATGTCTCATCCATGAATCACGATCTTGCCAAAGGACGCGACATTTGGAAACATTTTTCACAAGACAAACACACTACCGTAGAACACTATGTTCACTTTGTACACGAAATAAAAAAACACTAGCGGCACCCGCTTGTAGCCGAACTTGAGAGGGCCATTGGCAAACTTATTGAACTTGCCAGCTCAACGTCTCAATTGACATGATGCTTTTTTTATTGTACGGATGCGGTACGGCCTTTGAAAAACAATAGGAAAATGCACAGATATTCGGTTCGTTTTCACGGCCTCGGCGGCCAGGGCCTAAAAAGCATGCTACAGGAGATGGTTGCTCCTCTCCTTATGCGGATGGGGTTTTCCGTACAGGCATTCCCGTTTTTCGGAGGAGAGCGGCGCGGAGCCGCCGTTATCGGCTATCTCCGTTTCGGCACAAAGCCGATCACAACGCACTCGTTTATTGAAGAGCCCGACATGGTGGTTCTTTTTGACGAGCGGATCGCCATGGAGCACGCGGTGCACAATTTGCGGCCCGGCAGTATTTTGCTCGTAAACAGTCCAGATGCCCGACACCTCGTTGAGCACTATCCGCAATTCACTATTTTCTCGCTCAACGCACGGGCAATCTCTATAAAAAATACTATCGGACAGAATGACGATCCGTTCCTTGTTATAAACACCGCTATGGCAGGCGCCTTCCTTCGCGTTCTTGAGATCGTGGCAAACGTTTACGCGCACGACCACGACATCACGGCGGTGCTTGAAGGATCGCTTTCCAAAAAGATCGCGGAAAATACCATGGCGGTACACGAGGGAAAAGACGCCGTTATGAATGCGTCCGGCCCACGGCCCGATGGTTCCACCGATCCGCGTTTCGGCATCACGGGGCCAAACGACCGCTGTACCAAATGCCGACTCTGCCATCTTTTCTGTCCAAAACGCGCGATAGATGTTTCCGCCGATGACGTGTACACGATAGCAGGTGACCGGTGCAACTACTGCGGCATCTGCGTTGCGGTGTGCCCAAGAGACGCCTTAACGCTGTTCACCAACACCACAGGAGAGACATCATGAAACCGGCCATCCCAACGGGGCCTGCGGTTCTTACCGGAAACACCGCCGCCGCGTACGGGTTCGCGCTCGCAGACATTGATGTCTTTGGCGGATATCCGATCACGCCATCAACAGAGGTCACCGAACAGATCGCGGCCCTTGCATCGCGCGGAAGCATTTCAACTATCTACCGCAATACCGACTCTGAACTTGCCTCCATCGCCCTCGGCATAGGGGTCTCAACCGCCGGCGGACGATACGGCACGGCCACGTCCTCGCAGGGGCTTGCGCTCATGTGCGAGCTTCTTCACTGGGCGACCACCGCGCGCCTTCCATTAGTTATTGCCAATGTCAATCGGTCGCTCGGCGCTCCGTGGTCAATACATCCCGATCAGACCGATTCGCTTCTTTTTCGTGACATGTTCATGCCGCAAATTTATTGTTCAAACGTGCAGGAAGTTCTGGATATGATCCTCTGGGCATACCGCCTGGCCGAAGACGAAGAGGTGTCGCTTCCGACGCTTGTGTCGTTTGACGGCTTCCTTCTTTCGCACACAGCGGAGAATGTTGTCATCCCCGCGTTTGAAGACGTGCAAAAATTCCTGCCGCCGCGAACGCCAAATAAGAACTTCGTGCTTCCCGACAGATCAGATCCGCACGTGATGAACCTTCAGTGCCCGTGCGATGCGAAAGAACACACCAAGAGAAAAAAGGCGCTCGTTGATTCTCTCCGACGCGCCGAAACGATTATTCCGGCCATCGCCGCGGACTGGCACAGAATTTTCGGCGCGTCCAACTACGGCAACGGATTCGCGCGTGTCAGCGGCCCGAACAATGCCGACGTTGCCGTCATCACCATGGGTTCCATCGTGGGAACCGTTGAAGAAGCATTCGCAAATGAACCGGTACGGGTCATTGGCCTTCGCTTTTTCCGCCCATTTCCTATGCGCGAACTGAAGGCCCTCGTATCAGGGGCTTCAAAGGTGCTTGTCATAGACCGAAGCATCCTGCCCGACGGCATGGGTGCTCTTTCGCACGAGCTTCGGTTGCGCGAAAAAGAATTCCCGCAGGACGTCTATAGTTTCGTCGGGGGTTTCGGCGGACAAGATCTTTCGGAAACGGTCTTCCGTTCGGCTCTGGAATTTGTGCGCACGCACGCGTTATCGGAAAACGAACGCTCGCAAACGTTCTGGCTCGGAGAACAGTAATGAAACCAAAAGAGATAGCGCCCTTTCAAACACTTGATCCGCGGCACGGACTCTGTCCCGGATGCGGGTCTGCCATTGCCATGGCGCACACTCTTAGTATTATTTCACGGCCCCTTCCCTCGGGAAGAACCCGCAGGGTTCGCGCCGTTGTTCTTCCGGCCTCGTGCTGGTCCATCGGAAGCGGGTGGAACGGAGAGTCGTTCCTTGGGGTGAACTTGGTTAATACACCCTTCATCGCAAGTTCCGCCGTGGGTGAGGGAATCTCCCTCATGTCAAAACGGCAGGGGCGCGATGAGGAAGATATCACGATGGTCTGGGCGGGCGATGGTTCGTCGTTTGATATCGGACTTGGACTTCTATCGGGAGCGGCAAGCAGAAACGCCGATATTCTCTACGTTATCAATGATAACCAGAGCTATGGAAACACCGGAGCACAGGAGTCGGGGGCAACGCCGGAGGGGGCGCGCACCGTGACATCGCCCCTCGGAAAATCCATCCCGCAAAAGGACATCATGGGCATCATGCTCGCCCATAGTATTCCGTATTATGCGACCGCCATTTTGAGCGTTCCAACTCTTACCGATTTTTATTCAAAAGCGCAGGTGGCCGCTGACATGAAGGGGTTTCGCGTCCTTCATCTCTTGTCCGTCTGCCCGCCCGGATGGAAAAGTCCCACAGATGCGAGCGTAGACCTTGCGGAACTTGCGTTCTCAACTCGTGTCTTCCCGCTCATAGAGATTGCGGGCGACGCCGTTCGTCTTACAAAACCGAAGCACGAAAAACCAGTTGAAGAATACCTCAAGCCGCAGGGGAGATTCGCCCAACTGCTCGCATCGGAAGAACGCCTCGCGGCGTTCAAGGCGACCGTTGAAAAGCGCTGGCGCGCGCTCTGTGCGCTTGAAAAAAGTGCCGAGGAACATACATAGATCCCGCATCACGCGGGATTTTTTATAGATACTGTTGGAACTATGCTTTTTATCGGCACGGCATGCGGTCATTCGGCCGCCTGCAACCACATCATTTCAAATATCACCCGGAACGCGACGGCAATTTCATCGCTCTCAATACTGACCGTAAAATAGTTGTTTTTCATGGAGGAAAGGACGACCCGGTTGCCAAAGATACCGACATCCATGCTGAAGGGCGCGAATTGTTTCGGTATGAACTTCGTATGCTGATACTTTGTGTCGTGCTCGCGAACATATGCACGAGCACTCGGGCTTTCTTCCAGCATGCCGCGAACGGTAAACTCCGGTGAATAGGCAACATAGTGAAACTTCCGTATGGTTTTGGGAAACGCCTCAATAAAAAGCTCCAGGTTTCCCATATAGAGCAATTCACCCTTGATGACAAATACTTCGTCATACGCGCGGTCAAGCGCCTCTTTGCCTTCATAGATCGTCACGCGGGGCGCGCCACCGACTTTGTGCAATAATGATTCCAGTTGAGGAACGGCCTCGCGAAGTTCCTTCAGGCGAAACTCCGCCTCCGAGATAAGTTTTTGCGGATGTTGCGGCACAAAAAATGTTTTTTTCCCGCGCACATCTTTTGTGACAAATCCCTTTTCTTCCAACGCCTGCAATATGACATAGGCGGTCGGCCGTTTCACCCCCGATCTTTTTGAAAGCCCCAGCACCGTCGCCTCGCCCGCCTCAAGAAGCGTTGTATACAGCCGGATCTCTTTTTCCTCAAGACCTACGCCTTTTAATGCCGCATATGTTTCCATACCGCCATTTTATGGCAATTTCTCTATTATGTCAATATTTCTGACAACATATTTATAAATGAATAATGTATATTTGAGAAAAATGATGTTTTTTAGTCCATAAATTTGACATTTTGTAAAAGACATGCTACAATTAACTCACTGAGGCCTTTGACATACACATGCTCAAACAGGAGGAATGGATGACTAGATTGGTTGTTGGCCTTTTGCTTTTCCTGGGAGGTCCGGTGACAGTAGCGATCTTTAGCTTTATGAGGGGCCTCCCACGCTTGAAGGGTCCGAGCTGGTGGGAAGTGGCCGCCGTGCTCCTTCTAATCGTAACCAGCTATGTAGGCGCAATACTTGTATACAACGGACTCAACCAAAAGGAGAATGACTGATAATGAAAACGTGTGTTCCGGCATTGCTTATTGCTATAGCACTTTCTCTTGCGGGTTGTGGTCTGGGGTGGGTTGATGAGGAAGAGCGCGTCATTGTGCGTTATAGTGAAAGTTACCCCAAGTGCTCGGACTACTTTCAGAAGAGCGGCTGGCAAAGAGGAAGATATACAACGATTGGTTACATTGTCGCTATGCCGGATGTGGAAAGCGGAGGAAGAAACTACCGCTCATATCTCCCGTATTTCGTTGAACCAAAAAAGGTGTCTTTCGTCATAGACAACACTAAGACAAGCCCGACCGCGCAAGCAGTATGGCAGAAACGAACGATGCATCACGTCATAATCCGCATTTCACAAAGTGATTACGCCAATGTTGTCCCTTGCCTGAAAAATTTGGATGCCCAGTAGGTTCAAGCAGCACAAAGGAGGGTGGCAACTACTGCAGAGGATAAACACCGCCAACACACCGGCCGCCCGAAAGGGCGGCCGTTACTATTCATGGTTATTGCTTTTCAAAACCTCTAATTTTTTTGTGTGTTCTATCTTAACGAATTTTAACCGATCGGTTATCGTTCATTAAGATACACTCATTGCTGTTTCAGCAACTATTTGTGTCAGTATCTCACTCGGGCGGTTCGTAATATTTCCTTCCCTTCAGTTTTTCGGGAAGATGTTCCTGTGAAACCTTTGAATTTTTATAATCGTGCGCATACTTATATCCTTTATGATATCCGAGGTCCTTCGTTAATTTTGTGACGGCATTTCGCAAATGCAACGGGACGGGTAGTGCGCCGTGTTCTTTAACATCCTCCATCGCTGCAAGAAGTCCTTTGTACGACGCGTTTGATTTCTTGGCGGTTGCAAGATGCACCACGCCATGCGTAAGGTTAATGGCGGCCTCCGGCATGCCGACATATTCCACTGCGTGCGCCACGGCGTTTGCCACGACAAGCGCTGTTGGTTGGGCAACGCCGATATCTTCGGACGCAAATATCACCATGCGCCGCGCGATAAATCGCGCATTCTCTCCCGCCTCAATCATCCGCGAAAGCCAGTATAACGCACCGTCGGGGTCGGAGTCGCGCATGGATTTTATGAACGCCGATATGACGTTGTAGTGTTCTTCACCATTTTTGTCGTAGCGGATCGCTTTTTTTTGTAAGATGTCCTGTATGTTTTTGGCATCCAGTCGGATGGTGCCCTTTGTTTTTGCCGTATTATGAACGGCGAATTCAAGTGTATTCAATAGAACGCGCGCGTCACCATCGGCAAATCCAATCATAACCTCGCGCGCTTTTTCATCTATTGCTATCTTTTCTCTCCCAAATCCCCGCTCACCATTTTTCAAAGCCCCATCCAAAATATTTCCAAGCGCCTTGTCGTCAAGGGACTGTAACACAAGCACGAGCGAGCGCGACAAAAGAGGAGCGATGATCTCAAATGACGGGTTCTCGGTGGTCGCCCCGACAAGAACGACCGTGCCGTCTTCCAGCGAAGGAAGAAATGCCGACTGCTGTGTTTTATTGAAACGATGGATCTCGTCAACAAATAAAATGGTGCGCTTTTTGTTGAACCGCCGCCGCTCTTCCGCCTCTTTCACTATCTGTTTTAATTCGGGAACTCCCATGGTTGCCGCGGAAAAATGGATGAATACGCCCCCGGTTTTTTCGGCGATAATGCGGGCAAGCGTTGTTTTGCCGGTTCCCGGCGGTCCCCACAAAATAATGGACTGAAGCACATCTTTTTCTACAGCGTTTCGGAGCGGCTTTCCTTTGCCGACAACCTCGTCCTGCCCATAAAACTCATCAAAGTCACGCGGCCGCATGCGTTCGGCAAGCGGCATGTGGGTGGTATCTTTTGGAAATAATGTTGCTTCTCTCATGCATTGATTGTATAGGGGGCACGCGATTTAGCAAACGGGTAGATGATGCACCAGGCACTACTCCACAGTAACTTGACAATATCGTGACGACATGTTATTCTGTTCCAGTACCTATCTCAAACATCACCCATGACGGTACGCACCGGAACGCACCGACTCTATGGCGCCGATTACTTTGTTCTCGGAGAAGCCGTCCATTCCGAGACCGGAAAAACGCTAGTGCTATACGCCGCAACCGACGAGGATAGCCCGGTCGTACAGGCCGAACCACTATCTGACTTCTTTAACAATGAGCACAAGCGCATCCTGGGAAGACCGAGGCACGGCGTTGTCAAAAGAGGCGTGTATGAGCACTTCAAATCCACGCCCGAAAACCAGAAAAAATACCTCGTGGTGGGAGAGGCGATCGTCCCCGAAACGGGAGAGGCGCTCGTGCTGTATATCCCTCTATGTGGACCCTTTAGAGTTGTGGCTCGCCCAACGACAATGTTCCTGGAGGAGGTAGACCGGCCAGAGCTCGGCTACTACGGACCCCGGTTCCGCTACGTTGGAGAATAATGCAGAAAGTCCCTCATCGTGAGGGATTTTTTCAATGACTCTGCTCTGCAATAGAAATGTTAAACTCATGACACCACGTCTTCCTGTACAACCACGCCAAGGACTTGACAACACATACTGCCCGCGATACATGATATAGATAGTTCTACATACTGACAATCAGCACATGTTTTTTCTTCTTCTCGTATGCATCCCGCTTGCAACCGGACTCATAGAGGGTGCGCTTACGAGTGTTGCATTCGGCATCACAGCCGGCATCAGTTCGTTCGTATTGAATCTTTTTCTCTGCCTCGGGGCTTTCGGTCTGGATACCCCGGGGGGAAGCGTCGCGCGGCATCGCGTTGATGTGGCGACCGCAGTTGCCATATTCCTGGGAATACTCTCCGGCATCATGATGCTGATCGCCGGCGTTCACGGACTTCATGTCACCGGAGCGATCCTCATCTCCCTGGTGGTAACGTTTGTGATGGTCTTCATGAAACAGACATCCAATTAATGGATGTTTTTTATTTTGCCACATTGCGCAGCGCCTACTACTCCTTTGGTGTGACGCGCTTGAGTGTAACGCCATGTTTCTGCATGAGCGCCTGTACCATGTCTTGAATTCCCGTCTTTGCGTCCGAGGAGTCGCGCCCAAACTGTCTGCGGAGGCGGGCCTTTTCCTTTCTGACAAATTTTCTGACCGATCGCGAAAATTTCTTCCTGCTCATGTTGTTCGTTCGGCTTGTAATCGCCGTTTTAAAATAGCCGTCTCAATCCTCGGCACAATATCGCCAAGATCATAGCCGAATGCATCATACCCCGCAATGCCGCCGCGGCCCTGTGGATTATGATATGCGTCATCTTCCCGATGGTAGTCGGAGCCGGCAGAGCGCAGAAGCCCATATTTTTCCGCAAGCATATTCAAAAACTCGGTCTCATCCTCGGAATAATTCGGATGAAACGCCTCAATGCCGTCCACGCCGTATGAAATGAATACCTTCAACACATCTTCTATTTTGTTAAAATCGTTGTGAATAGAAACCGCCGGATGAGACCACACGGCAATGCCCCCCGCACCATGAATAAGATTAACGGCGGCTTCGGCAGGCATTTTTTCGCGCTCAACATATGTCGGCTTTCCCGAGACCAAATATGCCTCAATGAATTCGTGGATGTGCGCAATACTTCCAAGTTTTCCCTTATTCTCCGGACGCGAAAGAACGGCCTCCGCGATATTCGGACGCGCGATCGTCTCACCCTTTGAGCACCGCCGCACATCGTCCATCGTTACGATAAATCCCGCGTCCTGAAGGCGATTGACGATCTTCTCCGATTTCTTTTTCCGCGCGTCACGCGCTTCTTTGAGGGCCGAGAGAAGTTTGGCGTTTGTATGATCAATGCCGAACCCAAGCATATGGATCTCGTGCTCCATAAGCTGGCACGTCATCTCAATGCCGGGCAGTACCTTCACGCCGAACCGCGCGCCCTCTTCACGTGCAATAGGCACTCCTTCCACCGTATCGTGATCGGTAAGTGAAATAACCGCGACCCCGCGATCGCGGGCCATATGCACCAACTCTTTAGGCGTGTGCGCGCCATCCGAACAGGTTGACTGAATTTGGAGATCAATGGTGTTCATACGCAAAAAATGAGTAAAGCAACTCTTCTGCCTTTAGCCGAAGATCAGAGCATACTCATTACAAAAAGGCGTTACCGCCACCACACACATTGACAGAAATCCGCTCATAATGCAACTTATAGTGACACGGCCTTTACGGTGCGCACTCATGAGCCAAAGCGGTGCCGCAGGACGAATACGGGGCGACCCGCATCGCGCCTGGCGTTTTATAGACATTGGCCTTCTGCCGTTTAAACGCTTTTTAACAATTCAAGATGAGATATGGAGCGAGCGCGTTCGGGGTCTTGCGATAGACACGATATTGTTCGCCACACACCCGCCCGCGCTATCGCTTGGTGCGCGACCCGATGAAATACAGCTCGCGTTTCTCCGTGTCTCACAAGATGAGCTCGTCCGCCAACAGATACACATAGTAAAAACACAGCGGGGCGGCTCGCTCACGCTTCATGCGCCGGGCATTCTTGGATGTTATGTCATCATGAAAACTCCGGGAAGCATCGTAGCACCTCTTGAGCGCCTTGCGCATACGGTGTTCCACACGTTCAACATTCACACGACAGCACGCGTCGCGGCAACAGAGCCCCAGGATGCGGCAAAATATCGTGGCGCATGGGCGAACGGAAAAAAGATCGCCTCCATCGGCTTGAATAATTCAAACGGCGTTACCCGTTTCGGCATAAATTTTAACGTATCCGCAGATCCCCGGCTTCTTGCCCTGCTCCACCCGTGTGGCATCCGCGAACGGGAACTTACCACAATGGCGCTTGAAGGTTGCTCTGCGTCCGTTGCCGATGTGCAACATGCGATCAGTGCGTCACTGCCCCATATACTATAAACCCCGCCCTTAAAAGGCGGGTTTTCTGTATAGAGCGTGAAATAGTGCTTTGTGATATCACGAAGCACATCCTTCGGAGCAAAATAAACCACGCCTTTTATGGGCGGGGTTCCCTTATCTCACGCCAGAGCAGGCACCCGCTTCATTGCTCAATTGTTTGGTGCCGGATCTGCCCGAGGCGGCGTATGATCTGGCGCCGTTTGCGAAAGCACAATTGACACGCTCCGCCCAACAAAATAATTAACCCCTCCGCCCGCGGAAGCCGTATAGTACCGAAGTTCGTATGTCCCTTCGCTTCTCGGCATGGTGAAAAGAAGCGTGACGCTATTGAGATACATATCAATACTCGCAGGCGGAGTCGCCATTCCGTTCAGATATTGAGATAAGATAGCCGGAGTGATCCGCGCGTCCGTGGATGAGTTTGCAAGCATAAGCGCGACATAATCTTCGGGGCCAAACCCCTTGCCGGAAATTGTGATGCCGACAGTAGCACCGGGTTTTACGAATTTTGCGCTCATGGTAAGCGTCGGCCACCCCCCGAGGCCCTTTGTCACAAGATTTTGATCTTGCAGAGAAGACGTCTTGGCGGATGCCGACGCGGACTTGCCTGACTCGTTGCCGGCCGCATCCCGCGCAGAGACGGCATAGCTATAGGTAGTGTTCGGTGCAAGGCCGACATCCTGATAGGTCGACGCACCAGATGTAGCAAGCGCGGCTCCGACCTTCACCCCTCCGCGATATACGTTGTAACTTGTGACACCAACGTTATCCGTTGATGCATTCCATGAAAGATTAATTTCAGATGAGGATTTTACGGTCGCTGAAAGACCCGCGGGAACAGTTGGCACTTGGGTATCTACAGACCCGTTCACGCCGGCGAGCGCTACTTTCTTTATAAGATTTGCAAGGTCAAGCGCAAAGGCGGTCTTGCCTACGCCGGAATATCCGTCGCGGCCAACCATCGGAGAACTGTCCCAGCGATGCCCTCCGCCCTCAAGCGGATACTGACATGCTCCCGTTTTATATCCTCCGCCGGAGCACGGGCCATGCAACGCAAGAGACACTACGCCGGGGCCAGCATAGGCAGAAAAATTTCCGTACCCGTCGCCAGCGCTCACCGCGCCGGGGGTCCAGTATCTTATGACCGATGTGCCGACAAGCGAGTAGTCGGGATCGCGACCCGGATACACGCCGCTTACCCAGTAGTCGCCATTGTACGAAGTGCCCATGAACGTGGCGAAATATTCAAGTATACTACTGCTCCCCCATTGCGGAAGGAGGGTAGCGTTGAACACCGCTGAGGAGGGCCAATGCGTTGCTCCAGCAATGGGAACAGCAGTATCCGCAGTTCCGTGAATAATAGTTAGGTTGGATGTGCCGGATGCCGGAGAGGTACAGCGGTTTTTCATGCCAGTTGAAAAAGCTCCCTCTACGACAAAAATGTGCCGGAAATATCCGGAAACACCCTCACACAGCATCCGAAGCCCGAGAGCGCCCCCGCCACTCAATCCCGTCAATACGACGTTATCCCTGTCTACGGGGTATCGTCGCGCCACATCATCAACAACCGCATTCACAAAACCCATATCGTCGGCGGTATACCCCGCCGAGAACTGCTCGGGCATAAAGTTCCACTGCCGGCCAAGCCCGGGATCAAGAGAGAATGGATATGCAACGATCATGCACTGGTGGGCACTTGCCATGTTGAGGCCGAACACCTTTTCGGCATCATTCGCCCCACCATTCTCATCCATGCCGCCGCCGTGAAGGGCAACGATAAGACGATAATCGCCAACACACCCGTCCGGCTCAATATGCAATCGATAATGCCGACCGGTGAACATTCCGCTGGTAAAATTCACTGTGTTCGTGAAGCCAGTGGTCGCAAGCGTCTTCCCCGTCACCACAGCCGATCTCGCCGACTCATTTCCCGCCGCGTCCCTCGCTGATACGGCATAGCTGTAGGTGGTGTTAGGAGTAAGGCCGGTATCCTTATAGGTGGTGAGAGGGGGCTCACCTGCAATCTTCATGCCATCTCTAAATATCTTGTATTTGGTGACACCAGTGTTGTCGGTGGATGCTCCCCAAGAGAGGGTGATCTCGGAAGACGAGTTGATAGTTGCCGTAAGGTTTGATGGGACGGTGGGCGCTTGGGTGTCTGTTGATTGGCTTACCGTAATGGGCTCGCTACGCGCAAGAAGGGTATAGCCGTTATTCGCGAAGAACCGAAACTCATAGGTGCCTGCGGTTTGCGGCATGGTGAAGGTAAGGGTTGCAGATGTTTTTCCGGTTGATGGTTGTATCTGGGTGCCGGAGAGATACTGCCAAGAAATGTAGCCGATGTTTGGTGAGGAAGAAAGGGCAAGAGCGACCCAGTCGGTAGCGCTTCCGGGGCCATTGGCGATGGTTGCCGTTACTTGTGCTCCGGGGGCGGCAGTCGCGGTGCTTGCGGTGATGGTGGGGGTGATCGTAGTGCAATAGCTCGGATTGTTCATGTTGACGGTACCATCCGCGCTTAACCCGACATTCCCTGCCGCATCATATGCCTTGGTGGCAAGGACATGCGTATGCGCGCCAAGACAGGCATGCGCTCCTCCATTGGTGGTGTCCCACGCATATGAGTAGGGAGCGGATGTGTCGCTGGACTTCAGTACTCCATCAACATAGAATTCCACCCGCGCTACCCCAATGTTGTCGGATGCGGTTGCCAAGATCGTTACGGTTTGAGAGACAAGTGCGTTACTACTCGGAGAGCTGATGGCGGTCGTGGGCGCTTGGGTGTCGGTATCAGGACCACCTCCAAGCGTAAGCGTTATCGGCTCGCTTCTGGCAAGAAGGGTATAGCCGTTGTTGGCAAATAGCCGGAACTCGTAGGTGCCTGCGCTTTGCGGCATGGTAAAGGTGATGGTTGCGGATGTCTTTCCGGTTGATGGTTGTGATTGGGTGCCGGAGAGGTACTTCCAGTTGACATAGCTTGTGTGGGCGGCAGAAGGAAGGGCGACAGCTATCCAGTCGGAGATGTTGCCGGGGCCTCCTGCGACAGTAACAGTGATCTGTGCTCCGGGAGCCGCTTCAGTGGCATTCGCCGTAATGGTTGCAGTACCTGCTGCTGCGGGAGGAGGGGGAGGTGGAGTAGGTGTTGGAGTTGGTGCGGGAGCCGGAGGAGGAGGGTTCACCTCGCTTGTGGTGAGTATGAGGTATGAGCCGGAGCTCCATCCATCGGGGTTGTAGTCGTAGTTGATCTTCCACCAGGTGTGTCCTCCGCTTGAGGTAGGACCATCGGTGACGGTTCCTAACGATCCCTGCTGTTGTCCTCCCAGAACGCCTCCGGTAAGGGATGCGGTGTCACGGACGTTCAGATATCCCGTGGTTGATACCTCAATGCGGGAGCCGATGGTGATAGGGCCCGATGCGGGAGGAGGGGGAGGAGTTACCGCTCCAACCTTCTCAAGAAATGACGCCTCTGCCGTTCCTTCAGCAGACCATCCATCGGGGTTGTAGTCGTAGTTGATGTCCCACCAGGTAAAGCCGCCCTGGGTAACAGGGCCTCCTATGATGGTTCCTTCGGAACCATATGATTGTCCTCCTTGAATGGCGCCGGTGGCAGAACCCGTTGCTCTGACGTTGAGGATGCCTACCTTTACCTCCACGCGGTCAGAGATGGCAAGACCGAGGGCAGTGTTGGGAAGGAGGAATGCGAGGAGTGCGAGGGATGAGGTTATGGTGATGA
>MHQW01000046.1:0-6046 GCA_001820785.1 Candidatus Sungbacteria bacterium RIFCSPLOWO2_02_FULL_51_17
AAAGCTAAGCAGGAATTATTTAAATCTTTCAGAAAGTGACGACGCCAATGTGGGGATCATATGTTGACTGGAAAAGACTGACCCGCGCACACAAAAACCCCGCAAAGAGCGGGGGCGCCATCGGTCAAAAAAATCTACGTAACTCCACAAACTGCTTCGTTTTGAACGCATAGAGCTTCGCCGGGCGCTGGCGAAGGCCGGTCCGTTCGCGTGAAAGGGGCTTTAAGAGTCCCAACGACAAAAGCTTCTTCCGGAAATTTCTCTTATCAACCTTCTTCCCCCAAATGGACTCGTAAATCGCCTGAATATCCGAAAGCGTGAAGGCGGGCGGAAGCAAGCTCCAGACAACATTTGTGTACTGGATCTTATTCCCCACACGGGTCACCGCGTACGCGATGATGTCTTTGTGGTCAAACGCAAGCTTCGGCAGATTGTGCACGGGAAAGAGACGAGCATCAGCGGCATCATCCCCCGCCCTGATCTTCAGTTGCGAGGCGGGAACAAGCGCGAAGTGCGCGACCGAAACAACTCTTCCGCGAGGATCCCGCCGCGGCTCACCGAACGTATAGAGTTGTTCCAGATACGAAGCGGAAAGGCCCGCCTCCTCCAGAAGTTCGCGTTCGGCCGCCTCGCGCGGCGTTTCATCTTCCTCTACAAACCCTCCGGGAAGCGCCCAGATGCCCGCGAAGGGTTCGTACTTCCTCTTTACCAGAAGAACGTTAAGCGTATCGTCAACAACGGTAAATATCACCATATCAACCGTCAGAGAAAAGTCCTGTCTTTTTCCATTCATGCGTTTTGTTCCCATGTATATTCCAGCGATTAGTGTACTTGATACACTATAGCACGATCGGCCGCCTCCGTCAAACTACGCGCCGGGCGTAACCAAAAAAGAGTTCTTGCCCCGCCGTTTTGTCTCCTCACCGATCTGTCCTCTGATCTTTGCAAGCGCGTGCTTTACCAGTTTTTCTTCCGGGTTTCCGCCGCCCTCAATAAGCCCCCGTAAAAATCCCATGAACGCATTCATCTCTCCCTTCCCCTCCTCCCCGCGGCGCCCTTCCAAAAGTTTCAACAACTGGGGCACTGCGGCACGAAGCGCTTTTTCTACCGCCCTCCTTTTCCCTTCAACCGGCTCTGCCTCCTCAAACACCCGTTGCGCAGTAGTAAGCGGCGAGAACAAGAATTCACGGGCCTCGCTCACGATCTTTTGATACTCATCTTTGATCCACAAAACCCGCGTCTCAAGAGCTGCTCGCGCAAAAGCATTATCAAAGTTGTACTGTAACAACCGCTCAAAGGCCTCCTCCGGAATACTCATCGTTGAAACATTAAATGCGTCAATAATGTCCTCCCAATCAAGTCGGTCGCGAACGAACTTTTTATCGTCATACTCTCTCGTTTTCACCTTGACCGTCTCCATCTCCCCCTGCTCATTTCTGTACCGAGCCATAAGACCCTCAAGATTTTTCAGGTTCCCTTCCTTCTGCGCGAACGCGTAGATATCGGCGATGGACATGCCGGGAAATTCCTCCGTCATATCCCGCGCGGTATGCGCTCCTAATTTTTTTGCCGTTCCCGCAACCTCCTCCCATGAGGCCTCGCTACCCGTTGCGGTATCAATGCTGTTCAATAGTATCAGTTCCCGCCGTCCACCATAATCAACAAGATGAGAGTCGTTCGGCAGGATGATCTCAAAGAGATATGTTTTAGAAGAATCAAGGGCGCTTATATCCATCCCGGCAAGCATCTCCTCGCTCGGCTTCGTATAATCCTCGTTCTGAAAGCTAAACTTTGTGGCGACCCGCCACCTACCGCCCCAAAAATAGGTGATGCCCATGGAGCCGTTCACCTTTTCAAATACCTTCTCGGGGACCATGGTAAGTTTTTCAAGAGGAATTTCATCTCCCGCTTTATGCGTTTTTTTGAACGGCCGCGCCACCGGCATTCCGGCTCCGTCAAGAATGAGTCCGCGGAAATTCCGTAAAACAGGGTACTGATCCCACAAGCTACCAAGTTCAGTGACACCCGAATACGTCACAAGCGTTAACCCGGCGTACTCTCCATCGCCGCGCTTCACCTCAACAAGGCCTTGCTGCCTGAGATACTCAACGAAAAGCAGAAGGTTCTCCCCTTCCGGCAGTTTTTCTCCCTTCAGCATCTCATAGAGCTTTATAACAGACGGCTCCTCGGCGGAAGCAAGTTCAAGTTCCGGGTAATACATCCCCCAGAGCGTTCCTTTGAGCTCTACTCCCGCATCAAGAACGGCGGTACCCGATATGCGCTCCATCATGGGTTCCTCCTCGTGCGTATGACCTCCGACAACAAGCACCTCCGGATCGTGTGCGACTGTATTCGGCAATTTCCACACCTCTGCCCTGCCGCCGACAAATGCGCCACTGCGAGCCCCGTGAGTCATGCTATGCGTCTCCCAGTCCGGAACCACCTCTCCCTGCCGCGGGATGCGCGGAAGCGATGCATGCACCACAACGAGATGCTTCCACTCTTCGTAATATGGAGCACGTTCCAGCATCTCAATGATCTTTTGAATTGATCCCGGCGACAGGCGCTTTCGCAATTCTCTGACGGTCTCGTTTGTCTCGCCAGATGATATCGCCTCCCCCTTCAATCCTTTTAAAAGATTCTCGTCATGATTTCCTTTTACCAGAATGGCCCGCCCGGAACGAACAAGCGCCGTAATATATATGACGGATTCGGCATCATACGGTCCGCGATCCGCCATATCTCCTACAAAAACTATCTTTCTTTGCGATGCATCCTCGCGCTCTTCTTTCGCAGAAACATTCTCTTTCCGGATACGGCCGGCAAATTCCCTCATTGCCCGATAACACCCCTGAACGTCTCCTACGAGAAACAACGGTTCATCATCCTTCGCATTGCGCTGAACCACGACATCCCGTACGAATGCCATGTCGTCCGCATCCGAAAAAATCTGCGGAATGTGTATGCTCCGTCGTTCCTCTGCTGATCCGATCGTCCGCTGAAGGCCTCCTATTCCCCGAAACTCCTTCGGGTACAAAACAACAGTCGTGAGATTGTGGTGTATGCGCTGACGCAATATGAATGCCATAACATCCGATACAGCGTCATCCGTAATATCGGCATGAATTCTTCGGGCTACCGACTCGGCATCAATAATCTGATGCGAAAGAAAGTTTTCGCTGATGCGGTCACGCGCTGCATCCCCCATGCTCGCCTCTACGAACATGACCGAGCCCGCCTCTATTATTTTCGTCCCCTCTGATGGCAATCGCTCTTTGGAAATAAAACCTGTCTCGGCGGCACCCAGCATCGCCTGCGATACCCGCGCCTCTTTCAAAAGCTCTTGATCGGCTTCCCATGCCTCCCGGTCATCTTCCGGTAACACAATGTGTGTTGTATCGGCATCATCGTGCTCCACAACATGCACCTCGGACACATGTGGATTTTTTTCCAATGAACGACGGGCCGTTGCATACACCCCTCGCCTCCTCTTAATATAGCTGGCGCCGACATCTTTGCCTCTTTTTTTATTCTGCTCAACGCTTTCGGCAACCGACGTATTCAGAAAAAACGCCACAATCTTCGCGCCTGTTGCTTCTGCGACCTGATAGAACTGCGCTCGCGTGTTTTCTGAAAGATTTTGTGCATCTATGACTGCGATCTCGCCGCGTCCTAATCGTTCTTCGGTTATCTTTCGCGCAAGCGTGAACGCCGCATCGGAGACAAGCTGGTTTCTTGAATTATTAGAGAATTCCTCCCGAATGCGGTCGGTAGAAATAATGGCGTCAAGTGGAAAATGCGTCATGGCAAACGTGCTCTTCCCGCTTCCGGGAAGTCCCGCCAGTAGTACAAGTGTTTTTTTACCAATAATAATCTCACGAAACTGCTCGTGCGCCTCCGGAGAGACATGTTTTTCTGATTGTTTTGGCATCTCACTGTTTGATCTCATACATGTAGAATACCACCGCCAGGCATATCTTTCCAGAATATATCCACCTTGCGCTTTAGCCGCGACAAAACTTCTGTTACGCTTACCCCATGGGACGCAGATCAAAAAAACGGGTAGGGCGCGTGACGGCGATCATATTTATCGCTTTTTTTGCGCTGATGGCGGGCACCGCACCGTACGCGCGCTTACTTGAGAAACGCTACTATGGGTTGCTCTCCCCGATCGTTACCGACCGCAACGGGACCCTTATAGAAATTACAAAGACGCCACGGGATACCTTTTCGCGTCCACTCAACGAACTCCCGCCAACCCTCAAAGAACTTCTTATACGAAAGGAGGACCGTTTCTTCTACTGGCACCCAGGCATAAATCCGTTCAGCGTGCTCCGCGATCTTGCCGGACTTCCGTTTTCGCGCACACTCCGCGGCTCCAGCACTCTTACGCAACAGCTCGTGAAAGTACTGCTGGGCAACGAATCGCACCGCACCATCAGAAACAAGCTGGTGGAAACATGGTATGCGATCGCCCTTGAACTTCATCTCTCCAAAGAACAGATACTGACCATGTACGCAAACACCGCCTACTTCGGAAACCAGGCGCAAGGCGTTGAGGAGGCAAGCTACTACTATTTCGGAGCGCCCGCCGCTTCCCTCACCCAGGTTCAAGCGCTCAAACTGCTTACCGCCCTTAATGCCCCCTCCGCCCGATTCCCCGGCACCGATCGCAATACCGCAATGGCGGCGCGCCTTGCCTCGCTGTTTGACATTCCCGTAGATGAGGCGGCCCTTGAAGAAAAATGGGTCCTTGCCCGCGAAGAAAGAACGCACGCTACGGTGTTTGAACTGAACTCACTCGCGCCACCCTGCCGAGAGTCCTGCGCCCTTTCCGTTGACAGTGAGCTGTCCGAAAACCTCCGCGAAATCCTCCGGAGGAATATCGCCTCCCCAGCGTTTGAGACCGTCAAAAACGGGGCCATCGTCGTCATCCTGCTCCCATCAACGGAACTTCTTGCCGTCGTTGGATCCCCCAATCCCGCATCATCCGGCGATGGAGCAAAAATAAATATGGCGATACAGCCCCGCGCCATAGGGTCTACGGCAAAACCGTTCATATATGCAAAAGCATTTGAAAAAGGCGCGCGACCCTATTCGCTCGTAGACGACCGGGAATATAAATATGAGATCGCCGCAGGATTTCCATTCTATCCGAAGAATTTTGACGGCGCGTATCGCGGCATGGTGACGCTTCATGAGGCGCTTTCCAACAGCTTGAACGTTCCGAGCGTCAAAACCCTGGAATTTGTCGGCGTACAATCCTTTTCTGAATTTCTTTCGCGTGATCTCGGGTTCATGCCGCTCCAGCCGCTTGAGGAGTACGGCCTGGGCATTGCTCTCGGCAGTTTGGAGATGGACCTCATGACGCTCTCGCATTATTTCACCGTGTTCCCAAACGAAGGAGTGCTTCATCCGCTCACACTGTTCCGGAACAGCGCCTCCCCATACATAACGCCCCCCATGGAGGCGCCCATCGCGTCGGAGCAACGGGTATTTTCACGGCCCTTCACCCAGCTCATCAATAAGATACTGTCCGACCGCGAAACGTCCGTCGGACAATTCGGCATGAAAAGCAACCTTAATCTTCCGGCGAAGAACTATGCGCTTAAGACCGGGACCTCGCGGGATTTTCATGATAGTTGGACTATCGGCTACACGCCGGATTTTCTTGTGGGCGTGTGGCTGGGAAACAGCGACAACTCGCCCATGCGTCAGATAACGGGGCAGATCGGCGCCGGAAAAATATGGCACGAAGCCATGGAGGTAGTGCTTGCATCCGCGTACAACAAAAAAACTCCTTTTTCCTATGAGGACATACAGGAGTTTTCCATTTCGGGCACGCTGGAATACGGCTTTCCGGGCGACGCCTATGACGTATCGCGAGGGATCCTCCTTGAGAACCGCCTGCTTCTCCTGCCGCACGATGCCGAAACCTATCTTTTCGGCTCAACGACCGCGGTGCCATTCAAGGCGAGCGGCCGCGTTCGTTGGTCCGTTGATGGAATATTTGCTGGCGAAGGCGAAGCGTTATCGTGGCGTCCGC
>MHQW01000046.1:6094-19643 GCA_001820785.1 Candidatus Sungbacteria bacterium RIFCSPLOWO2_02_FULL_51_17
CCATAAAAGAAGCACTGGCAAGAAGAGGGCAAAGTAGATAATGCCATCAATGTACCGCGTAAGCCCCTCAAGCATGTTCCGGAACGCGTCTTTGGCGACATAGAGCGGCCGCCATCTGATACCGAACACCTCCACATCCGCCTCCGCGCGAAAGGACACGGAGATGGTGGACATATCAACCTGTCCCGAAAGGTACTGCAGTTGCCCTTGAAGCTGTTCTATCTGCGAACGAACGGAGCTTAAGTATTGGGTCACGGTCAAAATATCCTGTACATTTTCCGCGCGCTTCAAAATTTTCAAATATTCCACCTCTTGCGCCTGCAAAGAACCGAGGCGCGCCTCAAGATCAACAAAATTCTCGGTCACATCGTCTGCCGTCTGCGATTCGTTCTCCACTTTCGCGGCGATTTTTTTAATCTCATCCGTCGCCTCGCCAAACCGTGCCGCCGGCACGCGGATCGTAACCGAGCCCGACTTCATCCCGGCGCTCACCTCCCACACGCGCGCATCACTCGTAAATCCCCCGAGGCGCACGGCTAGATTTTGGACCGCAGAGGCGGACGACTCAACGTCTGTAACGAGAAGCGAAAGATTCCCGCTTTTGACAACCTTGCGATCGGCCACCTTTGCGTCCGACCCAATAAATCCGGGACTCGGCACCATCTGTTCTTCGGCTGCTATCCCCACCTCATCCGTTTGATACCGATCCCGCATAACACCACCTGATGACGGCACACCGCCCATTTTGTCCAAAAGAGCGGTATCGCCGCGGAGTAAATTCCGCGGACCGCTATTCAGTCCACCGACCAAAAACCCGGCAATGACGAGAACAACTACGCCGATGCCTGCCACTGCAAGAACGTGTTTTGGGGTAAAAAATGAAGTATCCATAAAAATATACTCTATTAGTGCTGTATATATAGATGACGTATATGAGGACTAAAACTTTCACCGAACGACCGATATGCTCCCGGGTGCCGGGTACGACCTCCCGCGGCAAGAACGCCGGGATACGACCACACGCGATACTTACTTTGTTATCACAAAATACTCTCCGCCGGTCCTACCAAAATTTTCAGGAAAATAAAGCTCTGATGCGACTGCGGGAAGATGATGGTATGTGCCTGGAATAAGCGCGCGCACATAATAATCAAATTCATAGACGCCCTTCGGCAATCGCTCGCGGAACAAGAACAGGCGGTCATCGTGCGCCTCCTCAGCGCTTGGCGAAAACCGGCCATGCCGTGTTTTCGGCGCGTAATAATCGTCATCTAGATCCTGCCGGCCAAGAATATCAAACCCGAGAAAGCCGAGCGCACGGAACACCGAGGTAAAAAGATGGTTCTTCAGCACGAAAGACAGCGCCGTACCATTGCTACCGGACACGCCGATTCCCTCGTCATAATAATCGCCGTTATAAAACTCACTGTCATTCGTAGTATCTTTCTTTGTCTGATCCTCGGTCGCAAGATTGGTATTCACGATCTCCGTGCCTGCGGGAATAAAATCCTCTATCGCGACAAAGTTCCGGTCTTTCGGCGTTGAGATCGTCAGATGGACTTTAAGAACATCGCCAACGTTGGCAGCACTCAACGGTTCTTTGCTGTCTGTATCATCCGCTTTGAAAAATTCTCTCCGCACGGTAAATCCCTCATCGCGCGGCGCCACCTTATCAACCGGCAAATAATATTTTAGCGCCATGTCGTAGTAAAACGCATTTGATAAAGCGTTCCGTGCGGTCTTCACAAATTTCAGCACGTGCAGTGCGCCGATGGAAATGTCCGATGTCGGTATGACCGCCTCAAACGTGTTCAAAATTGAGCTCGGATTGAAATCAAATGAAGCGCGCCTCGTATCATCAAGCAATAGGTCAAGCGAGAAGTCGGACTCGGTTTCGCGCCGCCACCCGAGATAATCGGTAAGAGCATCAACGGCCGCAAGCGTGTTGTTGGTGGACCCCCATGCGCCGTCCTTTGCGCGGCTTTTCAAGAGCCACCGGAGCACCTTGTCTATGATGGGGTTGTCGCGCCTTCCCGCCGCAAATGCCTTCAGAAGAAGTGCCGTATCCTTTACGGGTGTTTCATAATAATCATATATCCAGCGATCGGCAGGCGTTGCAAGATGCGCGCCCCGAGAATCAATGGACACCCGGTTTTCAAGCGTCCGAAAAAGATCCTCGCGTAGACCAGACGTATACCCCTTTGTGGAAAGAATGGCTAATTTTGCAAGTGAAATATTTGATATATCCTCATGAATAAACTTTGTGTCACGCGCAATGTCTTCCACGCGCCTTCGCAATACCCCGTTTTCCATCGCCAAACCATCAAGGCGCGACAGGGCGTAGGCCGTAATAAGAAGAGCATCACGATCCTTGGAAAGATCGGGGTCGCCCATAACCTGCTGGTACAGGAAGCGCGCCGCGCGGTCGCGCGCGCCGATATCTATCGCATATCCGGCTTGGCGGATGTCCTCCAGCGCGTCTACGACATGAAGTGTGAGATAAAAATTGGGAGTAAGCCATCGGTAATACGAGAACCCGCCGGATGGCGTCTGCCCGGCATAGATGCGGGCAAGACCTATGGCAACAACATCATCCAACGAATATCTTTGCCCCTCAAACTCTACATCCTTAAGCGAGAATGCATCACCAATATGTTTAATGTTCAATCCGCGCTTGACGACGGCAAGCGACGAAAGCTTGCTTGCGATCTGTTCGGTGCAGCCGTATGGAAACGACACAAGGTAGTTCAACGCATCCGAGAGAAAGATCGCGAGCGTAGCGCTCGTCTGTATGGTAACGCCACCCTTGTCGGGAACAATTGCGTCGGGAAGAAAGAGATACTCTTCCGCGCTTCCGCGTGCGGTATAATTCGCCGTTGCGACCGATTCATACGTGTCGTTCGGTTTGACCGGTATCACGCTTTCAACAGTATCTTCATACGCGCCGGCCCGCGCCGAAAGAACGAAGCGGTGCTCGCCCCCTTCCGGTGATTTCGGAGCGCGCACGGCAAAATACCGGATGTCGCTTTCATGCGGCTTTAACGCGAGCGACTCCGTTGTCGCGCCCACTCTCTCAAGGGTGTCGGCGCCGAGAGCCACTTCAATTTTTTGTAAAACATCGGTCTCGTTGAACACCTGTGCGCCTATCATAAACTCATCTCCGGGTATGATGAACCGCGGCTTCAGCGGCACCACCATAAGGTCTTTCCGCGCAACGAACTCGCCGTATCCGGCTCCTATTTTCGTGTCCTTCGTCACGCCGACCGCCTCCACCTGCCAGGTGGTAAGATTATCGGGAAGCGTGAAGGTGACGATCGCGCGGCCGTCTTGCCCGGTGCGCACCGTGCCTTCCCAAAACGCCGTATCCTTAAAAACGCCGCGTTTTTTCTTCGCAAGATCCTCGGGTTCGGCGCCCGCTCCGCCCCCCTTCGTTCCAAGCGGTATCTCGGCCTCGTACAAAATATTTTTAATATTAGATGCGGTCGTGACAAACAACGGATATCCGCCATAAAAGAACAGTACCGGATTCTTTTTCGGATTTCCTTTGAGCGCAAGAACGCTCACATCGGCAACGGACAACGAGACCTCCGCAGGAATTCGGTTGTTCGCGCTATCCTTTGTAAACACCTCAAGCCGCACCTCTTCTCCCGGCAGATAATTGTTCTTGCTCGGCTTCACCTCTATCGTAAGCTCCTTTTCATGGGTGTTCACCACAAAATGGATCTGCCCGTATTTCACCTCCGGACGCGGAGAAAGGAGAAGCACCGACACATACACGTCAGGAATGTATTCTTCCTTGATGCGCACCGACACGTCTGTCAAGCTGCGCTCTATATCAATGATGCGATACTCAAATATCTTTCCGCGCTCTACCGTGACCAGGGCCTTGGCCTTCGGATACGGCGACTTTATGATAATGGTTACATCCTCGCCTACGCGCACATCGCTTTTTTGAACCGCAAGATCAAGCGCCTCATTGTTGGTGGGCCTGACATCAACGATCCCGGGGCCGAACACGTAGAACTCCTGAGCGGCAACGACCTCATTGCCGCGCGAATCCCGCGAGCGGACCGTAAGCTCATATTCTCCTTCTTTCGTCACCGAAAAATCACGCGAGGCATTCCCGGAACCATCAGTCCCGACGGTCCACTCCCGCACCCGCTCTTTTTTCTTCTCGGATTGGTAATAAAATCTGCCGTCCACCTCCTTTCGTTTGAAATAGTCCCACGTGATCCTATTCATCTCAACGGCAATGCCATTCTGCGTGAGCGGAGCGCCGGTCGTATCAACCGTTTTCACCCGGAAACTGTTCTGCTCGCCAACACCGGCATAGGCATCCCGCATACTGACCCCAACATAGTGCTCGCCACGGTGAACGATGACGGATGTCTGCGCAGAAATGCTTTGCCCCGCGGTGTTTTTGACTGTCGCGTTGACAATAAATATCTTGCTCCGCCCGCGCGACTCTTCACGGAATAGTTTTTCAAAATCCGCCTTTTCCTCAATACGCGCGCGTCCGTTCGCATCAAGCGTCGCCTTCCCGCGCGAGAGAAATGTGTCGCCGTATCCCCCGTCATACCGGTAATACCACCTGGACCCGAACTGAAAGTACTCGTCCTGATACCGGTCAAAGTAATAGTCCTGCGCAAGAATTGAATACTCAACCTCGCCGCCCTCAAGCGGAACGCCGAAATAATAGCGGGCATCAATATCAACCGACAGCGTATCTCCCGCAATAAGTTCTTTTTTGTCGGAACGCAACCCGACATTGAACGCCGCGGGAACGTATTCTTCAACATCAAAATATCCCCAACCGCCCGGAACGGAAATGGAGTACGTACCGAGAGGCGCCTGGGCATCAAGAAAGAAGTTCGCGACGAAGGTGCCGTACTCGCTCACATCAAGGTCACCCGTAAATGCGTTCTCTCCCTTGCTGTTCCTCACCTCAACATGCGCTTTTTTGTCACGAAATATTTCATAGTTACCGTCGTATCCTATGCGCGTGATACCTTTAAGATGCACCTCATGCCCCGGCCGATAGATAGGGCGGTCGGTGTAGATATATGCCCGTTCGGCGGAATACGCCGGAGATGCCCATTGAAATTTATCAAGAGCCGATGAAACGATCGTGCTATCACCACCCTTTGAAACGATGGCGGCGCCTGCATCTGCTACGGTCGCAGAACGCGCAATGCCATCCGCTCCCGTGAATACTGGCGCCCCCAGAGAGGCGATTGCACCCTTCTTTTCCTTGACGATCTCAACGCGCGCTCCCACGACGGGGTTTAACGTCCCGAATTCCGACACCCAGTACAAATTCCCCCCGGATGCCCCGACACCTTTACGGGTCACCATCTCGGTCGTGGGGTCAGCGTCATAATACCCATTCTCACCGTCCCACTCTATCTTTTTTTCCTGCACCGCCATGCGCGTTACATTCAGTAGCGTCCTTTCGTATAGTTGCCCGCCCCTGCCGTTCCGCAGTTGCACGCGATAGTCCGGATGGCTAAACGTAAGAACATAGTACCCGAGCGGATTTGCAAAATAGTCACCAATGTTCACCTGAAAATGATTTTTGCGCCAAAAAGCTCCCGGCAACTGTATCGTGTCGCTTACCGTGCGGATGCACGAGAGCGATTCACCCGCGATCGCACCGTCTATCCTATCTGCGGCATATCGCAAAAATGTTTTTGCGTCCACCTCGCAGACGTGAAGGTTCACATACTCAAGATTTTCCACCGCGTACGTAAGCTTCATCCGTTCGGGCGAGGTAACGTTATATCCTTTCTGCAGGTGGTAAAAGCGCCGATACATATTCGGTATCTTTTCACTCGTAAACGCGAGTTTTTCTTCCACCGCCTGCCCGAAATCGTCGGAGAGGGCGAGCGCCAGCGAATAGTACGCCTCGGGAATAAGACCCCAATGGATCGTGTTTTCAAATTCTCCCGCCATGCATGGCGAATTCTTATTTTCCGGTGTCACACGATACGGCTCATACCAATTCCATGCGCCAACACTGATGTTGGAACGGACTTTCGCGAGAAAGTTCTCTTCGGCGGCGGGCGTAAGAGGGGTGGTAGCACAGATCTTAAGCTCGGTAAGCTTCCCGCCACCGGCACCATCTGCCGGAACGATCCGCGTTATGCGCAACGCCGGATATGTCCGCACGGTCTTGACGATGTCTTCCGCGTTCAACACTATCCCCTCGGTATTCACGATACGCACAAATCGCAAAATAATGTCCTGCGAACGCTTGAAGTGTCCGGGATCCTTAAAGGTGATACCAATTTTCGTATGGTCCGGCACTTTTTCGCACTCCCGTCCATAGTATGCGTTATCCCCATCCTTACACTTCTCTCCATACCTGACATCTTGTATCGCATCGGTTTTAAGAGAGAGCCGATCCTTATCAATATCTTCGTAAAAGGAAACCCACAACACGCCCTCGGGATCAAAAAAGTCGGGCGATGCATACTTCGTGCGGGGCGACTCCGCGGAAAGTCCCCGAATGACCTCGGGAACCGAGATGGACACCGTGCGCAGCTCGCGAATCTCACTATCTCCCTCCAAAGGAACTGCGCGGGCAATAGTGACGGAGTAGGATGAATTGAAGTCCCAGAATTTTTCCCGCCCGTGCCGGTCCTGGGCGGAAAAAACGCGAATGACCGACTTATCGGTGAACGTTTCATCCTTTTTCAGCGACTCGTTGTACACGCTTCGCGTCCCATACTCGGCGATAAACGATGCATCTCCACGCATTGCGTCCACGGTGATATACCCCTTCGTTCGCTCAAGATCAACCGGTTGGTTGAAACGGATGACCACTGGTTCGTGATACAGCGTCACGCCGCCGTGATGTATCTCGCCCTCGTACCGAAGAGGCCTTGTCGTAAACGTGTGCGTAAACGGCGGAACGGCAAGTCCGTCAAGCGAGGTGAATCCGTCTTTTATGGAAATGATATAGGTGGCCGAGCGCATTAGCCGTCCATCGGGAATAAACTGAAGATTTCGCGTGGTGATCCATTTGAATTTCCCATGGGTCTCCGGCGTTATTGTTACGGGAATTTCGGGACCCGCCAACTCATCAAGCGTGGTGAGCGGCACCATCGGCCGGTTGAATATAATGGTGATATCGGAATATTCGGATGTCTCGGTCCCCTCGTTGGGAAACACGGCTTCCACCACGGGATCTTCATCGGCAAGAAAGTCCTTTTCCAGACGCATGGGGTCCGCGGTAAGGATGATGGAGTAGTACGACCCGGCAATGAGCGATTCGTTTGGGCGGAACAATAGTTCACCCTTGACCCGGCCTTCCGACCACACACCGGGGATCACGGGATCAAATGTTATCTTCTGTCCTGCCTCCGCAAGGGAAACACTCACTCCCTTCGGCAAGGCGACGACGATCGCAGCACTCCGCGACACCTTGTCCGGAACAAGCGTGTATACCGAACCGTACTCGCGCGTACCAAGAAGCCCGTTAGTGCCCGAGTAAAAAAAATACAAAAAACCGCCGAATAGCAACAGGGCGGCAATGCCGAACATGATCTCTTTTTTATTCACATGATGTCCGCCCGCGGGAGCGACAATACCCGGCTCGGAGAGTTCCTCCATATAGATAAGTATATATCAAAGGATGAAGACCGCCAAAGAGCGTCCGTCCACATCCCCGCGAACCCGCTCGCGCGCAACCGATAGGTCTTGTTGTAAAAAAACAACTGCCGGCTGGCTTCCCCAGAATACACGCCTCACAACTTCTTTCCGAGCTTCTTTTTTATGAGCACCCCAAGAATCTTTTTTATCTTCTCAATACTCTCAAAGTCGTGGATGGAATACGCCATGATCGCAGGATTGCTCTTTTTTAAAAGCGCTACCTTCTTTTTTAGATCAGCCGGTGATACTTCGTCGCTTTTGCTCACCAGAATGTACTCTTTGCGTTTCAGAAGCGCTTTATTATAGGCGCCAAGCTCCTTTCTGATGATCCGATAATCGGCTGCGGACGTGGAAGAATCGGCGCCGATAATGTGGAACAGGACCCGCGTCCGTTCAATGTGGCGTAAGAATTTCATGCCGAGCCCCTTTCCGCCAGAGGCCCCCTCTATAAGCCCGGGAATATCGGCAAGTATAATGTCATAGTAGACACCGAGGTTCGGCTCAAGCGTCGTGAACGCGTAATTGGCGACTTTGCTTTTTGCCTCCGTAAGCTCGTTCAATAAACTTGACTTTCCAGCGTTCGGAAGTCCGATGAGGCCGATGTCAGCTATCATGCGAAGCTCAAAGCGCACGACGTACTCTTCCCCCGGTCTTCCGCGTTCAAATTTACGGGGCTTTGTGTTCGTAGGAGAACGAAAATGAAAATTTCCACGCCCGCCCTTGCCGGCATTAGCAAGAAGCATCCGCTCACCGGGGTACAGCACTTCCCGGTCGGTCTTCGTCGTAAGATTATGTACGACCGTTCCAACGGGAACCAAAAGCGTGAGATCAGGGGCATCCGATCCGTCGCAAAACTGCCCACGGCCGCTCTTTCCGTTCTCGGCCGCAAACTCTTTTTTGAACCGAAAATTCCGGAGTGCGCCAATATCCGTTGAACCCTCAACATACACGCTGCCGCCCTTTCCGCCCGATCCCCCCGCGGGACCGAACTGGTTGAGATTTTTATTGAAGGCGGCTATGCCATCGCCGCCCGATCCCGCCCGGACCCTGATCGTAATATCATCAATAAGCATATGTCATGCGCCGTTGACCGCATTCTTCAAAAGCTCCGCGAACGCGGCCTGAACCTTTTTTAGTTTTGGATTGATAATGACCTCGCAATACGATTGCCGCGGATTTTTCGCGTAATATTCGCGGTGATACTCTTCTGCGGGGAAAAAAGTTGTAAGAGGCGCCACTTCGGTTATAACAGTGCCGCCTTCTTTATGCGATGCGTTCAACTCCCCGATAACGGCCACCGCTAACTCCTGCTGGCGCTCGGACGTGTAGAAAATAACAGACCGATATTGCGAGCCCACATCCGCTCCCTGACGATTCGGCGTTGTCGGATCGTGCGTCGCGAAAAAGACGGTAAGAAGGTTTTCATACGAAATGACCGCGGGATCAAACTCTATCCGTATGACCTCGGCGTGCCCCGTTCTTCCCGAAGAAACATCCTCATATGTCGGCGCATCTATAATGCCCCCGGCATATCCGGGATCCACTGCGTACACCCCTTTGAGCATGCGGAATATCGCCTCGGTGCACCAGAAACATCCTCCGCCGAATACCGCTATTTCCTTGGTATATTCCATAACATTCCGATCGCACTGCCATGCCCCATTGCATAAATCCCTCTTAAAAAAGTATACCATGCTGGGCACACAAAAGGCCCATGCCGATTTGTTGACGAAGTTGCCTAACCGTGATATGAAAAGCGTACCAAAACCTGCCAACACATGCGAGGTTCGCTATGTTTGAAGAGAACGAAGAAATGCCGCAGGGCCCTCCATCGTGGCCCCAAAAAAATTGGCTTTTGGCGAAAATACAAAAGCTCTTTGCAAAATTTTTTGACCGCGAAGCGGCCCTTGATCGGGCCGAAGACGAAGCATGGCACGAAAGAAGTAATTTTACCAAAAGCGAACAACGAGCGATCAGGACCGCCATCCGCACCTGCACCGAGACAACTGCGCTCGTGGATATCATGGGAAAAACATTTCCCGTACCGGGCCACATATTCCGCCTAAAGCCGGGTGTGACCTATCCATTCATCATGCCACGCTCCATGGTGCTCATTGTAAACATGGTACTCTACAAACAGTTCTGGTCGTATCCAGAGGCCCCGCCGGAAGTCAGTTGCGCCGCGCTTGACGAGAACGGCCTCCTGAAGTCAACATACATCCTGCCTCTCCGAATAGAAGACCTAGAGCCGGTACAGAACGAGGCCGAGTATATCACCCGCTGGAATATTCCCGGAGTACTCCAAAACTCCGAGTTTGCCGATGGCGATCCGGTGGAGACAAGCGAGGAGATCCTGCTGATGCATCAAGATCAACGGGGAGCGGCGGCCCTGAAACTCCCGAAAGGACTGAAGGGCGTCATTGAGACCCCGGAGGTACAGACCGCAGGAAGCTTGGAAGAGCTCAACGCAAATCAGCAGCTGAACAAGCTCCCAGTAGTGACGCGTTTCGTTATCCCCACGAATGACGGAAAGTCCCTCCTGGAGTTACGAAAGCGCGTCTTCTCAATTCCGCGCCACACCCAGGGAAATCTGTGCCATGTGTACGTGCCGGCGTACCGCCTCGTGTTCGTCTTTCAGCAATCGCAGATTAAGCGCCGTGATTTTGATCGGACCCTTCTTGATAAGGTCGTCATGGCTCCGGGAACCCGCCAGCAAATATTGTGGCTCGCAAATTCCAAGGAAGAAGATATCCGCAAGTGGGATATCCCGTCGTTCCAAAAAGGAACCGGAAAAGTATTTCTTGCATACGGCCCTCCTGGCACCGGAAAGACCATGACGGGCGAGGCCCTTGCCGAGTATCTCGGGCGACCCCTCTACCTTGTCACCTCCGCGGATCTTGGGGTTCACACCTCGCAGTTTGAGGAGAATTTCAAGAAGATGATCAAACGCACCTCGCGGCTTAATGCCGTGACCGTCATTGACGAGGCAGAATCAATCCTGCAATCGCGGGATGCCGGGTATGGTGATACGAACGCACGAGTGACTGCTGTGCTCCGGAACCTGGAGCTTCTGGACCGAGGCATCATATGGTTTACCACCAATCGCCCGTTTGATATTGATGTCGCGATAGAGTCGCGGATACGCTCGCAGATCTACTTCCCATTCCTTGATGAGACACAGCGGCTTGAGGTGTGGAGATTATCACTTCCCAAAGGCATGCCCATCAAGACCGGGGACCGCGAGGCGCTTCTCGTAGCACTTGCGGCTGAACCCTTGAATGGTCGCGAGATCAGAAATGCGATCGTAAATGCCGCCGATATGGCATCAAGCGAGGGGCTGGATGCGATCCCCGGCGAGCACCTTATCAAGGCCGCAAAGATCATCGTTGAAAACCAAGAAATTCTGAAAAATGCCAAGAAGGACGGAAGGCCCAGAGATGAGAAAATAAAAACGGGTCAGTACCTGTAGAAAAAATAACGCCCGGAGCACTGCTCCGGGGTTTTTGTTATCGCGCATAAAAAGGGAGGGTGGATGTATTAAAGAAATAGACAAACGATCGGTACTTCGGGGTTTGCATTGGGGTAGAAAAGGTGCCTGATGCCTATCCCTTGAAAAACAGTGGCACTCCATCATCTATTGTCCGAGATTTGCTTTTCCAGCCCTTTTCGCCCATTCTCGTTCCTTTAAAACCTCCTCAGCTTCTGCTTCCTGTACAGGACGCGCCTCATTCAAAAGAGTAATCCACTTCTGGTACACGGGGTTAGCTTCACGATTTTCTCCCCATGTCCCATCTTGATGGAGAGAAGGACGTCCAAGTTCCCCATCTTCTTCAATGCGTCTAAATCCATTATTTATTAGTGTATTCTTTGACTTGATTGTAGATGGCATACCATAGACCACGCCATCTGCATCTGCGTAGAATATATCTCCACCATGCTCATAAACTGCGACAAACAAAAGTTATTAAAAGCGTTCCGCTGCTTCACAAGAAAGAGATTGTTGATGTGAGTATACGCCAGTTCTGTAGTGCCGCAAAAGCGAGATTTGAAAAGTGTTCGAACTTTGATTCTAAGCGACAGTTTCTTCTCGAGCATATAGAAAAAGTAGTCTATCAGAAGTACAAAGTTATGATTCGTGGATCCGTCCCTATCAAACTAAGAACGTACGCAGATCCGGATCAGACCAGTGAGGCCAGCAAAATTCCTTTCCGCATAGAAGGTGCAGTCGATGTGTATATGCTACATCGAGGGCCGAGAATAAAACATGAGATTGATGGTCGCCTCAAAGCTTGGGGTTGTGGGGGTCGTGAGAAGCTAAGCCCGGAGGCTATGAAGATCATTAGGTCTAAAGATTTGTCTTTAGCAACTCGTTAGCTGAAATAATGCAGTAATCTCAAAAGCCGCGTAATGCGGCTTTTGATAATTTCTCACTTATTGGATTTACGCATTTCTACTTTCCGATCGCATTTTTTGCGCAGATGCATTCGTGCCAATTTTCTGTGATATGAGCATGATGAAAAAGTACAACGCAATACTTTTTTACAATGTGGACATTTCCATTGCTTCATCCCATTAAATGCAATAAATGAATCCACTACAGAAACGACTTAACAAAGTCGATTAGTCCACCAAGGAGAAAAGCGAGGCCTACAATTGGTGTAGAGATCCGGATAAAAGTTTTATTGGTCGACGGATTCAAATCCATAAATTCTTTACTAAATTCTCGGTGGAAGAACAACATCGTCGCCCCCATTACTACGAAGCCAGAATAGCCTAAGACACTACTTCCAATAAAACTTCCGTACAATCCAATCGCCCAACCCAATACCCATAAACAAATTCTTATTATTCTAATTGAACGAGTTTCCATATGATTTCATATTATACTGAATCTGCGCTTACTTACAGGGCGAGCATACGGGACCAGCGACCGTTTGACCACCCCAAGTAACTACCGCCCCGCTCGGCGTAGTCCAGAGCTTGCTTTCGTTAGAACTAGAGGAATAGGTGTCAGGTACCTTTTGGAATAGGTGTCAGTGGAATAGGTGTCAGGTACCTTTTTTTCATATATCTTTCGGTCTGCCACGCAATCGAGTTGTTAACAGCAGATCAAATTTTTCAACCATTTTATCGACCCATTTTACAGCGCCATATGGCGTTCCCTTGTTGACCGACTGACGGATACTGGAAAGAGTGTCGGCATCTTCTTTTTCATTCAGCCATTCCAGATAATCATCCGGGAGTTCAATAATAGTATTGCTCAAAAGTGCTTTTTCTTGCGGGTTGCCTTGAGTTCTCCGGTATGCGCTCCCCCATCGCCAATCTTCTGCCTTCTTCACCAGTTTAGCACGAAGGGGGTTTCGCTCAACATAACGAATAAGCTGAAGGAGATAGTTGTCTTTTTCAACGAGAAAAGATTTGTATCTTCCTTGATAGAGATGGCCGTAGCCGATCGTTTTTGTTCGCGAATGATACTGTTGGGTATGAGTTAAGGTGAGCCATTGCATGAAGACCGAAAGATCACCGTCATGTCTCGGATGGAGTACCAAATGCCAGTGGTTGGGCATAAGCGCATACGCAATAATACGCATGTTATTCAGCTCTTTTGCCTCTGTAAGAAGTCGTCCAAAATGCAAATAGTCCTCTTTTTTGTGAAAGATGGTTTGGCGGCCATTGGCTCGATTGATCACATGATAAACCTCGCCTCCTACATCAACACGTGGTGCTCGTCCCATGGGTGCATCGTAGCATAGAGGTTAGGAAAAGAAAGGTACCTGACACCTATTCCATACCCAAACGTAGTGGTCGCCGTTCCCGTCGCGACCTGCGTCAGCTGATTCCTGTAATTCCATGTATAGTCCCACACAGTACCACTTCTTGTGGTTGAGGCGAGATT
>MHQW01000047.1:0-5702 GCA_001820785.1 Candidatus Sungbacteria bacterium RIFCSPLOWO2_02_FULL_51_17
TCCCGCTTTTGGCGGGTACGTGTTGATTGGTTCATGCTTCCAGTATACCAGGGAAGCAAGCGGTTGTTAATCTATGTGGGGAAAGTCAGTAGAGTGCGTTGTGGTTCTTCAACGATTGGACCGTATTCCACCTTGGAAACGCGCTCTGCCCTCTCGCCAAATAGTTTTGCTTTCGCGCGATACGGTTCCGGTATGTTTTGTTCCCCCTCTTTCATTTTTTTATAGCATCTTCTTTACTGCCAACTTGCTACTCATAAATCAATGATGCCTGATACGGGGCGCGGTCAGGAAATGCTCTCTCGCAAAAGTTTTAACACCCGCCCTCTGTATTCTTGGGTTTCGGCATCACCGCCAGCAACCGGGATCTCTTTGAAAAGTATCTTTAGGCACCCAAACGCGAGGCGAATGGTAAAATCCTCTTTGGAAAATCCTTTCTTGCGCAAAAATGTTTCAACAAGGTCGGTTCTTGAGAGAGGCAGCATATCATAAATAGGATATTTTACGAAACCCATCATCGGATCTTGAAACGATGCCGACTCAAAATCCAGATAGCCGGTTATCTTGCCATCTTTTGCAAGAAAATTTCCCGGTTGATAATCACCGTTAGAAATAACCAGGGGCATATCAACTTTTTCAAGGACGGGTTTCAGATATGCCATCGCCGACCGATAGACCTCCTCATAAAGCCACGGATTGCCCTCGTCATTCAGTAGCTCTAATTCCTTTGCTAACGTAAAACGAGGCATGAGTTTCGCCACCGCATGGCTCTCAATAAACGGTGTGGCATTCATCAGCCTGATGGCCGCCTCAACCAAGAGCTCCTTTGCACGTTGTAAGTCCTCGTCAGAACGCATGCTCAACTTTTGCAGATTTTCTCCTGACAATAGAGAATATACCGCTTCGCTTTCTCCCCTGTCGTTGTGGAATGGCTCCACGAGCACCGCAGGAACTGGCATGCCAAACTCTCCCAGAGCGGCAAACATATGTATCTCTTTTACCACATCACCGTGACGATTTCGCCGCAGTACCACATCTACACGCTCCCCAGTATCTTTTTCCATGGTCACCTGCACGGGACATGGTAAGTCATAGTTATCAAAATAAGCCGCAGAAGCAACGGAGCGAAATGAGGGGTCGGCGCGAAGAAGCGCTTCTTTTTCGGTCGGCGTCAGCACAACCCTTCTCTCCTCTTCACTGTGAAATGAATTCAACGATTCGGTTTCTTCCATAGAACTTTTTTGTCTTCACAAATACCTCTCACGCCCCCCGCTACCTGCAAACCTACCGCGCATACCTAAAATCTAATGTCCTTCGCTATGCCAGGATTGAGCACTTTCTTAGTAACTGCTCCTGCAAAAAGCCGATACGCCGCGCGCTTCTCTTTGCGATATACAACCACTATACCAAGAATTGTCTTACATTTCTTACATACAAAATTTGTTTTACCTTGCAATTGGGGCGTGGCAATTCTATCAAGATATAAACGCTTCAAAACCCCCGGGCCATCCTTTTGATATATCATCTGTGGTGCCCTGCACTTTTCACAAGAAACCAAAAGCCAACGAGAATAGCCACCTCGTGACCTCTTAAATCTGTCGTTCTTGAATGTTGATATTTTATTTTCCATATCACTTATGCGCTTTCGTAACTGTCACGCAAGGATTTTCTTTATTTTAAGCCATTTTTTTATTTTCGTATCTGCTGAATTGGTCGAAATATTGAAAATGTCATGGGGATCAAAAACTTGACAAGTATCATAGTTCCATGCTATACTTTAACCGGTTTCCCGTTTAATCAACCTTTTGAAAGGAGGTGCCGAAATGGAGACCCACACTCTCACGATTGAGCAGTTGCGGAAGCTCGTCAACGCGATCGGCGACGGAAGCAACTGGCCGAAACACACGGACGATCCGAAGGTGAACTACGCTGTCGACTGCATCGTGCAGGACGATGGCGGTGTGCCCACCTACGACGAACGGCTGTATGTCGAGGAAATCGAGGCCTTCAAGGCACTCGAAGCCAAGACCGGCTAGTCAACAAAGTGCTGAGCATCACTTAAAACTGCTCTTTTTTCTTTGTTTTATCTCCCATGACACTTCTTATACTTCTTCCCCGATCCGCACGGGCAGGGGTCATTCCTTCCAACTTCCGATCCTCCCAATGGCACATTCTGGGGACGTGCTATGCCGCTTCCCGGCAGAGTGCCAACACCCAACGTTCCTCCCCCCATGCGAAGAGCTGCCTCGGCAACGCCTCGCCTCGTCTCCCTCATCGGCGCTTTTGAGGCCTGGGGGGCGCCGCCAACTTTGAAAATGGTATTTACCACCTGCGTTCTGATGGCGTCCTTTAACTCGCGGAAAAGCCGCGAGCCCTCATTTTTATATTCAACCAACGGGTCGCGCTGTCCATAGGCGCGAAGACGCACCGAGTCGCGAAGATGCTCCATGACATCAAGATGATCCATCCACAGGGTGCTTATGGTCTGAAGAAGAACGACCTTCTCAAGATTCCGCATGGCATCCGGCCCTATTGCCCGCTCGCGCTCATCATAGGCGTTCCGCAAAAATTCATTGAGCCATGCCTTCGCCTCGGCTCTTGCATCCTCTTCGCGAAGATCCACGGTCAACTCCTCGCATTTTTTCGCGATATCCTCGTTCGTGCCGGATATGGCCTTTACCGCCTCACCGACCTCCTCAATATTCCAGTCGGAGCGATATCCAATAATATGAAAATCAACGATCATGGATATCTCCTCCGCGATATAGTCAAATATTTTTTCCTTATACGTTGCCGGATCATCCCACAAAATAGAGCGGCGCGTGCGGTAGACGAAATCGCGCTGTTTGTTCACGACATCGTCAAACTCAAGAACGTGTTTGCGGGAATCAAAGTGAAACCCCTCTATCTTTGCCTGTGCGGCCTCTATCGCTTTTGACACCATGCGGTTCTCAATCGGCTGGTCTTCGGGAATGCCAAACGACTCCATCATGCCCTTGATGCGGTCGGACCCGAAAATACGCATCACATCATCTTCAAGCGAAAGAAAAAATTGTGTTGACCCGTGATCGCCTTGCCGTCCCGCGCGTCCGCGCAACTGATTATCAATGCGCCGCGCCTCGTGACGTTCCGTGCCTATCACATGGAGCCCGCCGCACGAGCGCACCTCGTCCGCCTCCTCCGGCACGGGAGGAGTGCCGCCAAGCAAAATATCAACACCGCGGCCCGCCATGTTGGTGGCGATCGTTACGGCATCCTTTCTTCCGGCCTGCGAAATGATCAGGGCCTCGCGTTCATGGTTTTTCGCGTTCAAAATTTCATGCGGCACGCCTTCCCGCAGAAGAAGCGCTCCCAGGCGTTCATTTTTCTCAATAGAAACAGTGCCGACAAGAATGGGCTGGCCGAGTTTATGGCGCTCCTTTATTTCACGGGCGATCGCCATAAGTTTTCCCGCCTCGGTGCGGAACACGAGATCAGGCATGTCGTCGCGTACCGTTGGCTTGTTCGTGGGGATGATGATGACCTCAAGGTTATACACCTTATGAAACTCCTCGCCGGAGGTGACGGCGGTTCCTGTCATGCCGGAGAGCTTCCGGTACATGCGGAAATAATTTTGATACGTGATGGTGGCAATGGTGCGCGATTCACGCTGGATCTCAACCCCTTCTTTTGCCTCTATCGCCTGATGCAGGCCCTCTCCCCAGCTTCGCCCCGGCATGAGACGACCCGTAAACTCATCAACGATGATAACCTTTCCGTCCTTTACGACATAATCCTTGTCGCGAGAATAGAGCGCCTGCGCTTTCAATGCCTGTTCAAGATAGCGAACATAGCGAAACCCTTTTTCCTCGTATAAATTTTTAAGACCAAGTATCTTTTCCACTTTTTCAATTCCCTGCTCGGTGATGGTCGCCGCGCGCATTTTGCGGTCAACATTATAGTCGGTATTTTCCTCAAGCCGAGGTGTGATCTTGGCAAATGTCTTATAATACTCCGCGGACTCCACATCCGGCTCAACAATAATAAGAGGTGTTCGCGCCTCGTCTATCAAAATAGAGTCCACCTCATCTACGATGGCAAACGCGTGCTCGCGCTGGACAACGTCGTCGCGAGAATACGCAAGGTTGTCGCGAAGATAATCAAAACCGAATTCGCTGTTCGTGCCGTAGGTGATGTCGGCGGCATATGCCTCCTTTCGCGAAACAGGCCGCCAGTGATCAAGCCGCGGGTCGCCATGCGAGGGCGCCGCGGTAAACATAGGATCATACACGCCGGAAAAATCGTGTGTGATGACTCCCGTGGTAAGCCCCAACGCGTGATACACCGCACCCATCCATCCGCCGCCGACCCGGGAAAGATAATCGTTCGGCGTTATCAAATGGCACCCCTTTCCCGATAAGGCATTCACATATAATGGAAGGGTGGCGACAAGCGTTTTCCCCTCGCCCGTTCGCATCTCGGCGATCTTTCCTTGATGCAGAACCAGTCCTCCGATGAGTTGCACATCAAAATGCCGCTGGCCCAGAATACGCCGCGCGGCCTCGCGAACGGCGGCAAACGCCTCGGGCAAGAGGTCATCAAGTGTTTCGCGTCCGGAACTCGGCGAAGCGTCCTGTTCTCCGCCCAAAGAAGGATCATTCCCATCCAAAAAAAGCCGCCTCTTGAACTCGTGGGTTTTTGCCCGCAGTTCTTCATCGGTAAGTGTTCGGAACTCCTGTTCGCGCGCGTTGACGTCCTCAACTATCGGACGGATGGATTTGATGTAGCGCTCGTTTGAGTCCCCGAGAATTTTCGTTAAAAAAGACATGAGAGCGTGTTGGTTCCGACAGATGCTCATTATACGCCGATTTTGGGTAAATTAAAAGCCCCGCGTACGGCAGGGCGTTTTGTTACCCAATATTCTCAACAAGATATTTCGCGACCTCGCGAAGAGGCGTATCCGGCAAAAATATCCTGCCAATATGCAGTTCTTCCTCAAGGAATTTTTTTTCGCGCGGACGCACGATGCCGCCTCCCGTAATGAAGATGTCCGATCGTCCCATGCGCGTAAGCTCCGTTTTGAGTTTTGTGAAAAATCGTACCGGAGAACCGATGAGCGCCGAAAATCCGATCGCATCCACATCTTCATCTATCGCGACCTGTGCGACCTCAGTCACGGAGCGGTGAAGTCCCATATAGATGACCTCGGCCCCAAGTTCACGAAGAAGATGCGTGAAAATACCAAGCCCCCGCGTGTGTCCGTCAAACCCGCCCTTTGCGATAAGAATTCGCACTGGCCTTCTGAAATGAAGACCGTTCGCTATCTGCCCAATATCCACCCCGGCGCCTGTTGCCTGGATCTCGGGTTCGCGGTAACTCCCCCACGCGCCCTGCAGGGCCTTCGTGATCTCGCCCACCGTCGCATAGATCTTCACCGCGGCGATGAGTGCCGGCATCATGTTTTCGCCGGACCCCGCCGCACGCCGCACCTCCAAAAGAGCGCGCGCAACATCCGCTGAAGAGCGTTCGCGCTTCACCTGCCCGAGACGCGCGATCTGCCGCTCCTCAAACGTGTCCCACGCTTTGGTCTCTTCCAAAATCTCTGCGAAATCGGCACCCTCAAAATAATCGTCGCCGGGATGCGAATTCACGCCAACGATCTTCCGTTCGCCCGCCTCCACGCACTTTTGATCGCGTATCGCCTCACGTACAATGGCGCTTTGCGG
>MHQW01000047.1:5718-70238 GCA_001820785.1 Candidatus Sungbacteria bacterium RIFCSPLOWO2_02_FULL_51_17
GGCGCGCCGCATCTTCTATGTCATCCGTAAGCCGCTCCACGAGCCATGAGCCCCCAAGAGGATCACACCAGTTCGGAATCTCGGTCTCCTCAAGAAGGATCTGCTGGGTGCGTATCGCAATTTTTAGCGCCCGTTCGGTCGGAACGCATACGACCTCATCAAACGAGTTCGTATGTATGGACTGCGCCCCGCCAAGAAGGGCGGCGAGCGCCTGGTATGCAACGCGAATAACATTATTGATCGGCTCTTTGAGCGTAAGCGAGCACCCGGCTGTTTGCGCATGCATCCGTAGCCATTGTGATCGCGGATCCTTGGATGCGAACCGCTCCCGCATGATGCCAGCCCACAGGCGCCGCGCGGCGCGGAGCTTCGCTATCTCCTCAAAAAAATTATTATGCACATCAAAGAAAAACGAGAGCTGGGGCGCGAATGAATCCACCGGCATGCCGCGGCGTATCGCCCCCTCAACATAGGCGATCCCGTCAGCAAGCGTGAACGCAACCTCTTGCACAGCAGACGCCCCCGCCTCGCGGATGTGATACCCCGAAATAGAGACCGGGTGCCACTTCGGCATTTCACGCGCGCAAAACTCCATCGTGTCAACGACCAGTTTTACCCCTTTATCAACGGGGAACGCCCACTCCTTCTGCGCAATGTATTCTTTCAGAATGTCGTTCTGAATTGTCCCGCCAAGAGCCGCACGCGGGATTCCGCGTTTCTCGGCCATGGCGATATACATCGCAAGAAGGATCGCGGCGGGCGCGTTTATCGTCATGGAGACGGTGATATCGCCCACGGGAATATCTTTGAAGAGATCCTCCATATCGCGAAGCGTATCAAGCGCCACACCGTCCCAGCCGACCTGGCACTCGGATATCGGCTCGTCGGAGTCGGCGCCCATGAGCGTCGGCAGATCAAAAGCGGTTGAAAGCCCCGCGCCGCCGAGCGCAAGAATTTTCATGAAGCGCTCGTTCGTATCGGGCGCCAGACCAAATCCCGCGAACTGCCGGATGGTCGGCTTTTTCCCGCGGTACATGGTCGGGTAAATACCGCGCGTGAACGGAAAAGCCCCAGGGTCGTTCAATTTTGAAAGATAGTCAACAATAACCTCGTCAGGCCGGAAAAAACCCTTGTCTCTTGGCACGTGCTGTTTGTGTAAAAGAGCGCTAGATGTATGGTGGCATTCTTTTTTGCAGAAAGTAAAGGCCGCGCTCCGGGTGCGCATCCAAACAAAAAACGCACCAAAATGCGGTGCGTGTGTGCGCTGCGTTCAAAGTTCGGCTGGCTCTCCTGCGGGGTCCTTCAGCGTGTAGACAAAGCGGCGCGTCATAAAAACGTCTCCATTCCGCTCGGTCATGTATGCATGCTGTTCGCGACCAATGTTCACAATGCGGGATCCGCGAATCTTCAACTCCCATTTCGCGACATCAGCCCCAAAATATTTCATGCAGAACTCAACCGCTTTTTTCACATCAAGCGTGGAGCAGGTAAAGATGTTCTTCAGCACCATACCCCAGTGCGTGGAGTAATGCGCGGTCACAGCACTCGTCTCAATGAGTTGCACGAGCGAGGGCCCAGCCGTTTTTGATTTTGCGAACCCGAAGTCGGGTATGATGGGTTTTCCGAACGGCTTCATGCCGATGACGGCGCAGATCTCGCGCGCGAATTTCGCAAGGCGTTTTTTGGAACTGATAACAGAGTAGTCGCATCCGTACAGATCAAGGATGAGTTCGCGACCGAACTCGCTTTGCTCTATCGCCCGCTGAATTTCCACCGGAAGCACCATGGCCGCCCGATGCATTTCGGGCGAATACCAGTTACACCGGGATGCCGACGGAAAATCCTTGAAGCGGCGCTCAAGCGTTGCAAGCGATTCCTTGAAAATGCCTTTCCGGTGCGAAGCGGCAACGAGCGTAAAATATCCGCCCACGTAGGTGGGAACCGCAGTGACAAGCCCCTGCACATCGCCGCGCGAGAACACCTCAAGCATTTGGCGCCAATGCGCGGGCATCTCGTCCGGCTGGAACATGCTTGATCCCGTCTGCCTAATCGCAATACCGTCTTCGGCAAGAATGGCGGCGACATCCTGATAGAACGACATGCGAAACAGCGAACGCGCAGGACCGATGGGATCGGGCGAATCAATGATGACAAGATCGTACTTTCGCTTCTCCGCCCTTTTTTCCTTCACGACCTCGGCACCATCGGCGATGATAAGATTCACGCGCGGATCGGAGAACGACATTCCCGGAATGCCGGGGATGTATTTCAGCATGACATCTATCACCTCGCGGTCAATATCCACCGCGTCAATATGTTCAACGGACGGGTACTTCACGATCTCACGAAGCGTTCCACCGTCGCACCCGATCAGAAGGACCGACTTCGGAGGACGAAGCAGAGAGTGTGCGGCGAAATGCACCAACGGCTCGTGATAATAGATCTCGTCGGCCTCGGTGGTCTGCACAGCGCCATCAAGCGTCAAGACCCGGCCAAAACGCGGCGTCTCCAGCACCAACATCTGGTGCAAGACCTTCCCGTGCGCATCCCGCGTGGTCTTTTTATGAAGGACCTTGGACACTTTGATGCTTTGGGCAACATCAGAATACAGCTCTTCCCGGAACCAGAGACCCGACTTGCGCCTCTCAAGCATTGCACTCTCCATGAGGGTTTTCAAAAAAACTGCTAGGAAAACTATCATGTCCGCGTGCGCCTGTCCAGAGTGACCGGCCCAACAGAAAACCCCGCCCTTAAAAGGCGGATAGTAGGTATAGCGCGTGAAATATCGTTTGTGATATCACGAAATAGGTAATCCGGAGCAAAATAAACCCCGCCCGTAAAAGGCGGGGTTTTACTGTGATGAGAAAGACGCGGTTCGTGGTAGCACAAAGCAATATTTTTCACTCTATACATACGGCCCGCCTTTTACGGGCGGGGTCCTTCTTGATCAGTCACGCCACACTTCTTTTCTGCTGATCTGCTTCGGACGGTACATCGCTTTAAAAAAACGGAACACGTCGCGGGCCTTTTTGGTGTTATCCTGCGTGTAATTGCAAAAGAACACATCAATGTTCACAAAATTCCGCTCCGGCCACGTATGAACGGTGATGTGGGACTCAGAGACGATGACAACGCCGGTGATCCCCCCCTCGTCGGGGTGATCTATCCCGGTGAACTTATGAAAGCGGCTTGCTACTATTTGGAAGCCCGCCTTCCTGATGACTTTGAGAGTTTTTTCCCTGACCGTGAATTTATTTATGAGGTATTTCTTCTCCCCGCCGCACTCGTGAAAGTCGGCGAGAATATGAAGGCTTTTTTTCTTCAACGAACCGCGCGCCCCGTCTCGCATTCCGCCCCATATGGTGCGAAGCACTCTTCGTACGCGCAATTTAACGCCAATACACCGGTTATGCGCCCTCCCCCCGTTCGCGCCCCCCCCTTCGCATCCGGGCTGCCGGATCTAATTTGAGGTCACGTTTGGCCATCCGCGCTCCCCGCTTCATTTTTGAAACCTTCTTCTCCTTATATTTTTTTATCTCACCAGCACACTCCACCGACAGAAGGTCTATCGCCTGACGGAGATCCTCGGCCGCTGCTTCGCACCGGAGAAAGGAACCGGGAAGCGCCGCATTCACCTCGGCCCGCCACACCTTTCCCTTGTTGTGGTGATGCGTTGTACGCCCGATCTCAATATCAAGCGTAGTCGCATCCAGTATATGCTCCTTCTTCAGTAGTTTACGGAAAACCCCCGTGAGCTTTGCGTCAACGTATCGCTTGAGCGCCTCATCCAGAGAAAACCCGGTTGTTTTAAGGGTGAACTTCATAACACGTGCTCGCAAGCATACAATATGCAAAATAATAATGCAAGGGGCATCATTAAAGTCCTATACCAAACCAACCAAGCACTACACAATGCACAAGCATTTCGCTATATGCCTTGTCCTTCCTTTAGGATTTGGAGCTTTGAACTTACCAACTGTTTGCAACAAATGGTTAATATAGGTATCCCCACGTCTGCAACCGATCGGAATCGGCATGCCACTTAAGACCGATGTCGGTCCGATAGAACATGTTCTGAATCATGATGTTTCCGATTCGCGAATACACCTGGTGGCGCGCCTCTTGCACCGTCGTACCCGAACCCGTCACCGTCATAAGCACCCCCGACTCCCCCGCGATGCGCCACACTCCCTCGTCTATTTTCACGTCCTCTATGTGAATGCCATCCAGATTCGCCTTCTTTTTAAAAAGTATCGGTAGATCGCGGTACATCTCAACCGCCTCGCGATCCTTTGCTTTGGCAAAAAACGTCGGCACGTTGATGCGCACCCCTATCTGGAATCCCTTTTTTGTTTTCAATTCAAAATCCTCGCCGCGAGCAAGCTTTATCAGGAGCTCCCCCATCGGCATGAGTATCCCTTCTTGATGGATAAAAATGGTCGGATACCCGAACCGGCACGTCCACTCCAACGGGTAAATGCCGCGGCCGTTCACGATGCAATTAATATCTACATATCCAATGTATCCCGATGCCTGCAGTGCCGGGAGCATTTTCAACAGCGTCGCCTTGAAAAGATTGTTTGGTTCTGCCCAATACATCAGCGTTCCCATCTCGCCTGCAAAAGGCCCGATGTCACCGGGAAACACCCGCTTGTGCTCAAAATTGATGTTGATGGGTTTTATGAAATCATGCCCATTGAAAAATGCGCCGACCGCCACCTCAACACCGTTCACATACTTTTGCAACTGAAAGACCGGCGCCTTTTTCTGCCATACATTCTTATTCTGTTCAAGAAGTTCTACCAGGTCCTTGCCGTCCTCCTCCTGCCCGATAAATAAAAGCCCCTTGCCGCCCGACGGCGTATTGCCGGATGGCTTCATCACGTAGCGATCAGCATTATTGCGGAGGAACTCTATCGCCTCGTCATAATTGGAAAATTGCCATTGCGGAAGAATGTTGATACCGTGCTTTTTCATCTCCATTTGCCCGAACTCGCGGTCCATTTCCAGCTGATCGGTATATTCCGTTCCTCCGATGATCAGTTTGCCTTTTTTCCGCAGGCGTTCCGCGATGATGCCGAACTCAACATCGTCAAAAATGATAATATCCGCCCAATCAACGGAATCCTCCCACTTTTCCACCTTATCAATGAACCCGCTGTACACATCGGCATCGCTTTTCTCCTTAATGTACATGCGCACCTCATGGCCTTCCTTCTTTATGGTCCACGCCAAATCGCCGGAAAGCGATTCCAGGGCGACGAAGAGAAACTTCACTGGTTTTCCATTTCCCGCGGGGGATGAATTTTTTGCCGGTACTACAGTGCTCTCCGGCATCGGAAGATTTGAAGCGGCCATGAGCGTTATAAGAGGTCAAAATATTGCGGAGGCATTTTTGAGAATGCTAACTTTTAAAAATGTGTGAGATAAAATTTTTTAATAAGAGTTATTGCTCCTTATCGTATGCTGATACTATCAGAAAAAAAATAGAGAGTAAAGCTGTGTATAAGTTTTTTGACGAACTTTTTAATTGTATCTACGATGATGGTATTCGGCATTGAGCGTCGAAAGAGAACTCGCGCCGAGGAGGGTTTGGGAACTCGAGGGGTCAGCAATGACCCTTTTTGTTTTTATCGGGCTCTGCACATACGACACAACCGCCTCCAATCCAGCAACCGATGCGGACACTCTGTAATACATAGATCACACAATATGCACCTCTTCTACCAGATCAACGCCAAAGCGCTCCTTCACCTCTCGTTTGGCAACCCCTATCAGCCCCTTTACCTCGGTGGCGGTAGCGCCACCGGCATTTATGAAAAAGTTCGCGTGCTTATGCGATATTCGGGAATGTCCGAACTCTCGCCCCTTAAGACCCGCCCTATCTATAAGGTAGGCGGACGGTAGCGATGGCGCCTGCTCAAATTGGCGCAATTCAGGATGGGCCGTAAGAAGCCCATCTTTCCCGCCGGGAATGGTGTCCCACGAAATGTTCTTAAACACACACCCCGCGCATTTGGCACCGATATCCTGGGTTGCCGCCCGATGCATGGAATATTTTCTTATCGTCTCCCGGGAAACATCCGGGTCGCCGGGATGAAGCGTAAGGCACGCCTCGGTCACGATCCATCGCGGGTCATCCTTAAAATATGAATGACGATATCCGAAATGACACTCTTCTGGAGCAAACTCGCGAAGCGCTCCGTTCTCCACATTCAGGGCCGTGACAGAGCGGAGGACTCTTCCAACATCCAATCCAAAAGACCCCGCGTTTCCCCGCACCGAGCCACCAATCGTCCCCGGAATACCTATCCCCCATTCAAATCCCGCAAGGCCCTCTTTGACAGACTCGGCAACGATCCTCGGCAACATCGCGCCCGCGCCGGCAACAACCGTAGTGCCGTGAACAGCGATATGTTGAAGTTCAATCTTTATGACAAGACCGGGAAACCCCGCGTCCGAGATCAAAACATTTGAACCCGCCCCAAGAACAAAAACCGGCAGGTGTTCTGCTTGCGCAAAAGCAACGGCCTCTGTAAGATCGGCTGCCGTAGTCACCGCGGAAAAAAAACGGGCGTATCCGCCTATGCGAAAAACCGAGTAGGGGGCGAGCAATGTATGTTCTTGTACGTGAAGTGCCATCACCTTGTACTATACCCGCCCCCCGCCGCGTTTTCAACAAAAAACCGCCCGCAAGGGCGCTTTGTGAGATCGGCGATCATCTTCATACCGCGACGTGTTGCAAAAAATATGGATGACAGACACCCTGCCATCCACCTTTCCCATGAAGGGCCGCGATAAGGTTTAACCCCCAACAATTGTCTTTATGTGGGTGCCAGTTACCGCGACCCATCGCGAAAAAGGTGGGTGGATCAACGTGAGATTTGCAACACAATAAAAGATGTCTGCGCTCATCTAACGATCACATCTATTATCGGGGATGAGCCGCAACCGGTCAAGCGCACGCATTGCTGGAATCAGGAATGTGACTGCTACAGCGAGCATAATACCGCTTGTATCGACACCTCGATTGGGCGCGTACTATTATATATAGCCATGGAAACCCCGTGCATAAAGTAAAGGGCCTGGGTTATCCGAGGGCACGAGAGATCCACTCCGCGTGCGCCAAGGTGCACGCGCGGTATATCCGCTTAAAGCAAAAACATTTCTTCTCGCCCCTCGGCCTCTTACACCGACCGACGATGTTTTCACATGTTATGTGTACTATGGAGGTTGAACCTCCATATATTTAGTAGTTGACAGAAGTGTATGTTCGGGCCTGCCTATATTACTTATGTGTAATCGCTTTGAGAGGGGGCTGACCTGTGTACAGATGCGAGCAGTCCCTTCATCGCGTAAAACGTGTGTAAAGTAAAAAGCCGGGGTTTCCCCTGGCCTTTTACCGACAATTGGGGAGTGTACGCTTGCGCGTAAACACCCACATTGCTTTAAGTGTAGCAAAATACTGCTTGCTTGTCAAGAAGCGCTGTCCACAGTAGGATTAAAAAGCATATATGCAAAAAAAGAAGATATTATTCGTTATCACCAAATCAAACTGGGGCGGCGCCCAACGATACGTCTATGACCTTGCCGTATCGCTTCCACGCGACCGGACAGAGGTCGCGGTAGCATGCGGCGGAGACGGTTCGCTCGTGCAAAAACTCACGGCACGCGGAATACGCGTCGTGCCCATCCCGCACCTTCAGCGAAACATCAGCATCGCAAAAGAAATGCGCTCGCTGGTCGCTCTCTGGCGGATATTCAAAAGAGAAAAGCCCAATGTTGTGCATCTGAACAGTTCCAAGGCAGGCTGCCTTGGCGCGCTTGCCGCACGTATCGCCGGCATTCCCCTGATAGTATTTACGGCTCATGGGTGGGCCTTTTCGGAAGATCGTTTCATCGGAACAAAAGGCGTCATCTGGTTGTTGAGCTGGCTTACAGCGCTATGGGCCCATTGCATCATCGTCATCACAGAGCATGATTCGTTGTGCCGGTATTTCTTCGCCATCCCGAAAAAAAAGTTCTCATATATTCCGAACGGCATTGACCTAAATGACGCCATGATACTTGACCGCGCCTCCGCGCGGGCAGAACTGGGACTCGCACTTCCTGATGATGCGGTACTTGCGGGAACTATTACCGAATATATCCCAAACAAGGGCATCGCCTACCTTATTGATGCAATGGCACTCGTGCCGGAGAGGATCAGCGCGGTCCTTATCGGCGGCGGAGAAGAAGAGGCCGCCATGAGGCGGCGCGCTGCGGAAACATCTGCAGCCAAGCGCATCACCTTTGCCGGGTTCCGCCCTGATGCCGTACGATTTCTGAAAGCGTTTGACATGTTCATCTTTCCCTCGCTCAAAGAGGGCCTTCCGTACGCGCTTCTTGAGGCGGGGCTTGCGGAACTTCCCGTTATCGCCTCACGGGTCGGCGGCATTCCCGATATCATCATCGACGGAAAAAATGGCATTCTCCTGGAACCAAAAAATGCGGCGGCACTTGCGGTGAAAATGACGCTTCTTCTTCGCGACACAGAACTTCGTGCACGTCTTGCCAAGAACCTTCATCACCATATCATGGATCGCTTCTCAAAGGATCTCATGGTGAAAAAGACCGCAGACCTGTATGGGATCTGATCTTCTGCCGCTCTCAAAAACATCACTACCCGCATACAATGGCATTGCATAGCCACATCTCCGCAAGTGTGAGGTGTTTTTTTAATGATAGGACGCTCCCACACGCGTTAGCCAACCGCAGAAAAATATGATACAGGTCTGGTACGAGCCAATCATTCCGAAAACGCATGGAACCCGTCTATATCACTGGAGCCGTCCGCACGCCTATCGGCTCGTTCCTCGGTTCTTTGAAAGAATTCTCCGCACCTCAGCTTGGGGCCACCTGTCTTGAAGCGTCTATAACACTTGCCGGTATTCCCTATCGCTGGCCCGTTGATTACTGCGTTATGGGAAATGTCTACCAGGCGGGCGTTGGGCAGGCCCCCGCACTTCAGGCGGTGCGCCTTGCAGAATCGCGTTCCCACATGCCGGCCCGCACCGTGAATAAGCTTTGCGGTTCCGGACTGGATGCGGTCATCATCGCCGCACAATCAGTCATGGCGCAACAAGCCGATATCGTTCTTGCGGGCGGCATGGAAAGTATGTCAAACGCGAAGTTCCTTCTTGACCGAGGTGCTATTAAAAAGAAGGCGGGCACGGCTACGAAAGATGATCTCGCCGTTGGCGACACAACGCTTATCTACGACTCGCTCATTTTTGACGGACTGGAGGACGCCTACACAAAGCGCTCCATGGGAGAATGCGCGGAGCTCTGCGCCATGCACTATGATATCACCCGCGAAGAGCAAGATGCGTTTGCGATCCGGAGTTATACCCGCGCGATCGCAAGCTGGAAAGGCAGAGACACCGAAAGCGAGATCGTGTGCCCTCACAAGGGCAAGCGAGAGGCGCTCATCTGGGACGAGGAACTCGGCAAGTTCAATGAGAGCAAGCTTCGCGCGATGCCTCCGGTGTTTGATAAGGAGCATGGCACCATCACGGCGGCAAACGCCTCAAAGATCAGTGATGGGGCCGCGAGCATGGTCGTCATCTCGGAACGCGCGAAAGAGCAGTATCGCATGCGCGCACAAGCCCGCATTCTTGAGTGGGCAACGGTAGTGGAGGCGCCCGAATGGTTCACCATAGCCCCCATCGCCGCCATCCGCCGGCTTGATTTCTGGCGCAAGCACCGCGACAAGATAGACCTCTTTGAGATCAACGAGGCGTTCGCTCCCGTGGTCATCGCGGCAACCAGGGAACTGAACATCCCCGAAGAGAAGGTCAATATTGCGGGGGGCGCCATCGCCATGGGCCACCCCATCGGCGCATCCGGAGCCCGCATTCTTGTAACGCTCATCCACAACCTTCGCCTGATGAGAAAAAAGATCGGAGTTGCCGCCGTCTGCATTGGCGGAGGGGAGGCCATTGCAATGGTTATTGAGACAGTGGAAGCGCCTCCCACGCCGCGACGCCTCATACCCCAGCGCCAAACACGAATGCGGCAGTAAGACCGCAAAAGTAAACGCCCCGTCAGACGACAGGGCATTTTTTTATACAGTTCATCGCAAAGAAAGTGAATCTCACATTAGGCATTCATACTATATCCAGAATTCTATTTTCTAATCTACCTTCTGGCAGACAGGTTTGCGCGCCTGCCCGCCTACGGCGGGAATTAGAGAATAGAAAAGCAACGACATAATGATCGTGTGCAGTCGCACGCTATACCAGGCCATGCAGTTTTTTGAGCTCCGCGATGCCGTCTTCAAACACCACTTGCGGCTTCCATCCGAGAAGTTCTCGCGCTTTGGTGATATCGGCACGAGTGTGCTTGGGCTCAATACGCGGCTCAACGAACACTGTCGGGCCCCCGATCATTTCCGCGATCTCGCTTACCGTATAATTTTTTCCGCCGCCGATGTTGATGGCTTCTCCTGCGCCAACATTCCGGGAGCGCGCGGCAAGGATATTCGCGCGCACAATATCGCGCACGTGGGTAAAATCGCGCGACTGCGTGCCATCTGGTACCACGGTCATGGGTTCACCCTTTTGCCGCTGTGCCAAAAATCGCGACACGACGAGAGCATATGCCCCTTCGTTGGACGCCCGCGGCCCATAGACATTGAAGTACCGGAGTGAGACCGTTTGAAGCCCATAGATGCGCGAGAACAAACGACACTGAAGTTCCCCGACATATTTTTGCAAGCCGTATGGACTTAGCGGGTCTGCGGCCATGTCCTCGGTCAACGGCAATTTCTCCTGGTCGCCGTAGGCGGAAGACGAGGCCGCGTATACGACGCGCCTCACCTTGGCGTCGCGCGCGGCAACAAGTACATTCAACGTGCCTGTGTGATTGATCTCGTTTGTAAGCCGCGGATCAATGATGGAGGGCTGTACTCGTGGAAGGGCCGCAAGGTGAAACACCAGTTTCGCCCCCGTAAACACCAAAGCGATATCGTCAAATTTCCGAATATCATGTATATGCAGTGTCGCCGACGGGTGCACCTGCTCGCGCTTTCCCGCGGAAAGATCATCTATGACATGCACGTCATACCCCTCTCCCACAAGGGCCTCCACAAGGTGCGATCCGATGAACCCGGCGCCGCCCGTCACGATAACTTTTGTTTTCTTGGTATTCATATCCGTTGAAACGCATCGCCGCTTTACTTCGTTACAATATATAGTGAACGCGCTACTTCATAATATATGGAGGTTCAACCTCCATATATTTTTATTCAATTGTGGTGGGATGCGCTACTCACTAAAACCATATACGCATCATACTCTTTTGCACCAATAGGAGAAACCTCAAGCCCCTCCGGCTTCATAAAATCCACATATTTGGTATAGTTGAAAGAGTATTTCGCTTCTATGCATAAAAACTCAAGGAAAATAGGTGTATTTATCACGGCCCTGGGAGACATTGGGCTTCTTTTTGCATCGTTGTACCTCGGCCTTTCGGTGCGAAATCTTTCGTGGGCGACCCAGGGCATTTGGCAACTTCACTTCGCCCCCTTCGGCCGCGCGTTCATCGTCTGGATCGCGGTGTTCATCATGTTCGGATTGTACGACATTAGGATCACAAAAAATAGCTCAACATTCATGCGCCGTCTCATACAAGCGCTTTTTATCACAGCGCTTGCCACGACGCTTATTTTTTATTTTGATCCAACGACAAAGCTGACGCCAAAGACCATTCTGTTCCTTACTATTCTTTTTTCCGCGGGATTCCTGGTGCTCTGGCGATCGCTATTTAACAGCATCCTGGCGGCAAGCTCAAAGAACCGCGTGCTATTCTTCGGCGTTACAAAAGAGGTCGCCGCCATGGCCCACCATCTGACGCAAAACCCCCAGTTCGGATATGAGCCGGTGGCACTGATGCGGGTTGCGGGAGACGAGGAGGGAGCGCTTCCCGCCGCCTATCCGTCATATGCAAAAGAGACAGTTCTCAAAGACATCATCCTTCGCCACTCTATTGATACGATAGTCGTCTCGGCAAATATCCGCGAGAATAAAGAGCTTGTCCGAACATTTTTTGATATTGTTCCATTGGGACGAGCCATTGTGGAATTCCCAGAGTTCTACGAGTCCATCACGGGAAAAATTCCCGTCTCACTCATCGGCGAGGTGTGGTTTCTGGAGCATCTCGTTGGCGGTAGAAATCGTCTGTTTGAACTCACCGAACGCCTTATTGATCTTATAGGAGCGCTCGCCCTTCTTGGCCCGGCTCTCCTGCTCACACCTCTTGTAGCACTTGCAGTGCGGCTTGATTCCCGCGGCCCCGTCTTTTATTTCCAAAAACGGATAGGAAAAAATAACAAGCTGATAGAGATCATAAAGATACGCACCATGGTGGCGGATGCAGAAAGGGGCGTCGCCAAATGGGCCGACGAGAACGATCCCCGCGTAACGCGGATCGGAAGCATTCTCCGCAAGACCCGCCTTGATGAAATCCCGCAAATCTGGAATGTGCTTAAAGGTGATCTGTCGTTCGTGGGACCACGTCCGGAACGCCCGGAATTCGTTGAACTTTTGCGGGCCCAGATACCCTTTTACGATATGCGCCATCTCGTAACTCCGGGGCTTACAGGATGGGCCCAGATAAATTTCCCCTATGGTGCATCGGTTCAAGACGCGCTTGAAAAACTTCAGTACGATCTCTACTACATAAAAAACCAGTCGCTTGCCCTTAACTTTTCCATTTACCTTCGAACTATTTTTATCATGTTCTCACGCGGCGGACGCTAGTATTGACAAAATATTATTTTCTAGTATTATGATCATGCTCCGCACGGAGCGTTTTTTGTCCCCCGTTACGCTGAAGCACGGGGCTCTCTCCGCCTTCAGCTTCCAGCGCCGAGACGGCGCGAAAGGAGCGAATCTGTGAAGCAGGCACGAAAGAAACGTGGTATTGATCTCACCGACTCCGTTAAGGTGGCGCTCTGGTCGTGTGTGAAGCTTTGCGACTTGGGGTACACCTCATCCCCCCTCTTTGATACGATACAAGAGGTGCAGTATGTAGATCTCGGCATGAAGATCGGGGACCCATACCTGTATTTTTATACAAGGACCTTCAGCGTATCCGGCAGATACCCGCGGCGAAAGGCGTGGATTCAGCTTAGTGCGACCGGCTCCGATTGGGGTTTCAGTCATGCAGACTTTTATCAATATCTGAAGTGCGGCCTTTTTGTCCGCACACTTCAAAACGTACAACGAGCCGATCGGCAAACAATTAAACCTTGGGATGCCCATAATCGGGCTCAAGCCCCTGTGTGCGGATAAGCGCCAAGTTCTCATCATCAAGCGCCTCAAGCCAATTCATGTTCACATTCACTTTCTTGCCGAGCGCGATAAGAGTCCGCACGTCTTTGGGAAAACACGTGCCAGAATATCCGCGAAACCCCTCGTACCAAATATCAAAACCCCATCCCCCGATGCGAGAGTCGGCCGCAAGCAATCCCTTTATTTCGTCATAGTTAATACCGAGCGCCTCCGAAAATTCAAAAAGTTTATTGGCAAGCGCCACGCGAGCGGCAAGAGCGGTGTTTGACGCGTATTTCAAAAGTTCCGCCGATTTTGCTGGAACCACCGTCGTGAACTCCTGCGGGGCTTTCGGCAAAAGTCCTATGAGAGTGCGGGCGGCATCTTTGCTTTTTAGGGTATACCCCACGACTTGCCGCGGAGGCGCAGTAAAATCTTCAAACGCGAATTTTGCGCGCAAAAACTCCGGGTTGAAAAGAAACGTGTGTTGTGGATGGCGCGCCTGCAGGCGATCGGTCGTGCCGGGCGGAATAGTTGAGCGCAGAACGACTATTTTTTCTCCGGTAAGGGCCTCCACCGCCGACTCAACATAGGAAAGATTGATGTCTTTTTTGTGCTGGTCGTATGGGGTGTTCACGCAGATGAACACCATGTCGGCCTTGTTCACCTCCTCGGGAGAGCCGATGCCTTTTTTATCGTACAAAAACAAGGGCTTCCCCTCGCCGCAAAAATACCGCTCCATGGAACCGCCTAGAAATCCGAGGCCGATGATGCCGATGTTCATAGAAATGAATGTTTAGAGTAAGAGCGCCGAAAAGCGCCCCGAGGCACAGGCCCCCGCACACCAAGTAAAACGAGGGCAAAGAACCATAAGTTACGGAAGAGGACCGCCGGCATCAATGATCTTCAGAAATTGCTCGCCCTGGTCGCGGTAATTTGTCGGATCAAGGCGTATCGCCTCGCGAACCTGCGCTCTTGCGTCGTCTTTTTTCCCGATAGCATAGTAGGCCGTTCCGATGCTCGCGTGATACTGCGGATTATCCGGATTTAGCAGTATGAGGCGTTCGTAGAGCGTAATAATGCGGACGTAGTCCTTTTTTGGCCCGAGAGCCGCGATAATGCGCGGGTACGTATTGAAGCGATGGTAGTCGCCCCGATCCGAGCTATCTATCGCGCGCTCAAGTTCGGCAAGGGCCGCATCCAGATCACCCTTGCCTGAAAGAATGGTGAGCATGACAAAGACGGTTTGCGCCTCAACATTTGCCGGCTCCAACAGTACGACGTTTCGACCGACATCTACAGCTTTATCCATCTGACCCATATTCATATAGAGTTGCGCGAGAGTGTAATAGGTCTGCTGTTTTGTCGGGCTCATTTCAGTCGCCTTCAAAAGTGCGGCCTCGGCTTTTGCCGGATAGGTCTGGTCAATGCTTGCAAATGAAATGTAAAGCGAGGCGATAAACTGGAGATACTTCATATCAAGCGGCTGATCGCGAACTTGTTTTTCTATTTCGCCGATCGCAAAAAGCGCGTACTCCCTGCGGTCCTCCTCTTTCATATCCTTGTTCTCAAAATAACGATAGGCGGATTGGGCGAGTTGCTCGCGCACCTCGGAGGTGCCGGTGGGCGTGTTGTAGGCGAGCGCCGTGTTGAAATACTCGCGAGCTATCGTGATGGGAGCATTTTGCGCCTGCACGCGAAGAGCGCTGATAAGCGCCCGCCCCTGAAGGATCGGCTTGATATTTACCGCATAGGCGGCGATGAGAAACACTACGGCTCCCGCGACAAAAACGCTTAACGAGCGGGGGATCCGGCGCGCCTGTGTTGCGTACGCTTCAAGACGATCGTTTTTTGTGCGCGCCTCCTGGGGGATGCCCGCATCAAAAGAACCACCGACGTCAAATCCGTTCACATAGGCGAGAACCGCGAAGAACAACATGTAGGTGTTGAGGTTATCAAAAACGAATATGTTCTGCAAAAAGTAGGCGACAAGCCCGACCCCGATAATAATTGGTTCGTAGGGATGCGCGCGATCGGCCCGCCAGCGTTTCCACAAAAGATGAAGGGCGGCGGCAAACAAAGAAAGGTACGAAAGCAATCCGAGAATGCCCGTGTGGATCATCCAATCAAACACAATGTTGTGAGCGCGGTCAAACCACGGCTCCTGATCATAGAGGCGCGGGTCAAAGTAGCGGGCGAACACGATGTTAAAGTTTTCCTGGCCCCATCCGAGTATCGGCCGCGCCTTCACGCCCTGCCACGCGATTCCCCATATCATAAAACGAGAACGGACGGTTTTTTCCTGTAAAGAAATATTTGCGAACCGCGAGAGCGCGGGATCCGCTTTTACCCACGCCCAGTCGCGCGCCTGATACAAAAGAAATGGCGCAAGCACCACCAGTAAAAGCCCTGCGCCGATCGCCGCCTTTATGGTCCTGCCGCGAGCGGATGCCGCGCGAACACCAACAATATACAACACACCAAAAAGAAGGGCCGCGACAAAAAGGGCAAGTGCGGCGCCTCTCGTTGCCGAAAGATACATGACGAGAAGGAAAAAAGCGGCGAGCGCGCCGTAGGCAAGACGCAGGCGGAAATTGCTCACCCTGAACGCCACAATGCCAACGATTATGCAGGCAAGCAACAGGTAGGCCGCAAGATAGGCCGGGTTCCCGATCGTTCCGTCAACACGCGCGCCTCCCTGAATGGAAATAAAATAGCCGAGCCGCTGGAAAAACGCGTAGATGCCGACAAGAAATGCTCCCGCGCACATGAGATTGAAAAAGACGAGCCAGTCCTTTCGCGTTTTGAAAACACCTGCAAGAACAAAATAATACATGACGACGTGCACGATCGTCCAAAACCCTTCCATCCGCTCATAATTTGACCAGAACGACCGCCCGATGTGAACGCCCAAAAGATCGGCGGTAAACACGATGACGATGAATGCGAACACCGCACTGTTGAGTTTGGTGAGTTTAGGACGATATTCCGGTGCGAGGGCCGCAAGGGCCATCCAAAGAAAAAATGCCGCCTCCACAAGAATGCGAAATGTAAAATTACGCCCCGTGATAAACGGGAACAGCATGGAGGAAGAAATGTAGAGCGGCAGAAACGGCACCACGAATAAGAGACCCTTGATCGCCCAAAGATATGCAGTTTTAAGGCCCAGATAGGTCATATGAGGCAAGAATACCCGTCCAGTATACCAAAGCGTAAAAAAGATAACAAGGAAAATGTGCTAAAAATCCCCGTAAGAATTGGCTCAAAACGATCGGCATAATCAGCTCATAATGACAAAATTAATTGGCTCATCTCAAAGAAATGAGCCAATTACCTAAGTCCGCCAGATACGGCATTCCCCTGAACGCTATGCATCGGCCTTCCGAACGGCGCCCGCGAACACCATCGTGTCCGACAGCATTCCCTGATCAAGCGTCTGCTGAAATCCTAACAGGTCTTTGCCCGTTCCGGTGATAATCTTCTCATCATCCGTAAGTCGCGACAACTGCATCGTAAGTTCATAGGTATCCATGCCGAAGTACCACGCGGCGGAAGGCAGGAGGTCGTTGCGGCAAAATGCCTCGGCAAGAGCGTTGTCAGAAAATATTTGTATGTGCGAAAGGGGGAACAGATGCCGGTTCACCGCATCAGCATAGCGCGTCTGAATGGCAGTATCCAATGAGTGCCAGCGAGGGACTTCTGCCACCATCATCCCCTCGCTTGGAAGCATGGTGCGCGCAGCGGCAAGGATCTCCATAAAATTCGGAATGTGCTCAAGCACCGCCCACGCCGTTACCATGTCATACCCCTTCGCTTTTTTTGCAAAATCCAAAAAATCGTCGGGTATGAGATCAATGCCGAACGCCTCCTTGCAATAGTTCCGACTCGGCTCGTTCGGCTCAACGCCGTCGGCCTCAAGCCCCAGCAAACGCGCCGCGTACACGAACTGCCCGCCGCCTGCCCCCACATCAACAATCTTTTTCGGCTTCCGGCCATACGCTTTTTCAAACGCCTCTATCGCCCACTTCACTTTCGGCATCACGACCTCCTCTACGCGTTTTTTGGTAAGCGTCGGATCGGCGTGCGTAGCCGAGAGCACCTCGTCCTTTGCATAAAATTCATCAAGGGCCGCATTGGAAAGACGTATTGCCAGATACCGCATGTCGCACCCCGCACAGCGAACATACAGCATGCCGTGGATGGTACCGGCATTCGTCGCCTCACTCGTCGCCTTCCCGCAAAGAGGACACGCCTCAACCGCCGATAGATTAGAGTCCTCGGAAAGATAGCGGTTGCACATATCGCGGTACGCCTTCACGCGATCTTTAAAACCATGCAGGAGATCTTTTTTAAGACCAAAAAGATCCGTTGTCTTCCCGCACCGAATGTCAACGGGAAATGAAACCCCGTCACGCTCCCATGTTTCGCGTCTCCCCTCCTGAAAAAGCTCTTGCGGACTGAATTGCCTTTGTAACGCCATAGTTTTGTATATTTTTAAGTATTTTCTGCGTATACTATATAGTGTGTAGAGAAACAATACGCGTCATGGAACAAAAGACCGTCTTTTTTATTATATCAAACCGCGTCCGCATAAGCACGATGCTCCGAACCGATATGTTCTCGCTCTTACAAAAGCGCGGCGTTCGCATTGTAATCCTTTCTCGCTTTGGCGCCGATGAGACGTTCATAAAGGAATTTTCCGGAACACACGTTCACTTTGAGCCATTAGGGAAAAGTCCTTCAGGATTTCTCGTGAGCGCAAGCATGCGCATCCGCGACACTCTGCTGAAATACGATGACCCGGAACTTTCGCGAACCCTGCACACACTACGAAACATCAGGACGGGGCGCGTAGTCGGCTGGCGCATGCGGGACGCAGTTCTTAGGCGGTTGCGGCAGATCGCACACCCTCTTCTTCCGACGATCACTCGCATGTTCACCATTGTGGAACGAATACTTTTTGCCAACAAGAACTATGCAGAACTTTTTCGCTTATACAAACCGTCAGCCGTCCTTCTCGGCACGCTTGGGTCGGAAATGGAGGACGTAGTATTCATTTCGCACGCGGATACATTTGGCGTTCCCACGATAGTCGCAGACCTCCCGTGGAGTTATGTTGATAACCGCATGTTCTCGCATCCGCGAACTGCCACACGGATCATCGCATGGAACGAACAGATGAAGGAACAGCTTGTTGCATCACGCGGCATACCGGCAGATGCTATTGCAGTCGCGGGAACCGCCCGCTTTGATCACTACGCGGGGGCAGCGCCCGCCATGTCCCGTGAAGAATGCATCACCATGCTTGGGGGCAACCCACACAAAAAACTTATCACCTATGCCCTCGTTGACGATGAATGGCACCCGCGGCAAGAGCACGTGGTTGAGTGGCTCTTGGACATGATCTCTCAAAATGCGTTCGGCGCGGAGGCACAACTTCTTGTCAGAGCCGGACCGAAACAGCAGAAACTTGAACTATATAAGAAACGTGCGGCCGAACACCCGGAACTTCTTCTTGACGACCCGACAAAACTTTCCGATCAGGCGCGGCTTACGAGCATCCTTTCTGCAAGCGATCTTCTCATAAGCGTGGGGTCATCGCTCGCACTAGATGCAGCCATTCTTGCGCGTCCCATGCTGTATCTCGGCTTTACCGATCCGGAACGTCACGACCCGTTTGACCCGATACTGGCGCAAATGTACGAACAACCGTTCCTTGTCCGCGCTATTGCGACAAGCGGAATTCGCGTCGCAAAAAGCGGGGAAGAGTTCCGTACTCTTGCCACGGCCGCTCTGCAAAGCGCGGCGTCGGAAGAAACAGGACGGAAAAAACTTATTGCAGAATTTTTGTCGGGCGGTATGGGTGGTGGAAAACGCATTGCCGAGGAGATCATGCGCGTGATTTCATAGGCATCAGACAAGAACTCCTTCCTCACTTTCCGACAAGACCGCGCGCATTTTCATCTCGGCTATCTTCCATTCTTCGGTGGTATCAATATCCATAGAATATTTGTAATCCATCACATATCCGTACACGTTCCGCCCCCAAAGATTAGGGTCTTTCTCATAGAGATTCGCGGTTTTAAACGCATAGATGGATGAGTTCAGAAAATAGGACTTTGGCATATCCTGATTTCGCAAAACCCCCAGCACCTCTTTGACGGGCTTGGCATCATGCCAACGTGCGAGCGTGTTCTCTGGTGACATACCGAACGCCTTGAACGGATTATAGTGCCCAGGCATTTCGGAAACGCCAAGAATGGTGTCGCACGTTCCCGCTTTCATAACATCCGCCACTTCGCGAATGTGGAACGGTTGCCTACCCGGAGATGTCGGTTCAAAAAGAATGATCCACGGCGCGACGTACCCTTCATCTTTTTTCAGGCGGTCTACCGTATACTGCACAACAGAAAAGGATGATGCGGTGTCGGTTGCAAGTTCCGGCGGACGCATAAAGGGAATCTCGGCGCTGTACCGCCGGCCGATGTCGGCAATAGCAAGGTCGTCGGTAGAAAGAATGAGGCGGTCAAGCACGCCACTTTTTTTTGCCGTGTCTATTGTCCAGGCAAGAAGAGGACGCCCCAAAAATTCCCGGATATTTTTGCCGGGAAGACGCTTTGAGCCGCCGCGGGCGGTGATGAGACCGAGGATTTTAGAAGTTATAGCCATAATAAACTCTAAGCACTAATATCTAAATTCTAAATAAGCACAAAACTCTAATGATAAAAATCTAAAAAAATTAAGCTGATTTAACAACGATTGACCCAAATATCTTTGTCAGCTCTGTCGCTTCCCGCACAAGATCTTCTTTCTCGCTTCTACGTTCTTGATCGGTTCCGACTTCTATCAAAGAAATCCAATAATAACTTTCTTTTGATTCCTTGCGACAAATTTTTATCCGCATACAAAAATCCTTCTTACTAAGCGCTTCGTTCGCTTCAATATAATTTGCGCCAACAGAACCTGAAGAGCGCACAAGTTGCTTGCCATCTTCACTATTTGCCATTGTTTTCGGTAACTTTTGCACGAACTCTCTTACGCGCCGCGCAAATTCATATGTTCGTTTTTCCAGATCATACGTTTTTTTATTTGGCACTTCGGTCATTTGATATTATTTAGAATTTAGAGTTTAGGATTTGCCCCGCACCACGCTTTAGTACGTAAGATTTTTCACCAGCAATTTCTGATTGATAGGAATATTTTGCAAAATATCAACGATGCGTTTTGCCGAATGGCCATCACCGTAGACACTGGGCGCACGCCTTGCGGCATTGGCAAACGCCGGGGCCAGCGCGTGTGCGATCGCCCCCTGAATAGCGCGGGCGTTATACCCGACATTGATGACATTCGTTGACTGGAAGCGTCCTTTTTGCCGGTTGCCGATATTTACCACCGGAATTTTGAAGACCGGCGCCTCAATGATGCCCGAAGACGAGTTTCCCACGAGCACATTACACGTTCGCATGAGTCCTGCGTAGTCCTCGCGCGAGACGTGTTCATACACCTTCATCCGGTCATTGGCATGAGCGTGAATGGCTTGTCGTATCGCCGGGCTTCCGGCATCAGAATTATTCATGATAAGAACGATCGGATGCGGAAACGATGAAACCGCTTTCAGCGTTTCTGTCATCTGCCTTTCCGCATCGGCCGCCTCCTCCGTCACCGAGTGCTGAACAAGAAGTATTGCGGGCGTTCCTTTGCGCAAACCGAATTTTTTACGAACATCTTTTTCTGGCGTTTCGTTCCCCGCCACCAATTCGTCAAGCTGGGGCGCGCCGATATTAAAAATACGAAATCGCTCCTCTCCCATTTTTTTGAGGCGATCGGCGGCATCTTTGTTGGCGGCAAAATGAATGTGCGCGTATTTCGTGATGGCGTGCCTCGTCATGCCGTCAATATTTCCGGAAAGTTCGCCCGCCTGAATGTGGGCTACAGGAATGTGCATGTGCGCGCCCACCATGGCGCCAACAAACTGCTCGCCGCGGTCTCCGGCAAGAAGAATGATGTCGGGCTTCATGCGGTCAATAATGCCGGGAAGTTCCGTCATGAACACACCGAGTGACTTTACCATCGTGAGGCGATTATATCCTGCGAGCGTATTATGGACCGCCGCTCCCACCGTAAAACCATCGCGAAGAATTTCGTCTATCGTATTCCCAAATTCGGGAAGAAGATGCATGTTCGCGGCGATGATCTCATAGTCCATTGTGCCGCGCCTCTGTATCTCGCGAATAACGGGGCGAGTGTAGCCAAATTCAATACGGCCGCCCGTAAGAACAGCAACCTTGCGCTTTTTTGTTTTTTGTTGCAATTGTCTCTTGCTCATACGCTGTATACTACCATAAAACGAGCAAAATCGTGCCAAAGTTACATCTAAAAACTTTGCAGATATAGAAAAAATCGCCTATTTTTGACGATTTTTGTGTATTCTACCAGAGATCCTCCCACTGAAGAACGTGATTCTTGGGAAGAGCCCATTTCACTCGCCGCCCCAGAAGAGCCGCGGAATATTTTTTATCAAGATACTTTGCCGGAATGCCCGTTCCCGGGCGCGCCGGACGAACGTTGTCAAACGTCACCGCATCTCCCTCCGCAAGCATATCATTCGTCACAACGCTATGGAATGCCCACTCGCGCGTTTTTTCCTCCTCCGCGCGCACCGCCTTTTCTGAACCGAGCGCCGACTCAACGCGCCTAATGCCAACCACCGCATCGGCGAACGCATCGGGTGTAAGCGCTACGGCATCGTCGCATCCACCCTCCCCATAGGCAAGAGTCAGATGCTTTTCAATGACTTTAGCTCCGAGCGCCACTGCGGCTGCCGCGATACGACTATCTTTTGAGTGATCAGAATATCCGACCCACACCCCATACAGATCACGCAAGCGCGGAATAAGCCCGAGAGAAATGTCGTCATACTTTTCAAGCGGGTACTCGGAGGTGCACACCATGAGTACCACGTTTTCCAGCGCACCCTCCTCGCGATAGACGGCAAGGGTATCGCCTATTTCTTCCAGTGTGCACATACCGGTGGACACCAAAGCGGGCTTTCCGGTTCGCGCGGAAATTTTTGCGATCCTCCGGTGCTGAGGTAGATTGGTAAGTTCACCCGATCCGGTCTTGAACGCATCAACGCCGACCGCAGTGTTTAAAACATCAACGGCCGCTGGACAAAATGGAGTGCATAGATACTGAATGCCGACGCCACGGCAATACTCCTCCAGCTCTTTATGCTGAGCCGCCGTCACATGCGATCTTTTGAACACATCCTCAAGCGAACCGCCATGGAACAGAAGCTTCTCGTGCCCGAGTGCCATCTCGGCATAGGGAATGTGTATCTGGAACTTTGCGACATCGGCTCCTGCCGCCTTTGCCGCATCTATCATGCGCCGGGCCTTTTGCATGTCGCCCATGTGGTCAACGCCGATCTCGGCGATGATGATGCACGGCGCATTCGCCCCGATATGAACGCTTCCGAACGTAATGTCTTTCATGGGGGTCGTCTCCTTTCGGCGGGTTCCGGGAACGTGCCAAAAGTATAAGGCACTTTTGCGTAAAGTCAATACGCCAGAAAACACACATCCTCATCATACAACGCAATAAAACAGTGATTTGTTTCATAAAAAATCAGAGCAAAAAAATGCGCTGATGTGAATATCCGCTATTCACCTGTCACGGCCACTACGCCTCTTTTTCGCGCGGCCTCCACACACCCCTCTCGTACTCCTCAAAACTCAACTTGTCCTTTGAAAGGAGCCGGTCCTTGTGCGCGTTGTACCAGTCATATGTTTTTTTAAGACCGTCATCAAGCGCCATTCTACACTCAAACCCCGTAAGCTTTGTGAGCTTTCCGGTGTGCGCAACGCGCCGCGGACTTTCGGCAAGATTATGCGTACGCAAGAACACCGGCTCAAGGCGATGCCCCGATGTCGCTATGATCTTTCTTGCAAGTTCCGCGATAGACGTTTCAATACCCGTGCCGACATTCACCACCTCGCCGTCCGTTGCTGGGTTCACCAATGCCTGGATCGCCGCCTCCACGTTATCGTCCACATAGGTGAAGTCGCGTGTCTGCGACCCGTCGCGAAAAATAGTCGGAGGCATACCCATAAGCACCTGCGAGATGAAAATGCCCGTGACAAATCCGTACGCAGATGATTCCTGCCGCGGGCCGTAAACGTTGAAGAACCGCAAGCTTACCACCGGAACACCCGAGACCTCGGAAAAACTTTTAAAATAGGACTCGCCCGTGGCTTTGACGAGCGCATAGGGATGGCGCGTGTCGTGATACGACATATCCTCATGAAATGGCACTTCTTTTTGCTGGCCATATATTTCTGATGATGACGAGAAGACGATCTTTTTTGCGCTATGCGCATAAGCAAGAGCAGCAATATGCTTGAAGCCCTCAAGATCGTTCAACACCTCAAGCGGTTTTTCGTTCGTGCGCTTCACACCGACGACCGCCGCATAGTGGAAAATATAATCAACGGGGCGGGCACGAAACACCTTCTCCAGATCGGCTACGACATTTGCATCTCCCAACACGAAAGAGAACTTTGCATTTCCCTTTTGCGAATCAACGTACTGGCGCGACCCGGTTGAAAGATTGTCAAAGCAGACGACAGATGCGCCGTATCCCATCAAGTGATCGCAAAGATGCGACCCAATAAACCCGGCGCCGCCCGTCACCAGAACCATTTTCCCGTTAAGTACCGTTCTTGGATCAATCATGCTTATTTATCTATAAACTGGCGAAACCACATTTCCATATTCAGCCATTGCCATATGTGGAACGAGTTCGCCGCGTCTTTTGTTTCGCAATATCTCTCATACTCGGCCAAAGCGCGCTTTTGGTCAATATAGGCCCTTTTGCCGAACTCCGGCGACGAAAGCACCTCTTCCGCCCAGGGGCGAAGCGCCCCCTTCAGCCACGCCCGCTGGGGATCGGGAACCGCACGCTTAGGAGCGTTCACAATACTGGGAGAAAGCCGGCTGCGAAAGGCCTCGCGCATGAAAAAGCGCTGTTCACCATTTCGTATTTTTTGGCGCGGCGGAAGCGAGAAAGCGAACTCCACGATGCGATGATCAAGAAACGGGACCCGCACCTCTTTTGCATACGCCATGGAATTTCGGTCAACGCTTCGGAGCACCCGCGGTTGCTTCGTCCAGTGAAGGTCGCGGTACTGCATGTTCGCAAGATGGGTGGAAAATGGTGCATCAAACACCGGCTTCGGCGGGAACGCACGCGAAAGGAAATCATCGTGCAGACATCCGGTGGCGATAAAACTCGTCGCATCAGCAGAAGTTCCTCCGCTAAAATACGATCGAAGCCCGCGGAGAAAAAAATCCTGCAGAGTTTTTTTGGACGTTATTCCGTGAAGCGCGCCGTATGCGGCAAGTTCTTTCTCACCCGCATCCATGCCATCACGCTCCATAACATCAAGAAGAAAACTGGATATATAATACTCATACCCCCCGCCGATCTCGTCGCCGCCGTGACCCTCCAAAAACACGATGGTCTCCGGTTTCGTGTGACGATACAGATTGTGGCGGGCCACAATTGAGATACCGGGGAACGGTTGTTCTTCGTGGCGCATGACGTCGGGCATGATGGCCAAGGCGTCTTTCGGCGTGAGTGTTACAAAATTCACGTTCCAGCCGAGATGTCGTGAAAGTTCTTTCACATACGGCGTTTCATCATACTGCTCCTCGCCGTAGTTCCACGAATACATCTCAAAATTTCGCTGGCCGCCGCATAGTCGGTTAACCGTTTCGGTAAGTATGGAACAATCAAGCCCGCCCGAGGCGTTGATGCCGATGGGAACATCGCTTCGCAACTGGATGCCAACGGCGTCGTCCACGAGCGCGCGGTAGCGTTCCGACACATCGGCATCTGAAAGCCCGGAAAGATCGGCTACCCGTTCGGGCAAGTTCCAGTAGCGAAAAATCGTTATCTTCCCATCTTTTATAGTAAGCGCATGCCCGGGCATCAGTTGTTGTATTCCCTCAAAGAATGTTTCTTCGGAGTGTTCGTACATGCCGAACACCAGATAATCGCGAACGATGCGGTCGTTGGGACGCGCGGGAACACCCGCGGCAAGAAGCGCTTTTATTTCAGAGGCAAATAAAAACCGGCCCTCGTGCACCGCATAATAAAACGGTTTTACGCCGAGGCGGTCACGGGCACAGAAAAGTTCCTTTTCGGCAGCGTCCCACAACGCGAACGAAAAAATACCGTTGAAATGTGAAAGGCACTCTTTCCCCCACATGGCATACGCCTCAAGCATGACCTCGGTATCGGAGCCGCTTTTCCAGTGCCGCCCGCCGAGTTCGCGTCGTATCTCAAGATAGTTATATACCTCGCCGTTGAACGTGATGGTGTATCTGCCCAATGAGTCCTGCATCGGTTGGTGGCCGGAAGAAGTTACATCTAAAATACTCAAACGCCGGTGAGCAAACGCCGCACTACCATTCACAAAAACCCCGCTATCGTTCGGACCGCGGTGTTTGATCGCTTGTGACATTTTTTCAACCGCCTCGCGGGATGCCGGCGCGCCGCTGAGTTCAACGAAACCCGTTATTCCACACATATGCTAGAGATGTATTACCTTACCGCCCTGACGGACGCTTTCCTGCATGGCAAGAAGTATCTCAAGGGCCCTCATGCTGTCTTCTCCCGTAGAAAGCGACGTTGCGCGCCCTTCAAGACAATCAATGACGTTATCCCCCAGAAACATGAACTGGTTTCGCACAGCACCTCCCCGATGCTCAATATTCTTATCATCTAACTCCGTAAATCCTTGATGCTCGGGCGAATCAGTGACGTGCATGATCTCAAAATCCCTTCCGATATTTTTAAACGTCACGCGGCCTTTGCGCCCAAACATATCAATCGTGAAAATATCGTAGTCCTTCATATCAAGCGATTGCACCGCGACCTTCACGTCATTCTCAAACCCGATGAAACCATCAATGCACGGATCATCCGGCGGGGCAAAATGTTTTTTTGCATTCGGGAACGCCGCAACCCACTTCACATCGCCAAGAAAGAACCGAAGCGCATCTATCAAATGAGTGCCGGTCGTGACCAAACCGAACACATACTGGGCCGATACCTGCATGATCTCGCCAATGAGACCGTTTTGAATGTCTTTGCGAACATCATAGAGCAACGGATCAAAACGTCTGCGGTGGTTTATGAAAAGATGGGTGCCCTGCCGTTTCGCCTCCTCAACTATTTCACGCGCGTGCTCGGCTTTTTCGGCGATGGGTTTTTCAAGAACGATGGCGGGCACATGGTATTTCAGCGCAAGCTTCATCATGTCGTAATGCGAATCCCGCCACGTGGATATCGTTACGATATCGGGCTTCTCCGTCTTCAGAAGTTCTTCGGGATCGGTATAGGTATGAACACCCGGTTTCATGGCGCGGGCAACGTCAAATTTTTTCGGGTCATTGTCGCATACTGCAACAAGTTCAGTGCGAGGATGCGCTATCCACAGCCCCACGTGCGTTGCGGGCTTTACCCGTTTCGGGTCCTGTTCAAGAAGCATGCCGATGCGCCCCGTGCCAACGACCGCCGCTTTGTATTTTTTTTCGCTCATAGACATCATCGTATCAAATGATCTTGCAAAAGACAATAATTAAACGGGTTTTCTGAGCAAAAGGTTACTGCATGAGAAACCCAATACAAAAAAACCGGCTGCTACCAGCCGGGATCGGTTACTACCGTCTCAACATATCAAGAACATACGCCGCCGCCCTCCGGGCGCTGCGGCCGTCCGTGGGCAAAAGCCGCCTCTGCGCATCGCCTAAGCCGAGCGTATCCGTTATGGCGCCCCGAAGCGTTCGGCGAAGACCGTCGTACTCGCCCACAAGAGCCGAACAGCCCAGATCGGTGAGAGGAAACCCTTCAAGTTTCGTGATCTCATGCCACCGTCTCATACCGTATTGCGGGTACAGCACCGACACGACCTCTTTTCCAAGGTGTGCGGCCTGGACGAGGGTCGTGGAGAAAATACTTACGACGACCTTTGACGCACCGACGATGTCGTCGGTGGTCAGTTCCTTGGAAGAAATGCTGTTCGTCTCAATGCGCTCGCCGGACGAAAACGCCAGGACCTCTGTTTTCGTGCGCTCATGATCCGCCGCGTCATCGGTACTTGCGCGCGGATGCCACCGCGGGAAGAAATAGACGGGATCGGCGTTTTCGTTTAACGCGCGTACGACCTCGTGCGCGGTCTCGGCGTTTCCATCGGGATGACCGAAAAATCCGACGATCGGCCACGGCTTCACAAGGCCAAAACGCTTGCGGACCTTCTCTCCCGCGGCGGCGCAATCAAAGGTCGCAAGCGAATCAAACGCGACCCAACCCGAGACGCACACATTCTCTTCGCCATAGTCACCCCAACTTTCAAGGACAAGCCGCTTGCCGACTTCATCGGGCACGATGATCCTGTCCGGCCAGAATTGGCTGTCGCAATAGTCGGTTTTGAGACGAGCACCCCAGAAATCCTGCACCGCGACGGTCGCGATGTCGTGGTGCCACGCAAGCGGGACAAGATATTTTCCGAGGCCGCCCTGCGAGCACATGCTCGTAAGAATAAGCTCCGGCCTTTTTCCTTCCGAGAACACCGCCTCAAGAATTGAGACAGCACTGGGATTCGCCGTATGTTCCATCCCCCTCTCTGTGAGAATCTCCGCGGCCTTGCCGTTGGAAAAAAGCTTTACTTCCTTACCAAGAGCCCGCAGCTCATTGACGACCCGTACTGTCGCATTTGTTCCGCCCGGATCTTTCACAACCGCCCAGATCATGCGATGCGCTCCTCTGGTTTGAATGTGATGATACGCCGATATTCTTTTTACAGGCAATCAATCTCAATGTCAACTTGCTTTATTTATATAATATTGTTTTATATTTCATGCCAATAAAAAACCGGCCCGCTCGTCATCTGGGTTCAGATGAAAAGTGGGGCGGTCTATGATGCGTCCCGCATGAACATGTTCTCGTTCATGCGAGGAATATCAGTGAGGTCAGCATATGGCGCCTCCGGCATGTGGGAAAGCGTTGAGTCGTAGTTCCACCCCGTTTCGTAATACGTGCCAACAAGGCGTCGGGTCACATCGCGAAAGCGCCCACCGAACGGCCAGGCAAATGAAACGATGCCGGTACCGCCGAGCTCGCGCTCAATCCTCCTTCGCGAATCCTTAAGCTCGCTTTCAATCTCGGCACGACCAAGAATGTTCATCGCAGGATGCGTTACGGTATGCGACCCGATCTCCATGCCGGACGCATGCATCTCGCGAAGATGCGCCTCTGACATGAACCGCTCACGACACAAGCGCTCCTCGGAACCCTCGCCGATGTAGGTGGTAAAGATCTCGTCCAGAATATCCCGCTTGAACGACTGCGACGGCCAGTGATTGAACATCCACTTTACCCGTCGCAACTCTTGGGGATCGCCCATCTTCCTTCCGCTTGCGTCGTACCGGCGCTCATCAAGAAGGTCAAGATATGGAGTCCCGACAAGGACCTTCGGAAATATCTCTTTCTCAAGCCGGACAATGCCAAGAGCGTCAATAAGGATCTGAAGACCGATAACGGGAGGGGTCCTCCCGTCAAGAACGCATGAGATGTAGAAAAATGTCGCAGGCACCCCATACTCTTTTAGAATTGGGAACGCCGTGTAATACTGGTCCGCAAAGCCGTCATCAAAAGAAAGTGTCGCGTGCTTATCGGGCAATGGGAGGCCCAGACGAAGGCGCCTGGAAACCTCCCGACACGCGAGGAATTCGTAGCCATCCGCCTTGAGAGCAACAATGTGCGCACGAAGCCGCGATGGCGAACACGCCGGCCCGGGAGCAATGCCGGTCCTTACATAGTGATATCCAAGGTGCAATGCCTTCAGAACGCGCCTCCTGTCAAAGATCAGCTGTTCATTTCTTTAACGCATTACAGCGACGCCGTCAACTTGTGAAATTATAAAAATGGTTCCTTATACTTTCACACAACATCACACAAAGAAAAACCGCGTTATGCGGTTTTTTAGTTCTACTTCATCCAATTCTCAAAATCCTTCAGAAACTGGGTGACAACTTCGTCGGTCTTGAAGTGTTTGATCATCTGCGGAAAGAATTTCGGCGGCACCGTGACGATGTGAGCGCCGGCAAGTGCGGCATCACGTATATCCGTTGCCTTGCGGATACTTCCGGCGATGATCTGAACACCCGGGTACGACGCGTCAAAAAGTTTTCGGGTTTCGGAGACGACCCATGCCGGATCAAAATCGGAACCCGTGAGAGCCCCCTCCTTCACTGCCTCCGACTTGGTGGCAAAAAGCACCGGCTGTTTTTCAGCATCAGGCGACCCGCCATCACGGATACGCCCCCAGAAGAGCGAAACGTATTTCGCTCCGGCGCCCGCTGCCATGACCGCCTGGTTGATGCTCATGCAACACGTACAGTTGACCGAAAATCCGTCGGTCGCGAGCTTTGAGATCGCCTCAAGTTCATCCCAGCCGATCTGCACCTTGATGGAGAGCTTGTCATAGCCAAGCGCGCCGCGAAATTCACGCGCCTGTTGAAGGATCTCATCGGCATTGCGGCTGAACACCTCAACGGATAGGTGAATACCCGGTTGATGCACACGAATGAGCTCTATGATCTTTTTTGCATGAAGAAGAAAGTTCCCCTTAGGTTCTTTGGCAAGAAGCGATGGGTTCGTAGTAATGCCCGAGACGAACCCTCGCTTGAGCGTTTGTTCAATATCGTTGAGATTTGCGGTGTCAACGAAGAGCTTCATATCATGTCCCCCCTTTCCAGAGCACTGATGAGATTTGCGGCACCCATAAAACTTTTTACCCGATAATCGCTTTTCACGCCTTGATTATATGGAGCGTCAATAAGAATTGATTTTACTCCGGCGGCCCGCGCCGCTTTCGTATCTGCCTCGGTGTCCCCTATCATGAAGGATCGCGAAAGATCAACGTTCCACTTTTCTGCCGCATCCAACAGCAATCCGGGTTTCGGCTTCTTGCACTCGCACTCGTCTTCCCGCCCGTGCATACAAACGAACATGTCGTCAAACGACAACTTCTCAACATGGCGATGCATCCACTTCCACTCGGCATACGTCAGATGGTCATAGGCGACATCGGGCTGATTTGACGCCAGAAACCGCTTAAACCCCATCGCGCCGATCTTTTTCAAGGCATCCTCGGCATACGGATCCATGGCGAACTCCTCCCGCCGAAAGGGCGAGGTGGGAACGCCATCGCGCATAACGATACGAACAACTACGCCGTCGCGGTCAATAAAGACCGCGCGGCACCGGTCATCCACCCTTTTTTCGCTCTGCACCGATGCGCTCCTTGAGTCCGAAAGCGATCAGGTGATGGAGCACCACGTGAAAGGATTCTACCAGCGGGGTGGAATCGGCCGGAACGATAATGGAGATGTTCACCATGCGCGCCATGGGGCCGCCGTCAAAACCGGTAAGCCCGATGGTGATGCCGCCACGATGCTTAATGTACCCAAGGCCCTTCAAAAGATTTTGCGACCACTTGCCGCCGTGATCCGTGCCAGACCCTCCGTGAACGCTGATGCCGATGCCAAGGCCGCCCTGCTCATAATACGTATCAAGCCAGGCAGTGAAGTAATCCTCTTTCGGCCGGTCGTTGACGATCGCGCTGATAAGAGGAACGTTGTCCCACGGCGTGAGCGCCCGAAGACCTTGTGCCATCGGCGCGTCGTTCACCGTTTTGGCAAGATCCGCCGCAAAATGCGAAGCGGTTGACGCTGAACCGCCGTTCCCAAGAATAAACACCGCACTGCCATCGCGCCAGGCGACAAAGAGCGCCTCTATCGCGGCGTTCAACGCCTCGCTTTGTTCTTTTTGAATTTTCGCGGCAAGCGCCGACACATCGCCAAGATAATTCTTGACATATTCAACACTCATTGCATACTCCTTTTTTGTAAACGAACTCATACCGTCATTCATTTGTACATGAGGACGCTATTCTTTACAAGAAAAAAATACCCTTGAGATATTTCAAGGGTAATGCAAAACTTTGTCAAGATTTTGCGCGAAGAGACACTGCCGGGCTGAAAGGCATAGAGAGTTCAACGCCCCACGGCTCAAACGCGAATGGCACATGTTCGCACCCGCGCTCCTGCATGAACAAAGAAAATGCCGCCTGCACGCGCGGAGGCACAAAAAAGAGGAACAATCCGCCGCCGCCGGCCCCCACCAGCTTACCACCGATGGCGCCGTGATCCCGTGCCTCGTCGTAAAGATGGTCAAACCCGGGATTTGATACGCCGCCCGCAAGACGCTTTTTCGTCTGCCAATGCTCGTGCAGAAAACCGCCGAAACGGGACACATCTCCTGCGACAAGCGTTTCATAAATGCGCACGCCAATATCTTTTATCGCGTGATAATACTCAAAGACATCCTTACCACCCTGCTTTTCGGCCGCCTCTTTCTGGGCGCCAAGCACCGCCGAACTTTCGCGGCGCGTGCCGGTGTAAAAAAGCATCAGATTGTTTTTTAGATCGTGCATGGTCTGGCGGGATATCTCCGGAGCGACGACCGCAACAGACCGGTCCTTGGCGATACACAGGAGTTTCAGCCCTCCGAACGCAGCCATGTACTGATCGTGCTTGCCGATGGGGCGCTTCAAAAGTTCCAGCTCCACGTGTGCCGCCGCCTCGGCGAGGATCTTAGGAGCGTGCGGCTTTCTCGTCACAAAATGAAGAGCCGCCATAAGAGCGACGGCATACGCGCCGGATGTTCCCATACCAGTTCCATCGGAAAGATCGGACGAAAATGTCACCTGGATGCGTTCGGTAACGCCGGCATATCTCAGGCACTCGCGAACAAGTTCGTTCTTGATGTCGTCCAAACGCTCCTCGTACTCGTTGATGCGCGCCTTCACTCTGATGCCGCGCTCAATGGGCGGACGCAAAACCGTCACATAGGCGTATTTGTCAATGGCGACGCTCAGTACGAATCCGCCGAACTCTGTGGCATAAAACTCAAGATCGGTGCCGCCGCCCCCAAGCGGGAGCCGCAGTGGTGCTCGCGCGATAATCATGAAAGAACTCCTTTTGGTGTGTATGTAAATGTGCACGTAAGAAAATTCTGCGGTGCGCGAAGAAATGAGTCAATATTGACCGATGGGGAAAAACAGTCGCTAATGTGAAGCGGCGCGTCAAGATAAAAGTAAGGGCTGGTAGCGCAATACCTGATAGTGTCTTCTTATTCTCTAATTCCCGCCATAGGCGGGCGGGCGCGCGAATTAGAGAATAATATCATAGGGCAATATAAATCATCATTGCGACAATAATCATTTTCTGAAACGAAACCCTTCCGACCTGCCACGATCCTACTTCAATAAAAAACCTGCCGGTGAGGCAGGTGTGTTCGTGCGTATGGAAACTATTATTTCCGCATAGCGCTTCTGATCTGGCGGGAGATTTCCTTAGCAGTAGAAACACAGGTGACGATCTTTCCTCCCAACACCGACCAGCACCCGAAGCCGTGGCGCGAAATATCGGAAGGACGCGCGTCGTCGTACTCGCGCCAGGCATTAACCGCGCGAACCACAAACCGCGACTCAATATATTCGGCATCTTTCAGAATGGGAAACCACTTCATGCTTTCACGCATAATACGCTTCCAGCGCGATGATGGAGTGCGCCACCGCGGAACACGGCCGTCTTTGGGCACGATCTTTTTGTGAAGCGATTCTTTGACATGCCCCAGCGTGAAGATATGATTTTCGGCGGTTGGCACCAATGTCGCGAATGGGCCATCCATGACGGTAAGTGCTGTCCGCGAAATGGGAAGGCGCACGAGAAGCAGCTCCACAAGATCCATGCGAAGGTTTTTCTGCGGAAACCCCAACCAAGACGCAAAGTCATTTTCGCGCGCATATGTCGCGTTGATGACAAAGTCCGCAGGTGATGATCCGATTTCATGGCCCTTTTTCCACTTCACCAGCTTCCGCCCGTCGGAAAGAAGTTGTATGCCGGTAACGGCAGTTCCCAACCGCTTTTGGATCTCGGGACACACCCGAAGCCGCTCCTCAATGAGCAGTTTCAGACGCGCATAATCATAGACCGGCTCGGATGTTTTTAGGCATACGCCTACGCGTGAACGGTCAACGGCACCGCCCGGGGGAAAGGCACAAGAGAACGGCAAAGAATTCTTGCGGCAAAATTCCTTATACTCCTCTTCGGTGACACGCGACCCGTTCGTGCTTATGCAATAGTACGAGGAAATATCGAGCACAATTGCCGCGCCGTAGGCGCGCAGGAAATCATCTTGCGCTTCTTGCGATTCGCGCACGGTCTCCTCACTTCGCGGATAGTGGTACCCAAAGTGGTGGCGGTACTGGTTCACAAATGATGCTTCTTGAAGCAATCCGCCATTTTTTTCAAAAAGCGTGACATCGGCACACTCGGCACACTCAAGAGCGATGGTGGTGCCGAATATGCCGCCACCGATGATCACAATCTTCGGGCGCGGGCGCACTTCGCGCGCCTTTTCAATTGAGCGTATAACGCGTGCCGCGCATGTTGCATCGGGGTAGGGCTTGCGAGCGCCCTTCACCACATCAAGAAATCGATCTAACTCAAGCGAAAGAGGCTCGTGGGCGTTCACGGCGATGCGCCGCACACGCGCACCACGCCGCACCTCAACGATAGAGGCCGCAAGGTCGCAGCGGATGACACGATCTCCACCGTGCACCGTTACCGTGCGAACATTCTTTTCACCCTCGGAACCGATCCTTATGCACGCCTTCATACCATTTTTATACAAAAGCGAGTGAAGTTCGCACATGCCGTCTTTTTCAATCCGTGCAGATGCCGGCGGACCGAACAGCGCATCCGCGATATCAAACGGATGCAGCATGTCAAACCTCAGGTCAGGCATGGTGCCTCGTGCGGCCTCATTCGTAAATGTCGCCTCAAAGAAAAACGGCTTCCCACCCGCTTTGCGAATTTCAGCGCGAAGAACATCAAGCGTGGGATGAAAACGGTAAATATGCGCCGCCATAAGAATGGTGCCGGAACGCCTCGCAAGCACACCAAGCGCCGCGATCTCGCGGCTTTTAAGCGTAACCGGCTTTTCGCACAACACATGAACGCGCGAAAGAATTTTTCGCACAATAGCGCCATGCGTTTTTGGGGGAGTGGCGACAATCGCCGCATCCACGGATGAAAGGAGGCGCGCATTCAATTTCGTATACGCGAGGACACCCTCCGTCTCTTCAATATTTTTTTTTGAAAGAGCGGTCCTCACTACAACACCCGTAAGCGTTATGTCCCCTTGCCGCTCGTGTTCTTTGAGCAAGCGCAGATAGTGGCGACCGAACCGCCCCATGCCGATAAGAAGTATCCGCGGCTTATGTGTCATTGTTCTCTACCTTATGGATGTGCTCAGGGGAACGTGCGGTCATCTCATAGTACATGCGCAACAGGGCTTCGGCAAACAGACCCATCATGAACAATATGACACCCAAAATAGCGAAAAGCGTTCCCACAACAGGTAGCGGCGTTTCGGTAAAATCACGGATGTCGGAAAATTTGAGGACGATCGCGGCACCAAAGGAAAGAACCGCTACAACGCATGACGCAAGCCCCCATCCCCCAAAAAAGCGAAGGGGGTTTGAAAAATATTTCACAAAAAAGACAATACCAAGAAGATCAAAGCTGCCTTTTATCATGGACATGACACGGATCTTTGACGAGCCGGCCCCGCGCGGAAAATGCGCTACCGGAACTTCGCAGATGCGGGCGCCGCGCTCTTTTGCAACCGCAGGCAAAAACACCTGGGCGTGCCCCCACAAACGAAAATGTTTAATATAACTTGCGCGATACGCCTTCAACCCACACCCGAAATCATGCAGAGGCACGTCGAGAAAAACACGCGCAAAAAAATTCGCAAACGCGGAGAATAACAGTCGTGACGGCGCGTCGTGCCGTTTCTTCCGCCAACCAACAACCACATCGCATCCTTCGGAAAGTTTTTTTAGGAAAAGGAGGATGTCGTTTGGATCGTTCTGAAGATCGGCATCAAGAAGAACGACGACATCGCCACGCGCCTCGTGAATGCCGGCGTCAAGCGCGGGCGTCTGCCCATAATTTCGCGCAAGCGTTACGACCTTCAGTGGCCGCAGGAGCGACAGCGCCTCTCCAGTGCGATCGCGCGAGCCGTCGTTCACAAAGATGATCTCGTATGGCTCCGGCTGCATGCGTAAGGCCGCGACGATCCGGCGATGCAGTTCTTGAACGGTTGCTGCCTCATTAAATACGGGTACAACCACGGATATTTTTGGGTGTTCATTCGCCATAAGGCAATGCGTTATTACTCAATGAATGATAGTAAAAATCAAGCAATTCCGCAACTACCGAAGAAAATCATTGCGAGAAGTCACTGTATCCGCGCTATTCGCCTACCTACCTGCCCACCTGGGACGGGAATGAGGGAACAAGAAGACGGCGACTGCCGCACCATAAGAAAATGTGTATGTATCTCTGATTACAAAACAGCATTGCGCATGAGCGCAGTGCTGTTTTGTATATCAACACGCTCTGCCTACTGTATGAACGTTGCCGTAACACGCTTTGAGCGAAGCATGTAGGGGATCCAGATCAGCGCCCCCACGATCGCCCCTGCGAGCATCGGCGTATTGCTAGAAAAAACATCCATCATTGCCTTCTCGGTGTCGGGAGACGCGAACACAAGAAAGGATGGCATGACGACCTCAAATGCAGCGAATAAAAGTCCCAAAAGCAACCAGCACATATATAAAACCGGGAAGATCTTCTTCTTCATGAAAAACAGAACCGCTGAACATGCCGCACCAATAAAAAGAACGAGAACAAAGACAAATTCTAGCTTCAGATGCAGGCCAAGGTTTTCCACATAGACCGGGGATGCGGGATCAAAGAGGGCTTGGTAGTTCTCGCTTCCCAGAACATTGATGTCGGCATAGAGAGTGGTCGCCATACGCCAAAGAGCAACAAGGAGTCCGAGGGCCACAAGAATGAGCCAACCGCGAAGCCCATGTAGTTTCTTTTCTTCAAGGGTAGAACCGTTCGCCAATGCCGCCCCGGGGCTATCGCGTACTTCAACGGCGCGTTTGAGTATGCGATAGTCAATGACCCAAGAAATAACCCAGAACACAACGCCCGCTAATATCCCAAGCCCAAAAAGAATATCCATGCCATTATTCACTCCCTGTAGCCACATGCCAAGAAGCATTGAAAAAGGGAACAGGGCGATTCCCATGTTCATGATCCGCGCATAAAATGGCAACTTCCCAAAGACCATGGGCAATGTACCGATACAGTAGCCGTATGCGATCGGAAATATTCCGGCAATCACGAGCTCTGTCACAACAACCAACCCCAGAGAAACTTCACCCGGTGCATAAAAAAGAATGCCGTAACCGGTATCTACAATATCCACAACAACACTCACGATGAAGGCAACAAGCATAAAACGATAAAGCCCGATGGCGTTATGCGCCTTCGCAAGCTGCCGGAAACCCATTGTAACAACATATCCGAACCCGAACCCCAACAGAGTTGTAACGATTTCAAATGGAATGAAAATGGAATACTCCAGCTGAAGTAATGACACCACAACTCCCGCCGCGATAAGACCAATGTATATCCAAAAGACATTAAGCGCGCGGTCCAGATCAACTTTTTCGGTTTCTACAAAAAACATATGATGGAGTTAATTAATAATCGCAAAACGTAATATCTGCAGGATCCTTGCCAAGGCCTTTTGCAAGAAATGCGCGGACATCCTCACGATCGCCGATATAATCAACCAGTTTTGCCTCAATCGCCTCGGGCCCAGTGAACACCGTGGCACTTCTTATATCGTCACCGATCGCGTCTTCTGGAATATTTCTATTCACGCTGATCGCCTTGATAAAATTATCCATCATCACGCGCAGTCCCGCCATGATCTCTACCCGCTCATATTCCGGAAGGGGCTTGCTCGTATTAAATATGTCCTTATACTTCCCGGTAGAAAGTGTGTGGAATGTGTACCCCTCCCTCTCGTTAAATCGGGCCTGATCAACGTATGATGCGGTGACACCGATATGCCCCACCTCGGAGTTTCCGGAAGCAAATATCGTTTTCGCCCCCGATGCCGCCCAATATGCAGCCGAAAGACCCTCGGCTCTGATGAGCGCGACTGATGGTTTTGAAACACGGCGAAGCTCATTTGCGATCTCCTCACCGGCAACAACGCTGCCGCCCGTTGAATCTACCTGTAACACGACTGCTTCAATTGCCGGATCCTGGTTCGCGTTGGATATCTGGCGAACAATATCTTCCGCGCTAATCGCAAGCCCCGGTGAGTTGCCGCTATTTTCCTCGGAGCCAGCCGGAGCAAGCCACGTGTAGGTATACAACTGTCCTTGGGCCCGTATGAGCGCGACATTGCAAGAATCCGCTCCTGATATGCCTCTGGATCCCACGTCATCAGAACGGGAAAGCTGCATCACAATAATGCCCAAGACGAACGCGATGACCCCGATGGTCCCGTACACCCAATAACGAATGAATGTATCTGTCATACCATTTGATAAAACGTAAGGGCTAAAATGACTGGAACGATCTCACTAAATCACTTACCGCACTGGCTGGCGAGTGCAGCGCGCGACTTAGGGCCTATGGCACCGAAACCCGTTGTCGCAGGTGTTCCGCTTGAGACAATCCCGCTGGCGCTCTGCCATGCGCGGACCGCCGCCTGCGTCATATTCCCAAAATATCCCGTAACAAGGTCGGCATTGAGATGTCCTGCCTTAACAAGGAATGTTTGCAATTTTGAAACCTCGCCCCCAGTTGCAGAGTCCCGCGCCCCAAGCACCAATGTTCTTGTAAGAACGCACGCCCCGGCAACGCTGGTGACGGCCCGGGGAGAGGATGCGGGCAAAGGAGAAGGAGCGAGCGATGGAGCGGTGATCGGCGTCGGAGACGCGCCACTCGTGACCGCACCGTCAAGATATTTCGGAACGCTCTGCTGTATGTACTGTACGAGAGCGTCGGTATCCGCACCGGAGTACTCGGGATGTACCAGCGCTATGACATCCTGCTCAAAATTCTTACTGTTCTTGTGCGGAAACATTTGCTCATCGGCAGGAAGCTTAGTGAAAGATGCCAGTGTACTCACGAGAACATCAGAATCATGAAGCGGATTCACTTGTGATGCGTCCTTCCCTTTGAGCACGCTAAACAGTTTTACCATCCCATCTACGCCAAGTCGTGTATAAAAATCCGCAAGCAGAACTCCCGAGTGCGTGTAGGCATCGTACACGGGAGATCCCACTCCACCCTCAAAAAGATAATCAAACGGCCTGTCGTATCTATTTTTGAGTTCTTTTGCGCCAAACATGTGCGTGCGGTTCGTAAGATCGGCAAGGGATTGCTCCTTCGCATTAGAAAAAATGTATGGCCGCGCCTGATTCTCAACAAATACAGCAACGCCCTCTTTGAACCACGGTGCGATGTATGTGGCTCCCTTAAAAAGCCGCTGATCCATTTCGGCAAGATGAGCAACTTCGTGGGCCAAGATGGATTTCACCTCCCACAGCGCCTGCTTATCAAGAAACTCCTTGTTATAAAGTACGACATTCGGTTTCGCCGCCAGCGCCTCCGCCTCGTACCCGACGTCAACGCTAGTAAGATCCGCCGCGTAGACAACGATCTTCTCCGGCGCCTTTATGCCGAGTGATGTTGCAAGCACGTCGTCAAGAAACGCCATCCCGGAAACAGCGGCCTCAAGTTTTGCGACAGACGCAACCGGTCCAATAAGCGTGTAGCGCCCAACTGTTTTTATGGTGTTGCCGGAACCAATGTCCGCGGGAGTAAAAGCGACAAGAACCGGAGAAACATATGCGGTATCGGTGGGATACGTGATGGAAATTGACTGATCAGTCACTGTGGCAGACGGCCACACCGAGAGCACCTTCCACCCCCTGGGATAGGTGATCGTTACCTTCGGAGAAAAGAAATAGCCCCCGCCTGCGACCCAAAATTCGTATAGCGCGACCGGTTTGGTGAGCGCTGTCGTAATATCGTAGGTTATATAAAGATTCTTAATACCCGAATCGCTGGTGTATGTATTGGGAACAATGATCGTGCTCGCCTCATCGGTCGTCGTAAGGGGGCCCTTGTCGTTTGCCGCCGACCTGAACCGATACGACGTAACACCGGTCGCACCGAAATTTTCAAGCTTCTCATTGAACCCGTAGGCATTGACACCTTTTGTGTCAGCGGGCAATGACCAAAGACCGTTTGCTTTGAAGTCGGGGGTGATCGTTATGTTCACGTTTTGACTCACCGCACGGGCAGACCCTCCAATGGCAAGGAACGTACACGCAAAAGCGATGAGAAGACCCAAACGCACATGAATTGTCTTTTGTAAAAAAACGTACATGCTAGTTTTTTATAAATCTGATGGACTGAACAATGCGCGTGATACGTTCGCGAAGCACTGGAAAGTTCTCGGAATATTCGGCATGAACCTGATATGTCGTGTCACCATGAAAAATGAACTCATCAAAAACCCGGTAGCGGATCTTGCCGGCGGAAAGGCGGCTCCACTCAACCGAGTATACTTTTTCACCATTGCGATCCTTGATGCTTGCGGAGATGACGCGCGCGCCAACGGATGAGCGCAGGGCCTGATCTATATAATAGTTCACGAGATCTTTTTGAGACACCCGCGTTACGACGGGTACTGGAAGATCAAATATACCGGAAGGAGTAGAGCTTATCAGATACACATATTTCGCGATGCGGCTCCCCTGCTCCGCCTGGTCCTTAAGAACAACCAGCCGCCTGGTAGCGCCATTCGTTGCGATGTACTTTTCCTCGGTAACAGTCCAATACTTCGGCCGAAGTATTCCGGCCGTTTTACTCTCGTTCAAATATTCCATATCAAAAGCGTACGTCTGGATCGCGGTACCAAACGTGATGACGGGCACTGTCAGCACCACAAAAAAGAGGACGATAACACCGGCGCGTTTCAAGGTGCTAGGCATACGAAAATGCCAAAAACAAAAATAGCCGTCTTTCAAAAAGATGGCATCCGTATAAGCATTAGCGGGACCGCTAGCGTTTTGCCCCGCGCCAGCAACATCCCTTTCCGAGGCGTTTACCATGTCTGTACCGTACCACCAAATACTGAAAAAGTACAGGTACCCCACATTACCGAGCCGCACTCAAAGAAAAACATCTGCACGACAGCATGAAACTATTCTCTACTTCCAACGCACCAAATTGTTTATTCGCCTATTCGCGCGAATTAGAGAATAAGAAAATGGCAGACACCCATCCATGGTAAGAGTTAGAGAATAGAAATAAGAGCGCGAACGACAGGATTTTGTTCCGGGGACAAATGATAATCCGCACTAAGACCCCGCTGGTTTCGCTCTACAACATCGGCGGAGGAAAGAATCTGCAAATGCTTTGACGTCGCCTTAAACGATAATTTAATGGCACCCGCGATATCGCCGACGGTCGCTTCTTTTTCTGCTTTCAGATACCGCATAATCGCAAGGCGGCGGCGATTAGCAAGCGCTTTTACTATTTTTTCCAAATGGCGTTCCTTCATGCGAGTATCCGTAGCAAATATATTCCCTCCCTGCAAACTATTCTCTTATTCGCGCGAATTAGAGAATAAGAAAGGGACATTTGATCATGTTTTCATTTTTAGTTCCAGAAGATACTCTCTCAGTTTGTCGTAGCCATGTATATACCCCCAACAGCGCCACAATACCCCCCCCCACGCTTCATACGGTTTTGCCGAGTTATTCAAAAACCGCACGGATGTGCGGTTTATTTTTCCTGCCAGCGGGCACCGGTACTTTGGCGCAGACGCTCGGCAACGTGCTGTTCTGTGTTCACCGTCTGCCACCCCCAGTCGCGAAGTTCTTCAACGCGCTCGGGCGGCACCACGGTACCCTTCATAACGGCGCGCTTCCAATTCATCGTGTCGGGATCAAAGTTCCGATCAAGATGGCCGCCACGTACCGCGATCTCATACAACGCGCTCCCCGGAAATGGAATGGGGATAAAGAATGTGCAGTAGGGCGCACCCGCATCCACCAGGCGCTTGCCAAGTTCAATGGAAGAGCGCATCTCCTGTTCTGTCTCGTCGGGGAACCCTATCATCATGTTGATGGGACACAGGATTCCCACCTCGCGCGCAAGGCGCACGAGCTCAATGACATCAAGATTCGCGTGATCAAGTTTTGCCGTCGCGTACGTATCAAGAATGCGCTGGGACGCCGACTCCACCGGAAATACGATCTGGTCAAACCCGCCCGCCTTCAGAAGTTCCAGATAGTCACGGTCAATCTCCGGTCGCCCGCCTTTTCCGCCCTTCAAAAAATGAACGAGGTTAACGCCGTTCACATCGGCAATTTTCAGACCGTGACCCAGAAGCCATTCAAATATTTCTTTGACGCGCGCCTTCTTTGCAAGCAAACTATCATCCTCAAAATATAACTTCTTCACGCCAAGACCCTTAAGCACAAGGATCTCCTCCAGCACGCGCGAAACCGACTTCATGCGATAGTTCCCGATACCGCCGGAATCCGCCGCGTTCTCCTTTTCAAGCGAGATATGGCAGAAGGCGCATTTGAACGGGCATCCGCGCGACGTCATGAGCGGAGCATAGCGCTGGTCGGGGCTTGCAATAACGCCGTGCGGAGAGGCGATGCGATCGTATTTTTCAAACGGCAGTTTTTCCCATGCGGGAAATGGCAAGAGATCAAGATCGTCATACGTCACGCCGGTGCCGAGAGGCCGCGTACATATCCTGCCGCCCGAGAGAAACATGATGCCGGGAACCGCCGACGACGGGGCCTGTCCTTGAGAAAGGCACCGAACGAGTGCGGGAAGAATGTTCTCGCCCTCCGTCAGCACGACATAATCAACTACGCCGCTTTTCAAAAAACGGTCGGGAAGATTTCTGGCGTTCACGCCGCCCGCAACCACGGTGATGTCACGCCGTGCTTCTTTCGCGGCGCGCGCGACCTCAAGGGCCATGCGCGTCTGCGGCGTAAAGTTGGAGTTGATGCCGATGACATCGTACTTCCCCGCGGCGATGAAATCCCTGATCTTCTCGTACGACATACCGATCCTCGTAAGACCGTTCTCCTGCATAACGCTCCGGTAAAACGTCTCTTCAAGCGTATCTCCGGGGCCGCCGACGGAACAGTCAAGCGCGTCCGTCTCATACCCCGCCCGCTCAAGGGCGGCGGCAAGATACAGCGGGCCAAGCGACCCATCGGGCCGCGGCGTCTCAATCGCCATCAACTGGTTCGGCGGATAGACAAGAAGCACCTTTTGGCGCCTCATAGATGACCCTTCTTCATGTCAACGTGCGGTGTGTCTACGACTATACTGATTTTTATTGAACCTGTCCACATCGGTAGGAGTGCTGAAAAAAAGGTTCGTGCGGCCGCGAACCGCCGTAACATTGTGGCACCGAAGGTATCGGTTCATCATTGAGGAAAGATAGTACTCACCGTTTTTGTGAAGCACCGACCGAAAAGAAAAAATATCGGCCGTTACGACCAGCGCTCCGCCAACGGCATAGAGGGACTTCGGGCGCTTCGGCTTTTCCACGACACTTGTGATGCGCCCCGCGGGCGTTATCGTCGGCACACCCGATTGCCGCGGGTCATCAACCTTATGACAGAGCCACGCCGACTCATGCGAAAGAAGCGTTTTCATTTCCCCGCGCGTTGGTATCTCGTCGCCGTAGATAATAATAAAGCGTTCGCCATGAGCGATGAGGTGTCTTGCGCATAACAACGCCCCTGCTGTGCCGTTTAGTTTTTTTTGCTCTACATACCTAATACTTTTTCCGTGCCACATTCTGCCGAACGCACGCCGTATTTTTTCTCCTTTGTATCCGATAACAATAATAACCTCATCCACCTTGCGGGGAAACGCCTCAAGAATATGCCGCAAGATGGGTTTCCCCGCGACCGGGACCATCGTCTTTGGAATTGTTTTTGTAAGCGGCAACATCCTCACTCCCCTGCCTGCCGCAAGAATAATGGCCTTCATAATAGGTTTGCGATAGTAAACGGTTCATACTGGAATTCAATGGTTGATGTTCCTTCCGGGACCACCACGCTCATGAATACTCCGTTCGCGACATAGATGGGCACTGCTGTGCCATTGATGGTCGCGCGCCATCCGGGGACGGCAAATTCACTTACGACAAGAACGCCGGCTCCTTTTACGCTGGAGGAAAGCATGAGGCGGCCATTCTGCTTTTGCAAGACATCCACCGTTGTTGCATCCATGTGTCCTTGTGGGCATTCGCCGCACTCAAGGAACACCGTGGCGTCCGGCACGGACTTGGTCATTCGCGAAAATATCTCGTCTCCACCGCCACCGACGATCTCCACGAATCCTGCGGCGTACGCATACGGGCGCGCGTCGGGGTTCCGGAAAAGATATGCGCTGTATCCATATTCCACCGGATGCGGCGCCGACGCGACAGCCACAAACGGGTATCCGATGTCATACGAACTTATGATGTAGCGGATGCCGAGAATATCTAAAAACGGCTTGTGCTTTTTGAATTCTGCAATTTTTTCATCCGCGGTTGCCCCCGCCATTCCTTCCAACGCCTCAAACATATTCTGGACGCGCCGCGCCCGCGCGGAAAGAAGATTGTCGTTATACCCTACCGTGCGAATGCCAAAATAGATGCCGGTATTAGGCGAAAGAGATGCGATGGCCGAACGGACTTTCGCCTCAACAGGAATGCCGCCGGGGTCGGAAGAAAACTCACTCTCGCTCCGGCGCGAAAGAAACGACAGCGCGGTCCCCGGATGCGTTTCAAGATATGCGATAACAGGCGTTCGTTCGCCGATACGTTCTTTTGAAAACAGCGGATAGAAAAAGAAAAGGATGAGCGCCATGCTTACGGCGGTCACAACCCCCGCTCCCCGTACGAACGCAACCGCAGACATCCTTCCGCGCCGGAAAGACCGAATCAGAAGAAGGCCCGCGGCTATTGCGCCAAAGGAGGCGATAACGCCGGGTGAAAAAAGATCAACTGTGCGCCCGATGTCGTGGAAATACTTTTCCACAAGCCATTCGTATTGAGCAGATTCAAGCGCCTGCGACGTATGCGGATAGTAGTAGGCGAAAAAAAGTCGTTTCAAGATCGCCATAACCTCGGCACCGAATACTGTGAGCACGAGCGACCCCGCAACGGCCACGCCAAGAAACAGAGTCGAGAGGCGGCTGAACCGCCGATAGAGCATGGTCCCCTCCCCATGACCCGATCGCGCATACTGGTCTACAGCGCTTGCGATAAGGACCGTCGCCCCGAACGCGCCCACGAACATCCAGCGGGACGGCCCGCGGAAGTAATTCAGCACGGGAATTTTTTGGAGGATCCAAAAGAGCGGCGAGTACTGAATACTTGCCAGAAGCGACAGCGCAAAAAGCCAGAAAAAGAAACGGCGAATGCCGTCTTCCCGGCGGCGGAATAACGACACGCACAGGAAAAAGAGCGGAAGAAACCCATATGAGAACGACGCCTCGGCGTTCGCGATGACGTTCAGCCGAAAGTACGGGAACCAGAGGCGCAGAGCATCCCCAAGCATCATGGGAAGAGTTGCCGCGCGTTCATAGGAAAGACCGCCTGCGCGATCGGAAAGACCCGAAAAAACCCCCGCCCAATAGAGTTGTGGGAAAGAAAGCGCTACGCCGAACACGGCAAGTAACGCAAAACCAAAGATAATGCGCATCCGCATGCGGCTATTGTCCGATGCCCATGCGCGATACAAAGCGAAAAGACCTGCCACGAAGAATGCTTGCACAAAAAATCCGTAAAACGCGGAAGAGAACGCAAGCGCTGTTCCCAGGCCCCCAATCAGAACGCACCACCATGGACGCATGGTTCCCCGTTCAAGAGCCATGACAAGAGTGCACAAAAACGGCAGAAGAAACAGCGCCGCGTGCGTGGAAATATCAAGATTGAACAAGAACGCGCTTGTCGCATACGCGATGCACCCGAGGAAACGCCCCCAAAATGATATGCCGAGCGTACGTAAAAACGCATCGGCGGCGAGCACGCCAAGCACGACATAAAAAAACACAAGCCAGTGATAATTTTCGGGAGCGGGCACAAGCCGTACAAACACCCAGGACACGGGAGAAAGAATGCTGTTGGCATGGCTCACAAAACTTGGGAATCCGAAAAATGCGGCGGGCATCCACAAAAACGACTCGCCCGATTCAAGCGCTCCGCGGAAAAAATAAAAATATGGATAGAACTGGTACAGCAGATCCTGATCAAACACCATGCGCCCAAAAAATAAAAGAGGCGACATAATCGCCAAAAAAAGTATTGACACATACAGAGTAACGCCGTACCGCCGCTCGCCGATACGCTCAATACGGCTCCACGCGGCTTCCCACAAAAAACCATGTGCCGTTATCATAGATGCAAACCGGTTATGCGGGGACGCGGCATTCCGCTAGGCCTCCCGCGCGTTGGTATTGTTAAGCCAATAAGTGTTAAGGGTCTTCTCAAGTTTTTGTTTTGAAAGGAGTTTTCCGTTTGACCGATCCACGGCCTCAAACACTTCGGCGTCCACATGGCGCGCTCTCATGACGCGAATAAGCGTTTTGAGATCTTTCGGAAGGCACTTGCCGCCAAAGCCCCGATACCCGCGGTGGACGACCTCAAGATGATTGGCGCCGATCCACGGATCTTTTTTCATAATGTCTTTCAGAGAGTCGTAGGATACGCCAAAGGCGCCGGCAAGATCGTAAACGTGATTTGCAAAAATAACCTTGTTCGCAAAATACGCATTTCGGGCATACTTGAATATTTCGGTCGCTTCAGAGGAAAGCGCCGCCTCTGTTTTTGACCGCGGAAGCATGGCAAGCACCCGCGCCGCCTGCCCCTTGCTTTTGTGCGTGTAGCCGACCAGTTGCGCAACCGGATGTATGAAGTCATACCAGGCGGTTGATTCGGTCAAAAATTCAGGATTATGCAAAAAGCGGTGTCGGGGAAAGCGCTTTTGCAGATGTGCGGTCGTGCCTGGCGGCACCGTTGATTTGACGACAAATGTTTTCGGATGCGTGAAAAATTTCGCCACAAGCTCAAAGGACGACAGATCAACACCCCACACATGTTTCTTGGAGTGCGGCGTCGGCAAACACAAAAAAATGACATCCGCCGCATGAAGATCGGAAAGCGCGCCCACGCCCTTGAACTTGTCGTAGGCATACATGGGATGCCCCTTGGACGCAAACCACCGCCGCAACTGATCGCCGACCATGCCGAGCGCTACGATGCCGACCGCGGGTTTTTTGTTCATTATGTTCCTCATTATATGTTCGCCCCGGAAAAAGCGGGGGCACTAGACGCTCTCGCCCCGCGCCTCCATCTTTTTTACCATATATTCAGCGCGAATCCAATCAAACTCATCATCAATATCAATTGAACGCTCTTTCGGAACGACGTATCCCGCGACATGCGCGCCGTAGAGCTTACCTTCCTTCATAAGCGTGTTGCGCTTCATCGCATATACGGCGCCCGAGCGTTTGTACGCCGGGGGAAATTCCTGGCGGCGCGTCCCCTCCGGTTCGGGAATAGCATAATGCAAAACGCGGTCTCCCTCAAGTTTTTTCATTTTGATAGGATGCTCGCCCGATGAAACCTGCACAATGCTTACCGCGCTATCCGCCCCCGTTTCAATAAGTTTCTGAACCGTTCCATCTATATCTTCTGCCGTGCGAAAGGGGGACGTCGGCTGAAGAATGACAACATACTCAAACGGAGCACCGATGGCCTCTTCCATGAAGGAGACGGCGTGCTGCATGACGGGAAGATGCGGGGTTGTGTCCCGAGCAAGCTCTGCGGGGCGCATAAACGGCACAGCGCCTCCCCACTCCTTCGCCACACGCGCGATATCGGGATCGTCGGTTGAAACGATGGTATGCGTAAGAAGCCGGCTGTTGCGCGCGGCATCAATGGTGTGCGCAATAAGCGGCCTTCCCATAAGCACCTTGATATTTTTGCCGGGAAGCCCTTTTGAGCCACCGCGAGCCGTAATGACAGCGAGAATAGCTGGAGAAGAAGACATATGGGGGGAAAATTTCTAATTACTAGTATCTAATTTCTAAACAAAAATACATGGGGAAATTTCTAATACCTAATTACTAGTTTCTAGTTACGTTTCGTGTTCCGCAAATTTCTTTTGCGTGTACAAAGCAACCGTCGCGAGCTTCTCCGCGATCTTTTTGGAAGTTCCCTCGCCCGCATAGGGGCTTAGAGCTGGGTACCGGCCGACGAAAAGCTGTTTTCTCGTAGCGGCCACAATGGCGTCGGCATCCATGTCGCAATCAAGGACATTTGCGGCGCGAAGACGGCCGTCTTGGCGGGTTCCCACATTCACCACGGGAACGCCGAGGATTGAACACTCCTTGATGCCCGCGGACGAATTACCGAGAAGCACCCGGGCGTTCGCCAGAAGCGCTATGAAATCCTCCGGCGGAAGGTAGCGTAAAAATCTGATGCGATGGTCCTTCTCGCGGTTCTGGAACATGCGAAGTTCGCGCGATATTTCTTCGGCACCCGCGTCAAAGTTCGGCCAGAACCAGAGCGTCTGCATGCCGATGCCATGTACCGCGGAAAGAAGCACCTGGGTCTCGTCGGAGAGTTTTTCCACCTCGGATGTTACCGGATGGAACATGACAATGAGAAAATCCTCCTTCATGTTGATCGCAGCGCCGCTCCCCGTTCGCGAAAGGTCGGGCGCGCCGCGCCCCGATGCCGCATATGTTCTGACAACTTCCACGTCCGGACTTCCATAATTAAAAATATGCTCCTTCCGCTCGCCCATCTGCACGAGACGGGCACGCGCGGGTTCGTTCGTCGGAAAATGGATGTTCGCAAGTTTCGTTACGGCGTGGCGCACCGATTCGTCTATCGTGCCAGTTACATCGCCGCCCTCTATGTGTGCGACGGGAACATTCATGAACGCGGCCGCGGCGGCGGCCGCAAGGGTCTCAAACCGGTCTCCACGGATCACCACAAGATCGGGGGAAACCGCCTGAAACACCGAGGCAAATTCAATCATACCGAGACCCGCCGTTTTCGCCTTGGTGACGCCGTCAGACCCCTCAAGATTGAAATGAACCTGGTGAATATGCTGAAAACCGTTCCGGCGCATCGCATCGGTGATGTTCGCCGAGTGTGCGACATATTTGGCGCCGACCGCCGCTCCTCCCAAAACGACGTGCAGTTCCACATCGGGCCTCCTGTTGAGCTCGTCTAATACCAGCAGGTTTCTGCTGTAGTGGATAAAGTTCGTGATGATAAAGCAGATCTTCCTTTTCATGACATGAATGCGTGGAACCGGAGATCAGACAACATCCTCAAGGCGTAGGGGCTCGTAGCGCGCGACGGGGCGGCGCAGGGTCTTTCCGAGAAACCGCTCAAACTCCTCTGAGGGGGCTCCTGCGGCATACGCCTGCGGCCGCATGGCATAAATCATGTCTTTGGTGAGCGCGACGCCAACGGGTATATCGCTCCCAGCAATAAGCGCCTTGCGAAACAACGGACGAAAATGCGTCTCACCTTCCTGAAGCGTTTTACCGCCGCTTCCAAGATATTTTGCAACCGCGGAACTTCCGAGATAGCGCGCTTTTTTCATTGAATCGTACTCCATGCCGCGGATACCCGCGACCATACGGCGAAATTCCGACGGCTCCATGGATACTTTGTGATCGGGCCCCCAGAAGGCGCGGTCAAGCGTGAAGTGCTGTTCTATGATCTTTGCGCCCAAGGCCACCGCCGCGATCGCCGGCTCCACCCACGGCGAGTTCTGGGAAAATCCGATCGGAATGCCGGAGTAGCGATTCCGGAAAAACGGAATGGTGAGCAAATTTGAATCCTCCGCCGGATACGGGTAACGGGAAATCGCGTGCATCACCACAAGCGATGCCCATCTCTTTTTCAAAAATTCAACGGACTGGTCAAGTTCTTCAAGCGTTGACATGCCGGAGGGAATGATGATGGGTTTTCTCGTTCCCGCCATGAACTCAAGCATCGGGAAATCAAGGATGTCGGAGGACGCCACCTTCCAGAACGGCACGCCGAGAGCATGAAGTTTGATTGCCGCGCCGCGCGACATCGGCGTTGAAAAAAAAATGACGCCGAGCGCCCGGCACTTCTCGCGAAGAGGTTTCCAGAAGTCCTCCAGGGGAGTCGCCGCCTCGTTCCGCTTCACCCACTCGTAGCGGCTGTGCCCCTTGAAGTGCGGCGAATCAACATCAATATCAAGCTGTTCATCGGCAAGGTTATGCGTTTGGAATTTTACCGCGTTCGCCCCCGCGTCGCGAGCGGCTGTGACAAGCGTTACCGCCTTTTCAAGATAGCGGGAAACGGGCTCCTCGCGTTCGCTTTGTATGAAATTTTTGCCGATCTCGGCGACTATCATGGTCCTGCCCGAATCAAGCATTGTGTGAAGCTCCTCTGTCATATGCATATATAATGGGTTGTGCGCACTTTTTGTTACACTATGCGAGCTTTTAAACCGTATACACCGCATCGCGAATGGCCCCCGCAACACGCTTTCCCGCGCCTCCATCAAGCTCCCCAACATATTCACGGATGAGATCGCCTCGGCGTGCCGCCTCTTCGTCCGGGTGTTCAAGACACGCCCGCACATCCCGCACCAAGTCGTCATATGAGCGCGAAAGTTTAAATCCGCCAATCGCAAGAAGCGGACGGATGTGGTCTTGCTTGTAGAGCATCGCCAAACTTTTCGTCACAGGGGCGTTGGGCATCGTCTCAAAACACAAGTTGATAACGGGGCGGCCCAGCACCGCGGCCTCTATCGTAACTGTTGAAACAAAATTCACCGTAATGGCGGAGTAGTGGATCGTATCGGCAAGATGCTGCTTGTCGTCGCCGTTGAACTCCCAATCATATCGCGTTTTGGTGTCGGGAAATTTCTGGCCGGGTTGCACGAAATAAATGACCTTGCTTCCCGCAAATTCGGGAAGATCGCGCGAGGTATAGCTCGGCGGATACCTAACAAGGACCGCAAGATCGGAGGGCAAGACGCCACTTTGTATCTTCTCCTCAAGAAATTTCAAGATCGCAACCGTTGAATCGGTATACATCTCAAAAAGCGGCGAGAAAAAAATAAAGCGCTTTCCGACGGGAAGCCCCGCTTTTTTGTAGAACTCCTCGAGCGGGCTTGGCCGGTACCCGAAGTAGTGATCAAAACTCGGCACGCCGACCGTACGAATGGCGCTAGACGCCATATCGGCAAGACGCTCGGCCTCATCGGCCATGCGCTTTGTTTGTACAAGCAAAACGTCCGGCTGGACGCGAACAACGCCCTTTGAAGTAAGGTTGTCCCATGAGCGGACCATCGCCACCGTTTTAATGCCGCGGCGTTTCGCCTCGCGAAGAAGGATTGAATCGTTCGCGTTGAGTCCCAGAACATCGGAGGCAAACACCGCTTCGGGCCGGTACTTATCAAAATAGTCGTCGTACACGGAGCTTGTGGTCAGGCGGAGATCTGCCGCGCGAAACAAGCGCCGCAGTATTCGCGAACCGCCAAACACCTTTGAGATGCCGCGCTCGGCGATATATTCAAAACGTTTTCCATTATTGAGTAGGCGCTTTGACTGAAGATAATACACGTCCCAAGTATCAAGAAGGTTCGCGGCGATAAATTTCAGTATTTTTTCGGTCATGGTGCGTTCCTGTTGAACCGGCACCGCCTCAAATAGCAATCGCGGGTAATATCCTTTAAATGTGTTCCGGTAATATTCAAGTTTCGTGGGACGGCAAAAAACCACCACCCGAAGGGCAGGGTCGGCCATCAGTTCATGAATGGCGGCCGTCTGCAACATGATCGCCGACTGAAGCCCATGATAAATGGGCATGAAAATTGTTTTCTGTGTCGTCATGCTTCTGGAAACATGTGGTGGATCATCCGGTGTTTTCGGTACGCTCCTTGACAACCATTGGATTTCCGTACACAACAGAGTTCGCGGGCACGGACTTATTGCAAAGCGTTAATGCGCCGATGACCACATGATCCCCGATATCAATATCTCCAATCAATTTTGACCCAGCACCTACATAGACGTTATCTCCCAGACGAGGCATGGGGGAAGGAAGACGATCCTTCTTTCCCAGTGATACGCCGCCGAGAAGCGTACAGTTACGCCCGATGACCGCCCCCGTCCCCACCACAATGCCCTGCATATGCACCACGCGAAACCCGGGGCCGATCGCCGCCTTATACGAAATGTCGTTTGCGAACCGATAGATACGCGCGATATTCATGCGCTTTGTGATGTATCGCGCGAGCCGCCCATGTTTTGTATAAAAAAATTGGTTCACGCGAAGCCAGAACACACAGGTAAATTCGGGGGAGTTCCGCAAAAGATACAGCAGGGATTTTAGCGTGCGAAGAGGTGAAAACTCTGAGGCGTCAATGTGATACGCCTTCATGTCGCCAAGAATATTTTTTTTGAGGTCATGCATGATGGAAAACGTTATTCGGAAATGATGTCGCCTGCCTCAAGGCGGTGATAGGTGTTTGCTTGAAGCAATTCTTCGTGTACGTGTGCCGCCGCGCCCACGATCCGCGAAAGAAGGAAAAATGCGCCGGTGATGCGCCGATCAAAGCCAAGCTCAAGGGACGCGGCGGCAATCGCGCCATCTACGTTCAACGGGAGCGCTTTTCCCTTTTTCTTCTCAAGCAATCGCGCTATCGCGCGCGCCTTTTTGAAATACGCGCAGGGAAAACCAAGTGCTTTCGCGCGGGCATAGAGCGCCTCTGCGCGTGGATCTTCTTTTTTATATAGTTTATGCCCGAAGCCGGGAATGCTCGCCTTACGCTTGGAAAAATCAGCGACGATCGCCGCAGGGCTTTTTTTCTGCCACAAGAGTTCCGCCGCGTCCCGCACCGCGCCTCCGTGATGTTTCCCCACCGCAAGCATACCCGATGCAATCGCGGCCTCAAACGATGCGCCGGTGGATGCGGCTATCCGCGGAATGAATACCGAGGGTGCCTCAATACCATTTTCCGTTGCCGCTACCAGTAGGGCTTCCAAAAGCCGCCGCTCGCGCGATAATGGCATGTCGCCCCGCAGAAGCAAAAAAATGACGTCGGAAAAAGAGCGCGTGGAAATAAGCTCTGCGATATCGCGCCCCCTGATGGAGTGGACGCCGTTCACCGTTTTACTGATATTCGTACGAAATTTCACTTTTAGTTTTAAGATAACGCGATACGAGAGATCCAGACGCTAAGAGAAATACCCTGTTCGTCACCCGCGTCCATGCGCACATTAAAGCACTTTTGAGGATTTCGTTCCACTTGACAAAAAAACGATAACCCGACTTCGGTGGGATTTTTGCAGAACACTTTTAGTTGTACTTCCTCATTTCTTTTCTCTGACAACGCTCTTTTTCCCATTCTCGGGTTTCTGCCAAACTCGCAACATCCTATCTAATATTGGCTGCTCTATTTCTTCTTTCGGCAGCTTCACCACTGTTAATCCCTCCGGCTCAAGAAAGGAGCTGTAACTTACGTACGCCCCCTTCGGGTCAAGAACACGGACGATCTCAGCCGTGCGAAGATCGTGCGTATCAGCGCCGGGAATAAGCTCGCTTAATCGGACGATCGGATTGGGCGGCCTCTCCGGGTACCAGTGCTCTTTGTTTGGGGATTCTATTCCCATAGATTGATGATAGAAATTAAAAGTACCTGGAAATAAAGGTACCTGACACCTATTTTATTCTTTTTTTCCCGACCGATAGCACAAACAAAAGTGGTTGCATCTGATAACCATTTTTCTAGGTCTGATTCCAAAATTTCTGTAGGAGAAACAAAAAATCCATACGATCGTGACTCATGCGCACCTCGACAATGCCTACTGAGTACGCACTTTTTAACAATCGGCAACGAAGAAAATTTATCAATAAATTTGTGTGGATAAAAGGATTTTGGCAACGAATGTCCACTACCTCCCGTTTCTACAAGCACAGCTACACACATAGCAATTATATCTGCTAAAATCCGCCTCCGAAAACCCAGTTGAGCACCATTTTCTTTCGTGTTACGCCGATACTGTCACTCTTTTTGAGTTTCCTTTAACCATTGGAGCGCCTCCTTTGCGCGCTCAATAGTATACTGCATTGCCTGATCCGCAGGTACGCTTCTCCCTTCTAATTTTATTGTCGCTCTTGTTTTGTTAATCATTTTTTCATCTGCCAAGATTGATTATATGGCATCAGCTGGTTGCCTGTCTCGTGCTGAAAGAGTTTTTCAAGAAGGATTACCGAGGCATAGCGGAAATACTCCATGACTCTTCTGATCTAGTAATTGTACTTGGGTACTTGGTGTCAGGTACCTTTTTTATTTACTTCTTTCTTCTGCCCAGTATTTTTCTTGCGATCACAGCAATGTCTTCGGGGGTTTCGGCGATGTGGGCGCCGGCTTGTTTCAACGCATGCGCCTTGTAGCGGGCCGTTGTCCGGCCCTTCCCGACAATGGCGCCGGCATGTCCCAGCATCGTCTCGTGCGGAAGTTTTTCGGCAAAATATCCGCCGATCAGAGCAACAACCGGCTTTGTGATGAAGCCCTGCCGCATGGCATCGGCAAGCAAAACCTCGTACTCGCCCCCAACTTCGCCGAACACCACAAGAAGACGGGTATCGGGGTCGCGCTCAAAAAGAAGTGCCAAGTCGCGCATATCAGATCCTATCAAAAGATCGCCGCCGATGCCCACCACAGCACTTTGTCCGATGCCTGCTTTCGTAAGGATATGCGAAATTTCTGACGCCATGCCACCGCTTTTTGAGATGACGCCCGCAGGACCACGGGAAAATGTCTTAGCGCCGCTCTCGGAACTTCCAATGCTTCCAATTTTTCCGCGGCCGGGCGATATGATGCCGACCGAACTTGGGCCGATGATGCGTGCGCCACAAAGACGCGCAACGGAAAGAAGGCGCGCCGTATCAAACACGGGAACGCCCTCGCTCAATATCACGATGAGAGGAATGTCGGCGCATATCGCCTCAAGAGCGGCATCACACACAAAGGGTGCCGGCACCGTAATAAGCGAAGTGTTGATCGCGGGATGCCTCCGGACGGCTTCCGCAACAAAGTCATAGACGCGCGTGCCGGAGGATGTTTTCATGCCGCCCTTTCCGGGAGTTACTCCAGCAAGCACCGGCGTGCCGTAGCGCATCATCTCGCGCTCGGCACGCGCCCCCTCTTTGCCGGTGATGCCCTGTATCACGACTCTCGTTTTTTTATCTATAAGAATACTCATTGTGTGTATGCGCGCGCTACTATTATTTTTGCACTTTCAGACATGGGGGTCTCGGAGCCGAACATGGCGAGATCGTATCCATATTTTTTTGCGGCACTGCGCAAAAACGCAAATGCCTCCTCTTGGCGCGGTCCGTCGCGGCGAATAACTATGGGGTAGGTGGGACGCGGCGAGGTGCGCCGAAGGCCCTCAACAAATCCGCGCATCGTTTCAAAAATATCGGTGAAGTTCGCGCGCCCACCCACCACCCAGCACCCCTTGAGCCCCGGGCGCGACAGTACGCGTTTCGTAAGATCGCGTACAACGTCTGCCGAAGGATTTCCCGAATACTCCGAGTAGACGGCAGGCCTGCCTCCGCATTTCATAAGTACATCCAAATTTACGAGCGAGGCCCCGCCGCCGGATGCAAGAACTGCGATATCACCACCAAGTGGCAGTATGCGGCGCGCTTCGGGGGCTCCATGCGCAGGATCAATGATGACCTTGGCATCCCCCGCCACGCATCGCCCGTCGGGAAAATAGAAAAGCGGATTTATCTCGACAACAAGCGCGTGTTCTCGTGAAAAAAGTTCCCACAATGAATGCATGACGGAAGAGACGTGCCCGCCAGATGGTATTTCTAAGGCGGCAACAGCGGCGCGAACGGTAAAATCGGGCAGACCGAACAACGGGTCAATGGGAAATACCACAGCCGGTAGTATCCGCGACCCGCCCCTTCGCGATACCACAAGCACCGGTGAGCGCGTTCTCGTATCATAACTGATGCTGATATAGAGTTCTCGGGCACAGCGAACCTCTTCTTCGGCAAGAAGGTGGCGAGGGCGCTCCCCTCCGATGGCGTTGACAAATAAACGCGCGCTCGCCTTCCGAAATTCGCTTGCGCGCACCACGCGCACAATGCCGCCGTGTTTTTTTCGCGCACCTGATAACACCTGTGATTTTAGAAAAAAAGGCGCCCGAAGCGACACTCGCTTTTTTCCAGGAGAAATACGCTCGCTTTTCGGGACGGCGATGCCGTATGTCTTGAAAAGTTTTTTTCCTTGGTATTCGTAGAGTTTCATATCACTATGTTGTGCGCCACCCGACCGCCTTTTTTATCACCGACAAAAAGAGTGCTATATCTGATCGGTGAAGCGCAAAATCGCGGAGGGTAAGCGTAAGATCGGGGTACATCCGTATAAGCATCCAATACATGAGAACGGTCATAGCAATATTCGTCGCGACATGCTCAATGCCAAGCGCGTAGAGCCCGAAAAACGGCGTAAGGGAGAACAGGAGTACGACGGCCGATATGACTTTTGCCAGCATGCGGAAAAAGATCGCGCGCTGTTGGCGAAACACATGCAGGTACGTATTGCAAAAATACTGCACGCCGAGCACGAGCATTGAAAGAAGCATCACGTAAAACACCGGAAGCGACGGCGTGTATTTCGGCAAAAAAAGATGCACCAGCAAAGAGCCGCCGACCGCACCTCCCGCGACCATGACAAGGTAGATGTACGTTGAGTATTTCACACCGAGAGCGAAATATTCTTTCTGCACGTTCCCGGACGACAGTTTATACGGAAGGAAATTTGCGAGCACTTTTTGCACCGGAAACAGGAGCGCCAAGTACAGATACATACTGCTTGCGACGTTAAATAGTGCGACCGCCTCGGTGGAAATGAGGAATTTTATGATGTAATTCCTTCCGTTCGTCAGCGCCTCGCTCAAAATATTCGTGAAAATTGACCACTTGCCATACGCGCGTATGATCGCAAGAATCGCGTGCGGCCAGCCAAGGGCATATTCCCTCCAGAGCGTCAGAAGATCGCTTCGTAATACGAATATGCTGATAGATATGTTCACGCCCTGCGATATGACATTGGCAAGTATCACGTACCAAATGATGGGCTCGCGTACCGTGAGAATGGTAATGAGCGTTACCACGTTGATCGCGTCAAACAGCGGATTGATGCGCGACACCGTGGAAAGAGCGCCAAGCGCGCCGTAAAGGATCATAAGCTGATCATTTAAGAACCGGAAGAAGATAAAAAGCGAAGAAACCTGCAGGACGCGGATGAGCCCGTCGTAGTACTGTCCGCTTAAAAAGTAGGTGACAAAAATAAAAAAAGCGGCCCATACAGTGAACGCCAAAAAAAATTTCGCGGTGAAGAACTCAAAATACAGCTGGCCCGCGTGGGCGCGATCCTTGGCTTTAACGGCAAGAGCGATGTCGTTCTTTATGACATCGTTGAAACCGGAGAACAGAAACACCTGAAAAAGCCCTATCAGGGAAAGAACAAGGCGGAACACCCCATATTCATATATGGTCAGGTGATAGATAATATAAAGCGAACCCACCATTGAGATGCCCGCGGAAACAAGGCCACTTGCGGTATACAGGAGCCCGGTGCGGACTATCTCTTCTTTTTTGAAGTCGTCTCGTATGAGGGTCATGAGGACGCCTGCGCTTTTCCGAAGAATTCCTTACATGCCCGTATGATATACCGAATTTCGTCCGGCGTCATTTTTTGATGACTCCCGATGTAAAACCCGTTCTCGTTCACCCATTTCGCTACGGGATAGCGATGCTCAATGTCGTCCCCAAAAAGTTTTTTGTAAACGGGTTGATTGGTAAGGGGTAGCATGTCGCGCGTTTCAATATTATGCTCCTCAAGAAACATAACAAGGTCGGATTTTTTGATGCCGCTCTTTTTTCTAATGACGATGGGAAACATCATGAAGGCGTGTCCAACCAACGCCGGGTGCCACGGCAACTGGATATATTTTTTAAATGGCGTAAGCCCGCGTATAAGACGCGCGGCGTTCGCCTGTCTTCGCGAGAGAATGGTCTTGTAGCGCTCAAGCTGGGCAACGCCCAACGCCGCCTCCATTTCGGTTGAGCGGAAACTGTATCCGAGGCGCTCAAACCGGAACCGGCGCGAGACGACCGAAAAAAGCCCCTGCTGATCAAGATTTTTATCATCATCAATGGAGGTATAAATGCCGTCGCGCCCGTGATTCGCTAAACTTTTGAGCACGCGCGCGTATGCGGGATGATTAGTGCAGGTAATCCCGCCGACGCCCGTTACCACCAAGTGCGCCGCGTATGTTGAAAAACAGCTAATATCGCCGATGGAGCCGACCGGACGGCCTTTATACTTTACGAACATCGTCTCGCACGAATCCTCTATGACTTTGAGATCATGTTTTTTTGCTATCTTCATGATGGGATCCATGTCGGCGGGCTGGCCGAAAAGATGCACCGCCATGATGGCGCGTGTTTTTTTCGTGATGGCGCGCTCTATGTGCGCCGGATCAATATTGTAGGTCTTCGGCGACACATCAACAAACACGGGCGTAAGTCCGTTCATAATAACGACGTTTGACGTTGCGATGAACGTTACCGCGGGGCAGATGACCTCATCTCCCTCATTCCAATTCCCCAGCTCCTTCAAAGCCGCGACCGCCAGACGCAAAGCGCTCGTGCCGGAATTCACCTTCATAGCAAACCGGCACCCGTGAAGCACCGCGAACATCTCCTCAAATTTGCGGTGGAACGGGCCATAGGAAAGACGGCCGGAATCAAGCACGGCCATAACATAGTTCTTTTCTTTGTCGGTGATGTCCACGCACCCGACGCCGATTTGATGAGAATACTTTGGCAGAGACATTGGATACACTACTGTCTAATTAGAAATTAGATATTAGGAATCTGGAATTTACACATCTTACGCTTCCTTCCGTGCGATCAGATCGGTACACGATCGTATCTTTTGATCTTCCGGCATACGTAATACTTACTACTTAATACTTTATACTTCATGCGGAAATCGCACTCCAATTTTCTCACAATCCGCTTTCAACATGATCTTCGTAAGTTCCTTGAACCCGACCTTCGGCTTCCAGTTGAGCTGTGTGTGCGCTTTTGCCGGGTTTCCTATCAATACATCTACTTCCGCCGGACGGTAATAGCGAGGGTCAATGCCGATGTGTTTTTTCCAGTCAGAAATGCCTGCAAGCCGGAACGCCTCCTCGACAAACTCACCGACACTGTGGTGCTCGCCCGTTGCAATAACATAATCGTCGGGATGCGCGTGCTGAAGCATGCGCCACATCGCCTCCACGTACTCGGGGGCATACCCCCAATCACGTTTTGCGGTAAGATTGCCAAGATAAATCTTGTCGCGTTTTCCGGCAAGAATTTCCGCGACTCCCATCGTGATCTTTCGCGTCACAAAATTTTCGCCCCGCCGCGGGGACTCGTGGTTGAACAAAATGCCATTACAAGCAAACAGGCCATAGGCCTCGCGATAATTCACTGTATTCCAAAACGCGAACACCTTTGCTGTGCCATACGGGCTTCGCGGATAAAACGGCGTTCGTTCCGTCTGGGGCGTCTCCTGCACCTTGCCGAACATTTCTGAGGACGACGCCTGATAGAATTTCGTTTTAAGACGTGTCTCGCGTATCGCCTCCAAAAGCCGCAATGTTCCAAGCCCCACCGTATTTGCGGTGTACTCAGGCATATCAAAACTTATCCGGACATGGCTTTGTGCGCCAAGGTTATAGATCTCGTCGGGCGCTATTTTTTCAAGAAGGCGCGAAAGGTTTGACGCGTCGGTAAGATCGCCGTAGTGAAGAATAAGGTGCTCGGTGTTTTGCGCGTCCTGGTAGATATGTTCAATGCGTTCGCGATTGAAACTGGAAGACCGGCGCACGAGCCCGTGCACCTCGTACCCCTTATTCAAAAGAAGCTCCGCGAGATAGGAGCCGTCTTGTCCGGTGATACCAGTGATGAACGCTTTTTTCTTATTCATACGAGATGCAAAGATAAGATGTATTCTTTAAGCGAACGTTTCCAGTGCGGAAGCTTTGGCAATTTTGTGTTTATAAGAAAGGGCGATGCGGGGCGCTCAACCTTAAAAATATCCTTTCTGAAAGCCCTTCGCAAGCGGGCACGCGCCGCCCGCGTCCGCAGGGCGCCGCTGCCGAAACAAAGAATTCTCTTTATTTCAAGAGCTATTTCGTATTTTGAAACGGCCCGTTCCGCGTCGTTTACAACGTGATAAGTGCCCGAATTGTTACGACCAAAACAAAGCGGCAGAACGCTCCTCACGAGGTCCCGCGTCCACGTGGGGACGCTTTTTTGGTCGGAAACAAGCGTCAGCGTCTCACTGCGAGCAAGCGCCTTCGCGACCGTATCTATAAAATAGGTTTCGCGGAACCGCGAGTAGATCCACGAGGTGCGAACGATATAATACCGAAGCCCGGCGGAGCGCGCCTCGTGTTCAACATTGTTTTCTCCACCGTATTTTGAACCGCCATAGGCATTCACCGGATGGGGCGTGTCGGTCTCGCGATACGCCTTTTTATCGTTCCCGAACACATCCGAGGTGCTGATGTGAACGAACACCGCACGGCGCAATTTCGCATCCCCCAGCGCGCGGACGATGTTTCCCGGGCCGAGGGCGTTCACTTGCCACGCCTTCAGAACGTGGTCTTCGCAAGCATCCACATTGATGAATGCCGCGCAATTGATGACGATATCGGGCCTCACTTTTTTCATGCATCCGGCAAGCGCCGATTCATCGGTAATGTCGGCGGTGCGATGCGATGCCGGAAATACCCGATACCGTGCGTTCTTTCGTAAGGCATAACAAAATTCTTTGCCGAGCATTCCTTCGGCTCCGAACACAAGAACATTTTTTTGAACACGCTTTTTTTTTTCGTGCTTCATAGGTTACGCGAAAGTACGGTGCGGTATACGCCGATAGTAACTGCTGCGGCCTTCGTCCAGCTGTATTCCTTCGCCTTTGCAAGGCCGCGCGCAATAAGGCGTTCGCGAAGATCGCGGTCGCCTATGAGTTGCGCCATGCCGCGGGCGATGTCGGCTGATGAGAACGGGTCCACGAGAACCGCGGCGTCCCCCACTATCTCGGGAAATACCGAGCGGTTTGAGGTAACGATCGCAACACCGGACTGTAACGCGTCAACGATCGGAATGCTGAACCCGTCCGACGTTCCTGCTTGCACGAACATGTCCGCAAGATTATACACGGCAGACATGTCCTCGCTTTCAATGTAAGGCGCAATGTAACACGCATCTTTTTGCGGCAGGGCGCTTATCGCGCGCTCAACCATGGCGTCATAGGCGGGCGCGTGGGATTTGCCGCCAAGAATAACAAGCTGATGCGGAATGCTATTTTTTTCCTGCAACATACCAAACGCCTCAACAACGCGATGCACATTCTTATGCGGCACGAGACGGGCCACCTGCAAAATGTAGGGAAACCGGATGCCGTATTTTTCCCGCAGTTTCTTTTTGGCGGGTTCAATTTCTTCGGGGCGGAGCGGCCGCAGATCAAGAGCGCCCGCAAGGCGTATGCCGAACGCCTGCTCCCGCCTTAACCCGAAGTAGCGTGCCATGTTTTCGGCAGGAAAATCGCCATCGGCGATCGCGGCGTCAATATGATATTTGCCCCAGAACTTTATAAACCATTCAAATATATAATTTGTCGGCGTGCGAAAACGCGGAGACCCTTTTTCTGGCGCGTCGTGAAATGTTACGACGAATTTTTTCGCGCGCAACCGCCAGAAGAAAGGAAAAAGTTTTGGGCGCGGAAAATGTATGATATCAAACTCCTCTTTGCAGGTGAAAAAGAAGCGAAGGAACGAGGTGATGCCGGTCCACTTCGGAAGTTTGAACGTTTTGATGGGAATGCGCCGGGCACGGGAACACACCGGCACTACGCACTTTCCTTCGCGATGGATAAGCACCAGGTCAATATCATCCTTGAAATTCGTTGCGTACTCTTCAATAAGGCGCTGCATATAAAAAGCGGTCCCCATCGCCTTGCGGTCAATATCGTCCGTGATAAAACCTACTTTTATTTTCTTCCTGTCTCCGATCTCCATGCTCATACTAGTTCTCCCGTTAATCTCGCAACATACATTAGTTCTCTCTCCCATCAATAATACTCTCAAGAACCGTCATATGTTTCTCCATAGAAAATTCCTTACTGCGAACTTTCGCGGCATCTCCATATCGCCGCCGCAAATCGGCGTCAAAAAGCAGGAGAAACATTTTTTCACGAAGTCCCGACACGTCTTTCGGTTCAATCACAAACCCGCTCTTTCCATCCTCAACCAGTTCCCATGCGCCCGACACCCGCGTCGTCACCACGGGTTTTCCTGCGGCCATTGCTTCCACCAAGACGACCGGCAACCCTTCCCACAACGACGGCAGGACAAACACATCGGCAAGCGCCATGATGTCGGCCGTGGGCCACACGCCGGGCATGAGTACCGCGTCGGCAAGTCCGCGTTCGGCTGTTTCACGCATAAGAGCATCGCGAAGCCGCCCCTCGCCGAATATGACAATGCGAAATTTCACCTCGGGGTGAAGGGCCTGCATTTCTTCCGCCGCCCGCAAAAGATAGGTGTGTCCTTTTTGGGTGATAAGCCGCCCCGCAGTAACAGCGATTGGCACGCCATCGGGGATCCCAAGCTTTTTTTTAAGATCAGCCACAGCATGCGTAGGCGCGATAATATCTCCGAACGGAATGGCGTTGTAATTTACGATAAATTTTTCCTGCGGGATATGCTCTTGCGCCGCGGTGAAAGCCAGCACATCGCGGGAAACGGCGATGATGCGTGTCGTGCCATACGAAAGAAGTTTATCAACAAGCACCTGCCACCACGCTTTGTCGGCATACATATTCTGCTCGTGCGCGATAATAATGGGAACGCGGGCCACAAGCGCTGCCCCGCGTACAAGCGTATTCGTAAAAAAAAGGGCCGTGACCACTGCGTCAAACCGCTCTCGTTTTAAGAACACGTATATGCGCCACACGGAAACAATGTCCCACAAGTGCCGCACATGGAACCGCACGAAGCGTTCTCCAAGAAATTCCGTCTCGCGCGAAAAATTCTTCTCCGGATCCGGCATAAGCACCGTCATCCACACCTCAAAACGCGCTGGATCAAGAAACCGCGCCTGATTCAGCGCAACACGTTCGGCCCCGCCGACCGAAAGATTGTTCACCGCGATCAGTATCTTTTTTTTCATGATGTCGGCGTTTTCGGATACGCACACACAAACGCCCGTTCGCGTGAAAAAAACCACGAGAGAATCTTTGCGAAAAATCCTTCGCGCCTGACCGTCAACACTTCTACCGAACCGAACGCCTGTACGGCCGCCTGCATATATTCGGGTGCTAGTGCCCCGCCGGGCACGACCCCAATGAGCACGCCTCCCGGAACGAGATGGTGTGCCGCCTTATAAAAAAGAGTTGCATAATCAATCCGGCCATACGCCTCATCTACTACGATCCTGTCAAATTTACGGCCATGAAGATCGGCCCAATCCCCCGCAAGGTCCATGAACACGGGTTCCAGCGAAAGCGCTTCTACAACAGCGACAAGCCGATTGGCATCGGTGTCAATGCACACCACGCGATTCCCGCGGCTTATATGTTGTATGAGCGCCCCGTTCCGGCACCCGATAATAAGTATTGCCGTATGAGGATTCATGCGCGCGCGAAAAAAATCTGCGCGCACGCGAATGCCGCGACTCATCGGCTCGCCCGCAACTCCTTTGGTATTGTTTTGCATGATGTCGGTCATGATATGTTTTACCTATTTCCGGCAACCGCACGCGCTCCATATTGCCGCGTGTAATATTCTTGGTACGACGCATCCATCACATGCTGTAACCACTTGCTGTGTCCCCGGTACCAGGCGACCGTTTTTTCAAGCGCCTCGGCATGGGAGTACTGCGGCCGCCACCCAAGTTCGTTTCGTATCTTTTCGTCGTTGATAGCATAGCGCCTATCATGCCCAGGCCGGTCTTCCACAAATGAAATAAGATCGTCGCCCTTACCCAAAAGCCGAAGTATGGCATGGAGAATATCGCGGTTCGTTTTTTCCTCGCCGCCGATGACATATGTTTCGCCTGCGCGGCCGCGCATTATGACCGCATCAAGCGCACGGACGTGGTCGTCAACGTGTATCCAGCTTCGCGACTGCAGGCCGTCTCCGTACACGGGTATCTTTTTTCCCGCAAGTGCATTCACGATCGCAAGCGGTATGAACTTTTCCGGAAACTGATACGGCCCGACATTATTCCCGCAGTGGGTCACGATTGCCGGAAATCCGTAGGTGCGAAAGTATGCGTGCGCGAGGTGATCCCCCGCCGCTTTTGACGCGGCATACGGACTTGATGGCGCGAATGGTGATACTTCGCTAAACTTTTTTTGGGGATCGGGCGGAAGATCGCCGAACACCTCATCGGTAGATACCTGGATGTATGTTTGTACACCGAGGGAACGCGCGGTATCAAGCATGACCTGTGTTCCCAGAACATTCGTCCGCATGAACGGGGCGGCATCCATGATGGAGCGATCAACATGTGATTCTGCCGCAAAATGAACCACGACATCGGCGCCCGCCATGTGCGTTTTCATGGCCGAGGCATCGGCAACATCTGCCCGCACGAATGCATACCGCGGATTTTGGGCGACATCGTGAAGATTTTCCAAATTACCGGCATACGTCAAAAGGTCAATATTCATGACAACATCATCAGGATGCGCCGAAAGCCAATACCGGATAAAATTACTGCCGATAAAACCTGCCCCGCCCGTAACAAAAAGTTTCATATGTATGCGTTATGCCATGCACGCCAACTCCTGAACACGTTTTACATTAATTCGTAATACGCACCCTTGGTGTTTCCCGTTTTTTTGAGGATGCCGCGGGTGACAAGCATGCGGGCGTAGCGCGTTGCGGTCGCATCGGAAACGTTCAGATGTTTTTCTATGTCACGGT
>MHQW01000048.1:0-11454 GCA_001820785.1 Candidatus Sungbacteria bacterium RIFCSPLOWO2_02_FULL_51_17
ATCAAAAGATACGTCAAGCGGTAGTGTATAATGTGTTAATTACTGGGAATCAGACCACAATTACCCTTGTTATTGGCATATTGCTAGTCATATGATATATTGCATCCGAGACACCACATCGTCAAACGGCCGCCATGGAAAACGAGCTTGAGATCCTAGCTCTTTGTGAGATGCGTGATGGATCGCTAAAAACGCTTATCAGCGGCAACCCCGCACTTAAGCACAAAATTAAGGACATTGCAACATTCCGATGAATTTTTGCTTAACACCGAAAGAAACAACATGCTGGTCGTGCGGGTCGTCTCTGTCAACTATCTGCCACACATGTTCCATCGGGGATGACACGAGTTCAGACACATCTGTGTCTGTTTTTTTATACGCTCACTATATAGGCGATGCCATCTCCCCATGAATGCTGCGCCATTCGCCCCCCCCGCCGCCCTATTACTTGTAAAAAGTATGTACTCATGGTATCCTAACCCCATCGCTCTTTTTGCCAGCACCGTCAGTGTCATATACATGTCCAGGAGACATCGTTGCTAGTATCCTTATTATCTCTGCGGGGATCTGTGCCACTATCTGGATGGTACAGCAACTCTTCAAAAGTATGAAGAACAGCAAAACACCGCCCCCGTAGGCGGTGTTTCCTTAAAAACATTCTTAAGAGAGCACTCTCTACATCATATCCCGTTTTGTCTCGTCAAGAATTCGCGCCGCCCACTCCTTTCCGCCAAGCCCAAAGGCAAGACCGAATGCAAGAGCAAGGGCAGCAACTAGACCGGTAATGACGGTCTGAAGCAACAAGACCGCAACTCCGAGCTGTTCCAAGGCAGCTACGATCGCAAATATCCATACCGCCCAGCGAACGACAACGCCCGCAAGCGCGCCACGAAGACCGGCAATGCCCGCGCCGCTCCGAATGGTATTCTCAAGAAGGTTAGCGACGAGTGCCGCGATCACCAGGATCGCTGCCGCAACGACGACATGCGGAAGAAACATAAGCACCTGGGAAAGAAAATCGGAAACCGCGTCCAGACGAAGAATGCTGACCGAAATGAGGAGGAACCAAATGATAACGAACCACTTGACAAGACCTCCGATAAATCCCCCGGCATTCAGTTTGATACCGCCCCGCTCAAGGGCTTTTTCAAACTCAAGTTTTGCGAGAAGATCATCTATCTTCGTTACACGAATGATTTGTGCCACCAATTTTCCCAACTGGGTTGCGACGAACGCACCGAGAACAAAAACAACGACCGCGGTCACAAATGCTGGGAGAAGCACTACGACATTCGTCCACACCAGATCAAATGAGGTTCTGCTGACACTAAGAAGTTCTGAAAGTTGATCCATACGTTATATTTTTTGGCGCCGAAACCCAACCCGCATTTTGAAAAAAACGGGTCCGCGTCCCAGAACCATTCTACTGCCCGGCGCATCGGTTCTTAGCATGCACCACCAAGCACCTGGACACCGGGAACTTAATTAGGCAAACATATATGTCTGCGCCGTTATTTACATCGACCTTTGCCGGCTACAGATTCAAAAGTACACATCGGAAAACCCACACACTAGACATCGGGGGCGCACTCAGCTATGATGACCCCTGACAGAAGTGGCAGAAAGCCCATACAATGCAGGAATATGAGGGAAAACGCTGGCCCCTGCCACACCCTATGCGTCTTTCTATTATACCACCTGGCGAGCACGCCTTGGGCGAGGGATGTGGATAACGTAGGCAAGCAAAACAAGCATGATATCTATCAATGCATGTAAAAACGGAACTATTATCCTTCTGGATGGCGCCCCATACGAGTTCACGGAGATCCAGCACGTTCATATGGGAAGAGGCGGCTCCTCGGTTCAGACGAAAATACGCAATCTTCTTACGGGTCAAGTGCTCTCCCGAAACTATAAAGAGTCCGACTCCTTTGAGGAGGCCGACATTGAAAAAAGAAAGGTCATGTTTCTGTATGGACATCGTGGCGAATACGTTTTCTCGTCTGTCACGAACAAGGGTGAACGATATACCCTTACCGAAGAACAGGTCGCCGGTATTAAGCGGTTCCTTACGGCAAACACCGAAGTAGAGGCCCTCTTTCTTGATGGCCACATCATTACGCTCAAGCTTCCCATAAAAATGGATCTGGTCGTCAAAGATGCGCCTCCCGGCATAAAAGGAGATACCGCACAGGGCGGCACCAAGGCGGTGGTCCTTGAAACAGGGGCAACTATTCAAGTGCCGCTCTTCATACATGAGGGCGATGTGGTCCGGGTAAACACCGAAACGGGAGAATACACGGAACGCATGACAAAAGCAAAATAATATTCTTCAAAAGGTATAGAACCCCGCCCTTAAAAGGCGGGCTCTATGTATAGAGCATGAAATATTGCTTTGTACTACCGCGAAGCGCATGATTCGCGGCAAGGTATAGAACCCGCTTTTAAGGGCGGGGTTTACGCTTGATGACGCTGAAAATGCGTTCGCGTGCTCCCTCTACCGTAGCGACTAGTCAAACCGTATCTCATCGCCCGGTTCAAGTATTCCTTCTTTTTTTATGTCCTTTGCTTCGGATCTTTTTTCTTCCCTGTGCTCTTCCCTCGCAGATGTCGGTGCTAATTTTTCATTCTTCATCTGCGGCGCGTTTTTTTCTATTGTTGCCCGAAGCGCCGCTAGGTTCAGCTCTCGCCGCAGGGGCACCGCGGGGGCACTTATGCGCCTCTCTTCCGGACGGGGCCGTTCTCGCAGCTGTTCCTTTCCGAGGGCTGTAAGCGATAGGGGTTTTATCGTGTCTGGGGTCCGAATGACGGGTTCGGAGCGCGCAAGCGGCGGGGACTGCTGTACCCTTGGTGCCGCAGGGGGAGCAAGCCGTTGCGGTTCGGCCGGCCGTACGGGCACGACACTGGAATGCTCCCGAACTGAAGACGCATCCTGCCTCGGCTGATGCGCATTACTGCCGACATGCGCACTTGAGCGAGAAGCTTCCGGCAGACGGCGCACCTCCGGCGCGCGCTCCATTCGGGGTTGAACACTTGGGGCCGGGCGCCGCTCGGGCTCTCGTTCCGTGCGAGGGTGCACCGGGGGCGGAAGCGGGGCAAGTTCCCCCGAACGAAGCATTGCCAAATGCCGCTCGCAGTATATCGGGCGGCGATCATCGGGTTCAAAGGGCACAAGAACGATCTCGCCATCTACGGCGCATTTTGCCTCAAACATTTTTCTGTTCGGATCGCGCGCCTGCATCGGGCGCCTGTCGCGATCGCGAGGACGCTCATCATTCCCCGCAAATTGCGAAACGGGCTGGCCGCCGATCTGTCCGTACCATTCGCGCATGTACTGTTCTATGCCTTCGCGGGGTCTGGCATAATGCTCTTGGGAATAAGCAATAATGGCATCCTCAAAAGAAATGTCAGGCAACGGGGTCGGCGGAAGTGTGGTCGCCATGAAGGGGCGTGACGCAACGCCGTCTATCATAAGTTTCAGATAGACCTGTGCGAACCCGAGAGAAATGATGTCGGCAAGCTCAAATTCCGGAGCGAACTCCTTTTCTAATATCTCGGCATCTTGCGGCCCTACGCGAAACGCCACCATGGTACCGACATTTCCGAATACGGCATCCTGCACCTTCTCATCCATTTGCGCAATATATTGGTGCGCAAGAATAAGGTTCAGGCGGTATTTTCTGGCCTCCGACAGAATGCTGGCGAACGACTCCGTTGCAAAGTTCTGAAACTCATCAACATACAGATAGAAGTCGCGGCGCTTGGTTTCATCCACGATATCTACGCGGGACATTGCGGTAAGATAGATCTTGGTAATAAGCATTGCGCCAAGAAGCCGGGAGTTCTCCTCCCCTATGCGCCCCTTGGAGAGGTTCATAATAATGATCTTCCCCTCGTCCATGGCCTCGCGAATGCTGAAGGTGGAGACCTTCTGCCCGACGATATTCCTGATAAGCGGATTTGACACGAATTGCCCCACCTTGTTCTGGATAGGCGCTATGGCCTCCGTCATGAACTTATCGGTATATTTTGCGAACTCGTTTTCCCAGAACGCGCGAACCGTCTGGTCGGTGAGCTGTGAGACGATCCATTTGCGGAATTCCTTTTCGCCAAGCATCCTATTGATGCCAAGAAGGGTGGCGTCAGGAATTTCAAGAAGTGCCAAGATCGTATTCATGAGCAAGTACTCCATGCGCGCAGACCATACGTCCGGCCAGATCTTCTTAAATACTCCCATGAGCCCGGAGGAAACAATATGCCGCTGTTCGGCGGGAACGTGCTCTATCGGATTAAACCCAAGCGGAAAAGAAGTATCGGAGGGATTGAAGTAAATGACATCCTTTTTCCGATGCTCGGGAACAAAACGGAGCATTTTATCGGCAAATTCACCGTGCGGATCAACCACGCACATACCCTGGTCGTTGACGATGTCTTGGATCGCCATATTCTCAAGCATGGTGGATTTTCCCATGCCGGTTTTTCCGATGACATAGGTGTGCCGCCTACGATCGCTTCTGCGTATGCCAAAACGGCGGTGTTCACCGCGAAAACGCGTTTCCGCAAAAAATGTTATATCGTTTTGCTTCGGCGTATCCATGTGCATTGGGTATACTATTCAGTAGGAAGATTAATGGGCGGAGCGCTCGTCTTTGCCTCAATACGCTGCATGCGCGGAGCCGCTACCGTCACGCCGGGATAGTGGTACACCGTCGCCAATTCTTCAATGTTAAAAATGAACGGCTTACTCTTGAGAATTCGCGCATCAAGTCGCGCGCGCGCCTTGAACGCCTGGTAAAAAAGTTTCTGCCTCTTGAATTTCGTCCTATTCTTGAAGGGGTTGTACCACTTCGCATTCGTCATCGCCTTCGTATTCGGACGAAAACTGTTGAGGTGCTGGGTATTGAACTGACGAAGCGCGCCGTTCATTGCGGCAAATTTCATCATGGTAAAATCCTCCCGCTTTGCCACGTAGAGAAAGCGAAGTACCGTGTAAAACCCGATCTTTGAGATATTCTCCTGGATGGCTTCTGCGGCCTTTCTCTCCATGGGTCCCGGCATCTTCTCTTTTTCGGGCTTTGCGGGAACGGATTTCTCCTCCCCGCCGGGAGAGAAAAGAACGCCCAACGTGTCTCCAAAAAATCCGGTAATCGTATCAAAAAATGTCGGCTCGGCAACCGATGCCCTGCCCAAAAGCTTATTCATCAATTGTTCGCCGTCTTTCTGCCATTCATCCCCCACAGGACGAATGAGCAGTTGCATGCTTATGTACTCCGTCGTCTTTGTTTTGCCGAGCACCTCTACGATGGCCGCTATCGGATCCACCTTTCGCTCCTCTTCTTTTATCTGAACCCCCTCAAGAACAAACTCCTTGTATGTCCGAATGGGGTATCCGTCGGGACGCGCAAGTATGAATTCCGTTCCGAACAGGTTATAGTCGTCATTCGGTAGGTTCGCGGGGAGAACGTCAAGATAATCGGACACCTCAATAACTTCACTTTCCGGATACTGTGCATAGATCTGGGCCTCAACAAAATTTCGGTACTGCTCGGGAATTGTCACAAAAAAATGAACAATGCCAGCCACCGATGCAACTTCAAAACTAAAATGATCGGTTTGCACCCCCAGCCAATACGTATCATAAAAATCCCGGAACTTAAGTGCTGCGTGAAGCGTGGCGAATATCTGCTCCATGGCCTGGGGGGGCTTTGCGACCTCGCGGGGAATACGCACCTCAAGCTGGATCCAGCGTAATTTACTAAAGTACCGCACAACAAGATAATCAAGCCATACGCGGCGCGCCGCAAAAAAAAGAACGACCGGAACCCACGCCCACCAGGTAAGCAAAACGAGCTGCCAGATGAGCGCAAGATATGAAGAGAATGGCGTTAAAAATGTAAATGGCATATGAATACTGATGACAGAGATGCGCCGTCCATCGGCTCATGAGGAGGAAAACAGGAGGTGATACACACACTGTATTATACCACATCATCCAGAGCACTATAACAGCGCAAACGAAAAAACAGCCGTGAGAAGAACATCGGCATGCCGATGACTTCCTGCTGGCCATAGCAGACCAGCTTCAGCTGTTCGGTTTCATTATAGCATACATAGAAATTTTTGTCAACTGCCATGGCGTAAAGCAAAAGCCCGCCTTAATACACTGACTTGTATCAAGGGCGGGCTAACTACCCTATGATGCCGTCCTTATCAGCTTCCAGAGACAATATCCCATACTGCATCCACCAAGAATCATAAGAACGACGTTTACTGGCACACCTCCCCGAGACATGTTGAGATTTACCATGCCGAGAATACCGACCAACTCTCCAACCAACATCATCACTAGGTACATTGCAAAAGCTGGATCTGTTAAACGTTCGCCCGGCATCGTTTCCCCCACATTCTGGTTGTTTAGGAAAAGTGCTGTCAGGACAGGGGTTGTTCCCATTTCTAACAGCATAATCTTATACCATATTTATTGCTTTTTTGTCAACCTATCGTGCCCTAGACGTATCAAAAACCCCGGCATAGGCGCCGGGGTTTTTGGGGTCTCAATTACGCAAGAGTGTATGCATCCTCAACACGCTTGAATTTTCTTTTATCCTGAAGATTCAAAAGAATCGTATTCTCTTTGACAACCCGCTTCTCAAGGACCCGCTTCATCAGCTCATCCTTTGTAAGCGGTTTTTGCGCCTGTTGCAGTACCGAAACAAGAACATCCTTTACCGTTCCCGCCTCATATCCCCACTCCTTCAACCCATAGAGTCCTCTTCCGACAAGCACGAAACGGGGATCTTTGATGAGTTCGTTATGCACGGTCTGGGGATGCGCCTTCTTTTTCGTCCACCCGACGCGGTTGATGTGATCAGCCACTTCGCGGAAATGAAGGGGTTTTGTGGCGCGGGAAAGCACAAGGTAGGCCTTGTCCCGAACTCCGCGGGGCGAGATCCTCGGCCAGCTTACCAATCCATATTCCCCATAGGGATTTTTGTCTATAAGTTTTGATACACTCAAGTGCGATTCAAGAGATCTCTTCTCCGGAGCGCCTCCTTCTTCCTTGATTGAGTCCTCAAGAAGTCCGTGCAATTCGCCCTCGTGCAACGGCCTCCCGTGATGCTCAATCTTCTTGATGAACGAGTGCAACACCGCCTCGGCTTTCTTTAGATGATCAAGTCCGTGGGCCCAGCGATGATGATGCTTCTCGTCTTCAGCCGCATATGCCATGGACCCGTCTATCATCAAAAGAAAAGAGAGATGCGGATGATATTTCTCATCTGCCAAACTCCGAAAAAATCGCTTCTGCTCCGAAACCCCACCGTGGGCCTGTATATGTGCGCGCACCTGCTCCACAAACGGTTTGACAAGGGCCTGCCCATCGCCCTGGCGCAAATTTTTCAGCGCCGCTTCTTCTATCTGGCGAACACGTTCGCGCGTAATGCCGTAACTTTTGCCGATGGCCTCAAGCGTGTGCTCGGAGCCGGCAAGTCCAAAACGCTTCGTCAAAATATCCTGCACGCGTTTTTGCGGAAGCAGTTTAATGACCCGAGCCGACAATTCTTTTGGATTTGAGGAAATAGTTATTTTATCCATTGTTTTTAAAAACCCAGCATCTCTAAGGCCGCAAAGATCGTGTGGCCCTCCTCCGCGCTGGCGTTGCGGCGCGAAGAGCTCTCAAAAGGCATTTCGACAAGACCCTCCAAGAACTGCTTCTCCGGATACTATCGACCGTAAGGCACGATTCCCGCTCGATGGAACCCGAGAAGATTGACTATGTTATTAAAACTTTGTTGAAGCAATGATATAACACTTGAAAAAATAAGTCAACAGTATTATGGGCCTCACTCCCTTTTATGATTTACCCTCAAGAAACACACTATTTACGGCATTTTTTGAAATAGCGGGCATGGCATCCCAAAAAGAAAAATTGACAATATTTTTCTTCGTTATTTATTCTTCTTGTAAAAAACTCCTTTTTCCTTTCTCTCCCTCTGACCCCCTTTTTCCATGAATTGTTGCCATGTTACGACCAAAGGACTTGCTATGAATATGGAAGAATAGGTTCCTATGACGACCCCGAGCATCATGGCCAAGCTGAAATACTTTACCGATACGCCACCGAAAAAATAGACCGCCGCCAAGCTCAAGAGCACCGAGAGCGAGGTGTTGATGGAACGCCCTATCGTCTCTTGTAAACTTTTTTCCACGATATCTTCAAAGACAAGATCCGAGCGTACTCCCTTCAGGTTCTCACGAATCCGATCAAAAACCACAATAGTATCATGCACAGAAAACCCAAGAATTGTCAATACCGCGGTTACGAAAAGCGCATCCACTTCAACGCCCGCGAATTTTCCCAGAATGGCAAAAACCCCGACCGGGATGACCACGTCGTGAACCAGAGCAATGATGGCAACAACACCGTACTTCCACGATGATACCGGTTTTGAGACACGGCGAAACGCCCATGCGATATACAAAATAATGAGGACCATCACCAGCACGACTGCATACATTGACCTCCGGCGAAGTTCACTGCCGATCGTGGGACCGATTGAATCAAACCGCTTTTCTACCACTTCGGCGGGCACATACCGCATTCGCAGTTCATGAAGGATGGTCTGATGCGTCGCCTCATCTACATCACGGAAACGGAGAAGAACACCTGTGTCCCCCGTCGGCTGGATAACACTGTGATCAATACCGGACGCGGCAAGCGCCTCCTCAAGAACCGCACGCTCCGGCACGGCCATCCCCTCCCCCGCCTTGACCGCGAACTCAACCTCCATAATGGCGCCACCAGTAAAATCAATACCGAACTTCAAACCGAACGAAAGAAGCGCGATGATACTTCCCGCGAATAGAGCCGCTGAAACTGTATAAAAAATGTTCCGATTGCGTACAATATTCATGAAAATATTATCGGGCAAACCCGCTTAAAAATAACGTGCGGAACCGGGCAAGCCGTTTGCTCATCGCGGCAAGAAGAAACGTGCGGGTAACAGTGATGGCCGAAAACATGCTGATAATGACCCCGAGCCCAAGCGTTAAGGCAAATCCCTGCACGATACTGGTGCCGAACCAATACAGGATAGATGCGGAGATCAAGCTTGAGATGTTGGAATCCCGAATGGAGGTCCAGGCGCGGTCAAACCCTTCGCGCATCGCCTCTTCCAGGTCCTTCCCTTTAAGCATCTCCTCTTTTAGGCGTTCAAATATAAGAATGTTCGCATCAACCGCCATACCAAGGGATAAGATGAACCCAGCGATGCCGGCGGCGGAAAGCGTTACCGGTATAAGTTTGAAGACGGCAAGGGTGAGCGCGGCGTACATCAAGAGGGCAACGACCGAGATAAGACCCGGAAGCCGGTACCAGGCGATCATAAAAATGATCACCGCAAGAAACCCGTAGAGACCTGCATCCAAACTTTTTATCAGAGAATCGCGCCCCAACGATGCTTCAACCGTCTGCTGTGACAGGAGCGAAATAGGCACGGGAAGCGCCCCAGAGTTCAGGCGCCCCACGAGGGTCCGTGCCTCTTCCGGAGTGAATTGCCCGGTAATCTGGGCCTCTCCTCCCGATATTTTCTCATTGACGCGCGGCGCCGAAATCGGGGCTCCATCAAGATAAATGACGAGCGGGTTCCCGATATTTTTTTCCGTCAGCGCCTCAAAAAGAGCGGAACCGTCCGAATTGAACTGAAGACCGATCATGGGCGCGTTCGTAGTGGGATCAAATTGCAACGTTGCTCGCGAAAGGAATTTTCCGTTGAGCGGCGTTGTCGCAAGAAGCTGGTCCAGGGTGGCAAGATCTCCAGCGGAAAGAGTTGTATACACATGCTCCGCCGTTACGCCTGGTGCGGGTTCCTTGAATTCCAACAATGGCGTTTCCCCGATGAGACGGATAGCGGCTCCGACATCCTTTATGCCGGCAAGTTCCACAATAAGACGGTACTCCTGGCCAGACGTCTCTACCTGCACGACCGGTTCGGTCACTCCGAAAAGATTGACGCGCCGCTCTATAACATCGCGAAGCGCCTGCATGGCATCCTGGTATTCTCCCGAGCCAATGCGCGACATGTCCGCCCGATACACGAGGTGCGTGCCCCCAACCAGATCAAGCCCCAGCCGGAAGGGACGAGAAAAAGCCCCGTCCAGTCGGAACATCATGATATCCTCAATCGCAGTCCGCGCCGATACCGAATCAACAAGGCGATTCCAATACGCGGGTGCGTCAAACATTCCCAAAAGAAGCGCACAAAAAAGCAACCCTGCGCTTAAAAATCTTTTTGTGGTACCCTCATTCATAATAGCGTACAATTCTCTATAGCAACATTCTTCTGAGTGTCCGGCCCTCTACCCCACACTATTGCACATATCCTTTGCCAGCGCAGCGACAGAGCGGTATACTACACGTGCATACTAAATACCATAATCTCCTATGGAGCGCAAATATCTTACCATAAAACAGGCGGCAACAATGCTTGGCGTAACTCCATTAACGCTTCGCAATTGGGATAAAAAGGGACATCTTACGGCATATCGCCATCCCGCGAACAATTACCGCGTCTATCGGCTTGACCAGATAGAGCTCTATTTGCGCAAAATGGAAAACTCCAAAGAAAAGACCCGGGCCCGAAAAGTTGATATCCACGCCATTTAATATATACTTCGGACATAAGTCCCGCCGAAAGGCGGTTTCATCATTGGGTGACACATCCGCTTCACATGACTACCGCGCTTTCGCCATACCAAAGATCCGCGCACCACGCTTTATGCTTGTCGGCATACAGATGCGCACACCGACCAAGACCGATGATTTGCAATATATACATAAAAACCTCGCGTTGACGCGAGGTTTTTATGCCATACACCGTGTCTGCCCCCCACCAAAAAGACGAAAGGACCATTAATTCGGTTTAGGGTATGGGCCGTCTTAGATGAATGAAGGACCAACCGTAATCACAACGATGACACTAGTTCGCCTTTGGACACACGTCACCAAAGTTTGACGAAAAATTCGCCTAGACCCCACGGCCACGGATCCGGTGTTACTTTAAAGACCACAATACTTATGATAACGGAGGCCGGATTCGTAAGAGGGTCAAACATGATGAAGTAGGAACCCACGGGACCGGAGCCGTTGATTGGTGACTGCGGCAGGTCGCTCTCCTTGAACCGAATGTGGTTGCTCGTGATGAATTCGAACGGAAGCGCCTTTTCTGATGCGCCGCTTATCGAACCGCACGAGAGAGAGACGCAGTTCGTATCGTTATTGGAGAGAAAGTAGCTCTTGTACTTGAACGGCATGGTCGCGGTGAAGTTATTACCGTAAAGATCAATCCACGCGCCGCTCTTCGTCTGCACACTAAACTGTGAGATGCCGGTCATGATCGGCCTCCCCGACGGCGCATTGAGCTTGAGCTTGCACCAACTGCTGGTCGTGCCGTCGGA
>MHQW01000048.1:11484-13019 GCA_001820785.1 Candidatus Sungbacteria bacterium RIFCSPLOWO2_02_FULL_51_17
CTGCTGGTCGTGCCGTCGGAGTTTTTCACCCGGAGGCCGCGGATTCCCGGTTCGAGATTTGATGGGGTCTCGAACGATTTGAAGCCGATAGTGCAGGTACGGTATGCATCCGGATCTGGATTTACCTCATAGAGCGCTGGGTCCGGAGTGTAATCAAGCCCCTGGCACTTCTCGCCCACCAGAATCGGGTCTGTCCCCGGAGCTGGCAAATCTATGATCGAGGAAAGCGGAGATCCGCTGTCAGAAAGCGACTCTACCCACTGCAGAATTGCGTTCGGCTTCACGCTCCATCCGCCGATGGCCGTGCGTCCAAAGTAGCGCGCGCCAAGCTCAAGCTTCGGCGGATCTTTGCTTGGGTCGGGGTAGCCCGGATCGGTGGGACAAATGAACCCTGCCTGCCCGGTTTCATACGGAGTCAGGATTTTACTCTTCCCCGTCTTAGTGGAGGTCGGTATATTACCAAACTTCGGAGGTACGTTAATGACCGCCGTGTCCGAGCCGTTCACATTGGAGACGGTTATGCTTTTCCCGTTGACATATGTAAGGTTCGGAACAACCGAAATGCTGTCAAGCGGAAACAGATTAAGAGGCCCGCTCCCCTTTATGCCGTTGAATAGCTCGCCTTCCACGAAGCCGGCGCGGGTCTGACTGTTACCATCATAGGTAATTTTGTTACTGCCGACAGCGCATTGTAAGCTCCATGGATTCAATGAGCATTGCTGTGCGGTGCTTGCCTTCTTGTCCGTGGTGAATCCAACTCCGGCAATCGCGCTATCCGAAATTGCGATGATCTGAACTGACTTCGTAATGGGTCCGGTAATTATCTGACTTGACCATGTACCCGCTGATCCTTTTGGCAGAATGTTGATGTTAGCACTTGATACTTTCTTCTTCACCCCGTCCACGGTTGCAGAAATGGTCATCGGGCAACTCGTCCCGGAATTGCAGAACGAAGCATTATCACCGACAGAGATCGTCATCGCTGATACACAAGGACCAGTGCACGTTGCAGGAGAGAACTCTACCTCAACGCCATAGACGAGGCCTGACGCCGAAAATGTAACCGTCTCACCCTTACCGCCTAACACGAGAACTGGAATGGACAGCGAAGAGCCAATTGCTATGGAATTCACGGGACCAAGGGGAACGGTGGTGATAGAAAGCGGCTTAGGCGGAAGCGGATCGCTAAATGAGAGGAAATCCGATTGCTCGTCGCCCTCCACCGACCATCCGGAAGAAAGTGAGGCGTTATCCCAATCAATGTACCACCACGTGTAGCCGTTTGCGGTTGCGGGACATGTTTGTGTTACAAGGTCGCAACGCACTGTACCGAGCGTGCCAACGTCAGCAATGCCAAGGGACGTGGCACTTGTCGCCGGGTTTGATCTGATCCTAACGGTATCAAGTGCCTTCACGCGTTTCTTTTCGGTAGTATTGGTGGTAGCAGTATTCGTCTTCCCCGTCACCGCAGCCGACCTCGCCGACTCGTTCCCCGCCGCGTCCCTCGCAGAGACGGTGTAGCTGTAGGTGGTATT
>MHQW01000049.1 GCA_001820785.1 Candidatus Sungbacteria bacterium RIFCSPLOWO2_02_FULL_51_17
CATATTGGGCGCATCGGTATTGTAGTGTTGTTCGGTGCGGTATTTGCGGTAGGCATAGCGCATGCCAGCCATTCTTGGGGTGGATATCACTGGGCGCGCGCAGCCAACCCTTTTACTGTGGCGTTGGGGGATAACGTGTCGGTGGGCTGGGATGGGCATCTTGCAACGGCATCATCCGATTGGAGCGCATCCAGTGTTCTTGATGCAGTTGTGGCACCCGGTCTTGTGACGACAAAAAAATGTTCGCCGACTGCGGGGCGGGCAGAAATATGTAATGCAAAATATGGGCGGAACGGCTGGCTTGGTATTGCATCGGTTTGGGTAAGCGGGGAGCACATCACCAAGGGAACGGTAAGATTAAATGATACCTATTTTGCGATGGCAAAGTACAATACGCCAGCGTGGAAGAATCTCGTCATGTGCCAGGAGGTTGGCCATATATTCGGGCTTGATCATCAGGATGAGAACTTCACCAATGCGCCGCTTGGCACCTGCATGGACTACACGAATGACCCAATGCCAAATCAGCATCCGAACCAGCACGATTATGACATGCTTGAGGCACTATATGCGCATCTGGACGCAGTCACGACTACGAGCGGTTCTCCGGTGAATGCGGTAGCCGATATTGACACTGAAGATCCGCGGGAATGGGGAAGAGAGCGCCGAATGTCTCGCGATGGGAGCGCCTCTCTTTTTGAGCGCGACTTTGGTCATGGACAAAAGATGTTTACATTTGTCGTGTGGGCGGAGCAGGGTCTCCGAAAGCATCAATGATGCGACGAGATCGCAAGTAGCGCGTCCTTCCAGGCGCGCTACTTTTATGTAGTGGTCTTTACCGGTGGCTATTGACATACATAAAAATTAATTGTATTATACATTTATTACAAAAGAAGAGGGGATAAGGCAACACGCAACATGCCTTGGAAGGTCGTAAAGTCGGTTTGGGCGAGTGGTGGACGAGCACCACTTCTTGCGCGCCGGTGCCTGCGCCATCGGGCAGTTTTTTATCAGAAATATCCGGAGTAGAGTAGCATATATTAACACTGCGGTGTTACGGCGAATACACAAAACATATGAGCGGTATGGCGCGCCGATCGCGTTCTTGTTTGGTTTTATCTGGGATAACCTCACGCTTATCCGGATTGACTTTTGGGTGGATAATCTCATCATAGCCGTTCACCTTGTACTCGCAGGCGTTTGGATCGCGGTGTTAACTCTTCATGATGGGAAGTACCTTCATGGGCGCCTTGAGACCCTCGGGCATTTTGCTCCTCTTTTTTTACAGTTCTCGTTCGGCGCTCTTTTCAGCGCGTTTTTCGTGTTTTATTGGCGCTCGGCTTCGTTTACCGCTAGCTGGCCGTTCCTTATAGCGCTCCTGTTCCTCCTTATCGGTAACGAATTTTTTCAAAAGCGGTACCAACTTCTTGCCTTTCGGATGAGCATGTATTTTACGGCTCTTTACTCGTACTCTATTTTCGCAGTGCCGGTCATCTATAAGGAGATGGGGGCCGCTGTTTTCCTTGCAAGCGGTCTTATCAGCTTGCTTCTCGTGGGCGCAGCGGTTTTTTTGCTTTCCTATGTGATACCGTCCGAATTGCACAAAAGCCGAAAGACGCTCATCGTAAGCATCGGCACGCTCTATCTTGTGTTCCATGTTCTCTACTTTACAAACATCATCCCGCCCATCCCGCTTTCGCTGAAAGAATCCGGCGTGTACCACAGCATTACGCGGTCGCGCGATGGCGGATATGTTCTGGAAGCGGAGATGGTTCCGTGGTATGACTTTTTTATTCCGCAGAAAATATTCCACCGGACTTCAGGTGGCGTCTATGTATATAGTTCTATATTTGCGCCCGCAGGACTTCGCACCGACATTTTTCATCGCTGGTCGTATTACGACGAGAAGAGCGGCGAATGGGTTGAGACGGACCGCATCAGTTTTTCCATTACCGGGGGGCGTGACGACGGATATCGCGGGTATAGCACGAAAAGCAGTATTGCTCCCGGAGTGTGGCGCGTTGATGTAGAAACCGGGCGCGGGCAGATAGTTGGTCGGTTGACGTTTACGGTACTCGCAGGGACCGATGTTCCCAAACTTGTCACGATCGTCAGATAACTGTCGGTACGGATGAATGCTTGACATTTTCTCGTATTGCATGGTACGATTTTTTTGATCGTTTACAAGGAGAAACACACGCATGGCGGCACTCGGAAAGGCAGCTGCTTTTTTTGTCTTGGGGAAGGCATGCGATTTCATCCTGCAAAAGAAGGGGAATGTGGTGCTTGAGGCGGTACGCGTGAGGGCGCTTTCAATGTCCGGGCGTGCCGTCAAGTGGTTCATGAAAAAGCGGGTAGAGGCCACAAAGGTGACGCCGACCAAGAATGCCCCTCTTCAGGATCCAATGAACACTCGGGTTCGTACGGAGTGGTGGTGGCATGCCGATGTTGATGGCAAGTGTGTGCGCCCAGCGCGTATCCGTACGCCTGAAGAACAGCCGCTTTTTTGGGGCCGTTTTCGGCGCCCTCGCTGGCTTCACACCGTCTCCTTTTCTGCGCTTGATGGGGCCGCATTAGACCCCACGCATGTTTTTGAACGTCCGGAGGATGCCGCCCGTTTTCTCGCGTCTCGCCTGTAAGAGCAGTGCCCGCATCATGCGGGTCTTTTTTTACTGTCTGAATATAGAGGAAATATGATATTGGCCGTACGGGGGTTGGCTTTTGTATGCTACATGCTAGAATGAATTGTTACTAACCGCTGATTAACATATGAACAAACGTTACCAGATCGCACTCATCTGTTTCGCTTTTTTGGGAGCTGCTATTATGGCATATCTCACGTATGTACATTTTTCCTTGGGCGGGGGATCGTTTTGCGATCTCGGCGATGGACTTTCTTGCGATATTGTAAATAAGAGCGATTACGCGACGATCCTGGGGATTCCGATAGCTCTTCTGGGTTTCATATATTTTCTGGGGATTTTTTTGATAGCGGTTTTTCGTTTTCAATTTATTTTTTTACGGTGGACCTTTTTTGTCTCATTGGTTGTGCTGGGACCCGCGCTGTATCTTACGGTGGTAGAAATGTTCATTCTTAAGAATTACTGCATATTCTGCGAACTTGCGAAGATTTGCATTCTTGCCGTGATGATAACGCTTGCGTTGGCGATAGGCGTTCGCTCGCTGGAACGTAGATCGGTCATGCGTGCGGTTGTCATTGCTCTTCTTCTTATTGCGGGGACATACCTTATGCAGGCGGCCGCGCAACCAGCTGTCGGCCAGTACGATGCGTTCGCGCAGTGCCTCTCCGAGAAGGGTTTTGTTATGTACGGCTCCGCGACATGTACCTTTTGTATTCGCCAAAAAGGGGCTTTTGGAAGTTCGTTCCAGTATATAAAAAATGTTGAGTGTAATAAGAATTTTCCCGGTGCGCAACCGGAGCTGTGCGCTGAAAAAAAGATCCAGTACACGCCAACCTGGATCAAGGAGGGGCCGGAGCGCACCGAGCTTCAGCGTCTTAACCCTGGGTTTATAGAGCTAGAAAAGCTTGCCGAAATTTCCGGTTGCACGCTGAAGCTATCCGGAGCGTAGCGGTTCGTTTCGAGTGCCGGACGGCGCATATCAAGCGTACAATGGGCCAAACGTATCGCATGCTACGGCAGGCCCCGACACTTCATATGGGGATAACCATTAGCCGTTTTTGTGGTATGCTTTGGGTGTCAGAAAGTAGCATGTATCCATATGAAAAAAATCCCACGGGTCATTCTTATTCTACTTTCGCTTGCAGGACTCGCTATCATGGCGTATCTCTTCAAGGTCGGGTATTCTGACGCAAGCTCGTTTTGTAATTTGGGGGAGGGCCTTTCGTGCGATCTCGTTAACAAAAGCAAATACGCAAAAATATTCGGCATTCCGTTGTCCGGAATGGGTTTTCTGTATTTTGTATGGGTTTTGTATATCGCTATCCGCTCCTACAAAGCAGAGACACTCAAACTGCTCGCATTAGCGACGATCATTTTTCTCGGCCCATCTCTCTATTTATCGGGCGTAGAGTTCTTTGTCATTAAAAGCATCTGTGTTTTGTGCGAGACCTCAAAGGTCATGATGCTGGCGGTCCTCGGCGTGTCTCTCTATGCCATGCGTCCGAAAAAAGTGTCATGGGGGCAGGTGCTTGCTGTAGCGATCGCAGGCATAGTGCTTGCCGGCGTTGCGTATCTTGCGCATTCTACGAGTGGCCCGGGAAAGAAGTATGATGAATTTGCCCAGTGTCTTGATAGCAAGGGATACGTCATGCTCGGTTCCGCAACGTGTGCGTCATGTCTTAAACAGCGCGAGTCCTTCGGCGAGGCGTTCCGGTTTATAGAGGAGGTAGAATGTGATCCTCGCAATATTGATAATCAAAAGGAGGAGGAGGAAGTGAAGTTCTGCGAGACATTCCAGATAAAAAAAACCCCGACATGGGTGCAATTGGATGAAGAGCGGAATACATTGTATCGTTTTGATGCCGGCATTCAATCGTTTGAAACACTAAGCAGTGTTTCCGGGTGTACATTACCGGCAGATGAGTAATCGGGGCAGTTTCTTATCATATGGATATTAACATTGGCATCATCATCGGTGCGGCGCTTGCGGATAGCATCAACCCATGCGTGTTCGGCGTTCTCATCTTTCTTCTTGCGTTCATGACGAAAGTGTTCAAGACGCCGGCTAAAATGCTTTTTGGCGGGTTGTTTTATGCTTTGGTCGTGTATGCAACATATCTTGCTATCGGTTTCGGCATATTAAAATTTTTGCAGACAGCGATATCGCCCTCGTTTTCATCCATGATTTACATGATCGCGGCAGGTATTGCGATCATTGCCGGCATTCTTGAGATAAAGGATTATTTTTGGTATGGACGAGGATTCACTCTCCAGATGATTCCCGGAGCGTCCGAGCGGATAAAGACATATGCCGCGTACATTGAGCGTTTGGAGCGCGTGCATCCATCATTGAGCATTCTGATGATTGGGGCGCTTGGGATCTTTGTGGTGTTGGTAGAACTTCCGTGTACCGGGGCGCCATACTTTGCTATTCTCGGTCTTCTTCACAAGGGCGCCTATGCTAGTGCAGTACCGTACCTTTTGCTGTACAACTTCGTCTTTATTCTTCCCTTATTTGTTATCATTGCCATCGCCTATTTCGGGACCGCATCGGACCGTCTTGAGACATGGCGGCAGGATAATAAGGGCATCATGCGTCTTGGTGTCGGGATTTTTCTCATTGCACTCGGGTCATATATGATATACTCACTCGGATCTTTCTGATCTTCGTATGGAGAATTTTTGGCACGCAAAGGCCTTGTTGGACATCCGACAGGAGCTCGCGACTGATTTTGAGAACGGCCTTTCTGCAGGAGAAGTAGCCCGTAGAATACGCAAATCCGGCTATAATGATCTTCCGCGCGGAAAGAAGCTGCACTGGTGGCAGTTTTTTTTGCGTCAGTTCTACAATCCTCTTGTGTTGATACTGCTTGTTGCGGCGGCGCTAACATTTTGGCTGGAAGAGCCGATTGATACATTCGTTATCCTGCTGTCGGTTCTTGTGAATGTTGCCATAGGATTTTTCCAGGAATACCGTTCAAACAGGGTGTTTGAGAAATTAAAAGCTATTGTCATGGTTGATGCGTTGGTGCGGCGCGGTGGAAAGATATTTCAAATTCCCGCACGCGAATTAACAGTTGGAGATATCATTACGGTAAAGTCGGGTGCGCGCATCCCTGCTGATGCGCGCATTATTTCGGAGATCAGCTTAGAGACGAATGAGGCGCTTCTTACCGGAGAGTCGTCTTCAGTGGCAAAGAACATGGATGCCTGTCCGCAGGGGGCCGCACTTGCGGAGCGGAAAAATATGATATATACGGGTACCGTTGTTGAGCGCGGGGAGGCAACGGCGGTTGTTGTTGCAATCGGTGCTGCAACAGAGATCGGCCAAATTGCTCGCCTTACACAAGGCATATCTAATGAGGTCACCCCCCTCCAGGAACGTCTTTCTCGTTTAAGCCATATCATTGTCTGGCTTGTTGCGGCGTCTGCCGCACTCATTTTGTTTGTGGGCATTCAGCAGGATCGGCCGCTTCTTGAATTATTCACTATTGCCGTTGCGGTCGCCGTTGCGGCAATTCCGGAGGGCTTGCCGGCCGCCCTGTCTGTCGTACTTGCGGTTGCAGCTCAAAAGATATTTGCGCGCAACGGGTTGGTTAAGACGCTGATCGGGGCAGAAACCCTTGGATCCACGTCTATCATTTGTTCCGATAAAACCGGAACACTTACCGAAGGCGTTATGCGCCTGGAAGAACTTGTCGCTGTTTCGGATCCTATGCGGGCCGAATTAGCTTTGGCGTTTGCGAACGAAGCAACAATAACCGAAGGAATCCACGGGGCTGAAGTGCGTGGTGAGGCGACGGACAGGGCAAAGCTTGAGTATGTGTTGAGGGAGGGAGGAAATTTTACGGATATGTTGAAGCGGTACCCTCGGAAGGCGCTGATGCCGTTTTCTGATGATGAAAAATATATCGCTTCTTTCCACGACGCCGATGGCGGCTCCATAGCGCTCTTTGTGACGGGTGCTCCGGAGCTGCTTTTATTTCATTCAACAAAAAGTCCGTCGGAGCGCGAGGAGATACTTCGCTTGATTGAAGAAAGGGCGGCGCTCGGGCTTCGCGTTATCGGGATTGCCGCAAAGACGTTTCGGATGACAGACGGGATTAGTGTTCACGACAAGAACGCGCTTGCGGCATGTGTGTGCGACCTTGAGTTTCTCGGGCTCGCCACCCTCGGAGATCCAATCCGAAAGGACGTTCCCGTGTCCATTGCTGAAGTTCGGAATGCGGGCATCCGGGTTATCATGATCACGGGTGATCACCACCTTACCGCACTTTCTATTGGTAAGGAGCTCGGCTTTTCCACAAATACCGGTGCGGTCATTGATGGACCGGAGATAGAGCGGCTGACTGATGCCGAACTTTCTCTCCGGATTCAAAAGATTGAAATAATCGCACGTGCAAGTCCTAAGCACAAGATCCGCATTGTGGACCTCTTAAAGGCCGGGGGGGCGGTTGTCGCAATGACCGGTGATGGGGTCAATGATGCTCCGGCGTTGAAAGCCGCTGACATTGGTGTTGCTCTGGGCGCCGGTTCCGATGTGACAAAAGAGGCGTCGGATCTTGTGTTGCTTGATAATAGCTTTACTGTTATCTCTTCCGCGGTCCGCGAGGGACGGGCCGCGTTTGATAACATCAGAAAAGTAACGGTGTTCCTCCTTTCAAATTCATTTACCGAGCTTATCATCATACTCGCTTCCTTGTTATTGAAGGTGCCGTTGCCGATAACTGCTGTTCAGATACTGTGGGCGAACCTGGTGGAAGATGGTCTTCCGAACTTTGCCCTTGCGTTTGAACCCTCCGATAAGGACGTTATGCGACGGCGGCCGTTTGCGCGACGCGAGCCCATACTAGACAGAGAGGGCCTGGTCATTGTGTTTGTTGTGGGACTTTTTCGCGACCTCCTTCTTGTCGGCGTTTTTCTTGCCCTCTATTTTTACTCTGGGTTTGTTATTGAATACATCCGAACAATGATATTTGTGTTGCTTGCGACTGACTCACTTATATATGTGTTCTCAATTAAATCTCTTAAAACATCAATAATCCATGCGCATTTTTTTGATAACCCATATCTTCTGATTGCTGTTGTTTTGGGTCTTACGGCAATGTTTGCTGCGATATACACAGCCCCCCTGCAGCAGCTTTTGGGAACCATGCCATTGCAAACGCCGCATCTTGCGTTTGTCATGGCGCTTGGCTTCATGAATATCGTATACGTTGAGATGGCGAAATGGTGGTTTCGGAGAGACAGCGTAGCTATTGCATCGGTCTGACTTTTGCCACATACTAGGGGGGCTTGGTGATAGAGAAGCAGTAGTTATAAAGGCGTTTGATTAAGTCAGTAATGATTATATGGAAGAAAAACTCTTTAAGTGTGCGAAGTGCGACAAGGAAAAGAAGGAGGCGGACGGCTCATATGTCCTGGAGGGCACGACATTCTGCTGTAAGGAGTGTTGCGGAGATCCCAAGAAGCAAGAGCACACGGAAAAGAAAGCGAACGTGTGTGAATTTTGCTGATAGAGCGTGCGGGCCGGAGCGATCCGGCCTTTTGGTGCGGCAATCTACACGTTCTGGGCGTTTTATCCGCATGAGAAAAAAGTGGTTTCAAAGGAATAAAGGAGATACGTATATGCGATCTCGTGGTACCGTGGCACGATCACGAAGTGACAGGTGGGGCGCGGGCAATCGTAAGGAAAAGCCGCTTTCTGCGTCATATAGTATATACCGGTGAATACTCAGGACCAGTTTCTAAAGGCATATGATGAGCTTGCAGATGCTATTTTCCGGCATTGCTATTTTCGTGTGTACAGCCGCGAGCGTGCACAGGATCTTATGCAGGAGGCATTCTGCCGGACGTGGCAGTATCTAGTTAAAGGAAAACACATTGATAATCTGAAGGCGTTCATATACCGTGTTGCGAACAATTTGATCATTGACGAGGCCCGTAAGAGAAAAGAGGTGTCTCTGGATGCTCTTCAGGCGGAGGGGTTTAACCCTTTGGATGCGCGCGCACATGGAGCGCTCGGAACCGCTGTCCAGGTTGGAGAAATAAAGCGCATGCTTGAAAGCATTGATGATGGATATCGGGAGGTGATCGTCATGCGATATCTTGATGATCTCCAGCCGAAAGAGATCGCGCACATACTGAACGAATCAGAGAATGCCATATCGGTTCGGATCCATCGCGGCATCAAAAAAATAAAAGAAGTTATAGAACACGATCGCGCCTAATATATGAACGACCCTCTGGAGCACATTACAGCTACCGTCCGCACCGTTGCATTAAGCAATGGGGAAAAGGAGCGCACACGACATGCGCTTATTTCCTTTATGCGGGCTCATCCGGCGCATAGTGGCACCCATGAGACACACCGAAGCGTGTCCGGCATGTTCGTGTTTCTTCTTCCATACGCACAACCGTTATCGGCGGCGCTTCTTATCGTATTGGTGATAGGTGGCGGCGTTTCCATCGCCGCCGAAGGCGCTCTTCCCGGGGAGATGTTGTATCCGATGAAGGTCGGTGTCAATGAAGAGGTGCTTGGGTGGTTTGCCGGCTCTCCTCTTGAAAGGGCAGAGTGGGAGGCATCGCGTGCGACACGGCGCCTTGAAGAGATAGAGCGACTAGCGGCAAAAGGTGATACGGTCCATATTGCCTCTGTAGAGGCCCGGTTTGACGCGCATGCCGATGCCGTGCAACGTGTTGTTTTCGCATTTGAACAGGAAGGGGACTCGCGTTCTGCCGCTGAGATCAGTTCTCATTTTGAAACAACGCTTGGAGCGCATAAGGAGATCCTTGGTGTTCTTGCAAAGAAAGATGTAGCCGGGGGACGGGGCGTTGGGCCCATTCTTGCAAGTGTAGAGGTGCGATCAGGGACCGCGGCCCGATCTCGGGAAGAAAGCGAGGCGCATATCTCATTTGCCGACGGGGCTGACAATATGAGCATGCGCGCTTCCGGCGAAGCACCCGCAGTATCATCAGCGCAAGCTCCCTCCGCACATCCCAGGGTTGCATCGTCTGCTGGGAATTCATATAATGCTGAGATAGCCGAGCAAAAAAAAATATATGCTGAAAAGAGCATGACGGCTATCAGGGCGTATCGTAAAGAACATGCGGAAGAGTTAGGGGCAGAGGCGCAAACACAGCTTAATGTGCGCCTGAAGGCCGCTCAGGCGGCCCTAGAAGAGGGTAGGGCGAGCATGGACGCCGAGGCCTATGGAGCGGCGTTTAATCATTTTCAGAAGGCCGAACGGCTAATACGTCAAGGAGCTCTCCTTCTTGGGGCGCAAAAGGCCCTTGAACTTACGGTAGATCTTTCCGCAGGGGTTTCTAATGAGGATGCTCAACCTAAACATTCTGATGACGGCGATGTATCAGTTGATAGTGTGCCAGAAGACGACGGCGTTACGGGAGGTATTCAGTTTAATAGTGGAGAAAAAATTCAGATAGAGCGCTAATTACTATATGGCAATACGTGTTGCAACGGAACTTTTCAGGATCGGAGACGTGGTCCCCGAATCCGGAACATATATATGTGTTCCGTGCGGGTATACTCAAACATTTTATGCCGGCGAACTCTTTACGACGTGTCTCGCGTGTTTTGCCGGAACCGCAAACGGGCCGGAGGGATTCACGGAAGAAGATGCCGAATTTTGGCAGTATGTCGGATAGTGAGCATTCACTGGCGATAAGGCGATAGTAAAAACCGACCCGGCTTCATGCGGGGTCGGTTTTTAGTTCAGGAATAGGACTTGTGTTATATCGGTTCAGTTCGTATGACCTCTCCGCGAATGAGAGTTCGTTTTGATGCCGATCCGACCGGATAGCAGGTGATGAGATCTATTTCCGATCCTCGTGATTGTCCGGCAAGGAGAGCGTTCGTATCACTTGGCGTGAGGAATTTTTTTTCAAACACACGATAGGTATAGCGGGTGCGCCCCTCCATAATATAAAATTCATCGCCCACCTCCAGTTTTGAAAGAAGAGAAAATATGTAGGCATAGTTCCCTCTATACCAGGACGCCCGCGAGCTGTGCCCTAAAATAACGCCACGCCCCCCTTGTCCCGGCAGATTTGAGCCGGGATAGAGCCCCACGCCCTTTTCCAGGGTGGCAAGGATCTCCGGCATGGTGTCTTTCAGTGGAGCGATGATTGGAGCGGTGACATGTATTTTTGGAATTACAAGCGTGCGTTCACCGGCGTTTGGGATTGGTATTGCCGGGTTCGTTCTTTCCGGGGTATTTGTTGCGGGATGTTCCACGGGGGCAAGTTCAATGATACTGCCCTCTGCCGGGATAGGATCGGCTGGGACCTCCGGACCGAAAATGGCATAGGTAAGCCGATTGAAATATGCACCGCCATTGAGTATCCAAAAAAGCACTAATGAAAGCGCTATGAAAAGCCCAATAAAGAAGAGCAGTTCTTTTTTGATATTTATCGGCTGATACATTGCTGATCAATAAGAGCGTTCACTAGATTATACCACACACCAATAAAAAGATGCTGTTACCAGCGTCTTATCGCGCTCACTCAAGATCTGCAACGGTCGTAGTAGCCGGCAGTTCCGTAATGCGTGAGGCAAGTAATTCAGAACTTGCCGCAACCCATCCAATGTAAAGAAAGAATGCGACCAGAAGCACCGTTCGGAGAGCGACCTCAAGCGTGAGATGGCGGCGGCCCGTCATCATAAGAGTCGTGGCGATGATAAGGCAAAGCACGACAAGGGCGGCAAGAATTTTTACCGTTTCTGACCACGGCAGGCGGGCATGAAGCGAGCGCGCGCGCATCTCGGCATTCACCATTTCCCCAAGAACTGTAAATCTCTGCTGCCCGCGGTCGAACACTTCTGTAAGTTTTGAGCGTGTTTTTGGTCCTACCATGCCGAACCCGGTCGTTTCCGGCGTACCAAATGCCACAATACCGTATACTGTCTGAAAACGTTTTACTGCATTTTCCGTAAGCAGACCGAAATACCCCGTTACAATTTGTTCGGGATATAGCGTAGGATCGCGCGCGAGAAGCGTTTGGAGTTTTTCTACCTCGCTTCCTCGCGATCCGCGTGTAAGATTAGTGGTAAACGAACGCGCAACCGTCTCGGCGAGCCGCTCAAATGTAAGAACATGCGGTTGCGAGACCCCTGCGCCGGCGACCGCTTCTGCCGCCGCTTTATGGATGAGTTCCGGCGGGGGAGTAGCGGGAGTTCCTTTTCCAAAGACGTTCTCAAAAAATGTCGGACGGGGGGCGCCAAAAAATTGTACGATAATGATCGTCGGGCGGCCGTTAAAGATCCCGGATTCCACGGCAACGCCTATCTCGCGGTACGTCGTATTTAGGATATTTGCGCGATGACTGGCGGAATTCATGAGTGCCGCGTGGGCCTCGCGCGCGTTTGTAAAATCAATAGCAAGATTTTCCCCGGCTGCGGCATACTCATAGCGCTGTTCAAAGAGGAGCGTCCACGGTTCTTTGTTATCCGGCGATACATGCGAAAAATACTGGCGTGCGAACATGTCAGTTGCTTTTGCGACGGCGGCATCGGTGAGCGCTTTGTTTTCGGTAAGCGGCCTGATCCTTAGCTCATCCCTGGACGCATTCACAAGGCCGATCACATCTTGTTCTTTGAATGGAGTGACGAAATTAGCAAGAGAGGCGAGGGGAGAGTTCGGAAAATACAAGGGTGACATTACCAACAGGACGCCGAATGCGGCAAGAAAGAGAAATGAAATCCGTGACAGTGCATACGGAACAGACGCGTTTTTCGCGGTCGGTGTAAAGAAATTTTCTAATATGTTCGCTATGTTCTTAAGCATAGTATCTACTGCTGTCATATGGGAAAGAGTTTGGCGCACCTCACTCTATCCGTCACGGGACGCGCAGAATGACCGCTTAAGCCCTCCGTGCCGCGCACTCTCTTATCCCCAGGATCCGCCGAAGAGATCGTCCTCACGAGCCGGTCTTTTCGTATCTTTTCTGATTGCCCAGAGCGCATACTGAAGTTTTGCATCAGAAAGTGCTGACGCAAGCGTTGCGGTACCCCGATAGCGCGCTGGAAACACTGTCATATAGACCGCCATAGATCCCAGGAGTCCGATAAGAAGTAGCCACGGAAGCGTTGATTCCGGGCCGGTGGTAACGGTTCCCGCACCAAGAACCTTTCCGCGATTTCTAATCTGAATCGTGGCAAGTCCCGTTTGCGATGCGCCATAATTGGACGTGGCATAGGCCTGGTTCGTAATGAGGCGCTGCTCCGCACCGAAGTATATAACAGCACGGAAGCGTACACTTTTTTCCTCTCCAACTGAAAGCGTGCCGAGTGAAATTCCGGAACTTCCGGCGATGCCATCGCCGACGGTAAGCCCGTTCACCTGCGTTGAGCCCTGTACATAGAAGAGGTCTTGGGGTAGAAGATCGCGCAATGTTATCGTTTCCGATTGACTGCCGATGTTCCGTACGCGGATCTCAAATTCAAGGACATCAAGGCCCTGAGCTTCGTTTGTCTGAAAGAATGCGCTCTGATTGAGAGCAGTATTTTTTGATGCTTTAGAAATGGAGATCTGAGAACTTGCGCCAAGCACTTGAGAGACCGTAACGGTCTCGGTATCGGAGGCCGATCCGCTCGATCCCGTGCAGGTAATGGTGTATGTCGCTGTTTGCGACGGGCTTGCGGTCTCAGAACCTGAGAGCGATTTTGCACCGCCCCAGCCGTTCCGGGCAAAGCAACTTGTCGCGTTGGAAGAGCTCCACGAAAGGATCGTAGATGCGCCCTGGGTTATGGATGTAGGGTTTGCAACAAGAATAACAGTTGGAGCTCCTGAGTTGTTTTGCACGGTTATCGTCGTGCTGTCGGATGTCTGCTGTCCCGAACTATTCTGGCAGGTAATGGTATATGTTGTTGTCTGGAACGGTGACACAGATTGCGATCCGGACAATGATTTCGTTCCCGACCATCCATTTGACGCCGAACAGTTTGTCGCGTTGGAAGAGCTCCACGAAAGGATTGAGGAATTACCCTGCTGGATAATGGATGGATTGGCGATGATAGAAACGATCGGTATCTGGGTTTGCTGGGACACGCTTACAAGCGTACTGTCGTTCGCCGATCCGGCACTGTTCGTACAGGTGATGGTGTAGGTCGTCGTTTGTGATGGAGATATGGTAAGGGTCCCGGAAAGGGACTTCGTTCCCGACCAGCCATTTGACGCCGAACAGATGGTCGCGTTGGAAGAACTCCACGAAAGGATTGAGGAATTACCCTGCTGGATGGATGAGGGGTTCGCTATGATAGAGACCGATGGGAAGGTGTCGTCTCCCAGGTCTTGTACAATGACGGTTGCCGTATCTACGTCGGTGCCGACAGAGTTCGTACACGTGATCGTATACGTCGTCGTAACAGTTGGCGTGATCGTCTGTGATCCTGACAGCGATTTTGTGTCCGACCATCCCATTGAAGCCGAACAGCTTGTCGCGTTGGAAGAACTCCAGGTAAGGATAGATGTATCGCCCGTCTCAATCTCCATCGGATTTGCGACAAGGTCTACCGTCGGCGGCAGTACTTGCGCCTGTACGGTCACGGTTGTGCTGTCGTTCGCCGATCCCGCCGTATTCGTACATGTTATTTTGTATGTCGTGGTAATGGTCGGGCTTACTGTTTGCGAGCCGGTAATCGTTTTGGTTCCAGACCAGCCCTGGGATGCGCTACACGATGTTGCATGTGTTGAACTCCAGGTAAGTATTGAACTTCCGCCGTTCTGGATTGATGAAGGATTGGCGATAATAGTTACGGTAGGAAGCAGATCGTTCGGCGCGTCGTGTACCGCGATGGTCGCCGAGTCAATGGCAGTGCCGGCAGTATTTGTACAGGTGATGGTGTAGGTCGTCGTTTGTGCGGGCATTACCGTCTGCGAGCCGAAGAGGGTTTTTGTTCCGGTCCATCCGACGGATGCGGTGCACGCATCCGCGTTGGTGGAGCTCCAGGTAAGAATAGAAGAATCACCCTCATCAATGTCTGCGGGGTTTGCGATGAGGTCAACCGTTGGAAGATAGCGGACCGTTACCGTGGTGCTGTCGTTCGCCGATCCCGCTGTATTCGTACAGGTGATAGTGTACGTTGTCGTGACGGTCGGTGTCACCGTTTGAGTTCCCGATACAGAGCGCGTGCCCGTCCACCCGCCTGATGCGGTACAGATGGCGGCATTTGTTGATGTCCAGGTAAGCACGGAAGAATTTCCAGAGTTTATTGTTGCTGGATTTGCGTTTATAGCAACGGTCGGAAGGGCCGAGCGAACGTTGACCGTTATGCTATCCGAGGCGGATCCGCCGATGCCGGTGCATACTACGCTGTATGTTTTGTTTATTGTAAGATTTCCTGACGATTGTGAACCGGATGTACCTGATGCGTTTAGCGGCGTTACCGTGCACGAGGTTGCGTTCGCGGAAGTCCATGAGATCGTAGCAGATGTGTTATTATCTATCGTTATAGGCCCGTCGGAACTGTTCGCCTTGATGTCGGCTGTGACCACAGGGGCCGCGCCAACCTCAACGCGCACGTTATCGGTTGCAAGCGTTCCCCCCGGACCAAGACAGGTGACAGTATATGTATGTCCTAGTATCAAGTTTCCAGTCGTTTGTGACCCGGATAATCCGGTGAAAGCCCCGGGATTGACGGTACAGCTTGTCGCATGCGCGGACGTCCAGCTAAGGGCAGCCGATGTATTATATGGAATAGTGATCGGACCATCCGATGCATCCGCCTTGATGTCGGCGGTGATAAGCGATTGATTCACGTCAGTGCGGACGCTATCAGTTGCGGTTCCTCCGGCTCCGGCGCAGGTAAGGGTGTATGTTTCGCCTGCAGTAAGATTACCTGTTGACTGGCTACCGGAAACGCCCGTCCAGTTTCCCGGTGAAATGGTACATGACGTTGTATTCGTAGATGACCACGATAGAGTAGCGGGGGTATTGTGGGCTATCGTTATCGGACCGTCAGAACTGTTCGCCTTGATGTCGGCCGTTGGGGTAGTGCAGCGTCCCGTGGCGCCTGTTGTCACGGTATTAGAATGAACCCATCCCCAATTTACCTCGGATGCGCTGATCTTTGCGGTGTTTGGTATTGAATGGGTGGTTCCGCACGATGCATCGGCGATGCGCGCGACAAATGTTATCCACCCGGTCTCTTGCGGACTTAGCACGTCGGCATTCCAACGAAGTTTTCGTGATACGGTGTCGTAGACCGGGCTGTTGTATCCGGCAAGCACGTTTGAGGAGTGCGTCTCGCTCACATATTCCAGATTAGTGTTAAGGGTGTCCTGGATCATGACACCGCTTCCGGAGCAGTCGCGCGTGCCGGTATTTTTAAAATCTAGCCGATAGGTAAGTGTATCACCCGATGTGGCTGTCGTCTTATCCACCGATTTTGTGATATCAAATACGCATTCCGGAGGAGTAACCGGGTCGCACGGAGAGAATGTGAGTCCGCCTGAGTAGGTAAATACGATGCCGGACTGCACAACATGGCGTTCGGCAAAATAAATATCTATATTGGATGAACCGGCGGGAAGTGGTACGGAAGCGGACTGGGCTGTTAGGGCATGAATGCCGCCGAGATCAATTTTTTGCACCCCATCAATATACAGCCAAGCATCATCGTCGGAGGAAATCGTGATGGTATAGGTACCCGCTGCAGGGGCAATAACCGATCCCGTCCAATGGACCGCGAAATACTGCGGGTCGCCCGCAAGACCCGTGTCAACGGGGAAAAAGTTTGCGGGGACATTTATCGCCGTAATGGCATCGGTCTGCTCAAATACCTTGTACTGGTCCGAGAACCAGTTAAATTGGAATGGCGTAGTGCCCGGCACAACGCCGTTTATCGGTCCTCCAACATCAGGATGGTTTTCCGGGAGATTATAATAGGTCCCGGCAAGGCCGTTCAATGAGCAATTTGTCGTGCCGGTAGCTTCTACCGGAGCAACAAAAACACCACCAAAAACGGTGACAACGGTTACAAGTGCAATAGCCGAAAAAATAGTTCTTTTACTCATATTTTTATGAATTTATAGCTAATATGAGGGCAATGTCATTCCGTCAATTATAGCATTATTTAATATAAATGTCAATATTTACACCAAAATCCTAGAAAAACACAAGAGCACGCGCGTGCCCCTGGCGTCCATGAAACCATGAAAAACGGTCGTGCCGCAAGTGGAATGAAAACAGCGCGGAAGTATGTATTACCTTCCGCGCTGTGTGCTGTCTACGAGCTCACACATTTCCGAGAAGAGCTCGGGAACGTAATCACCAAGTCGTCGTAATATGCCGGTGCCAGCCCCCTGTCTTTTCGCGTACTCAATGTCAAAGCTTGGCGAGTAGAGGCCAGTGTAATGAGCAACGAGAAGATATCCACCGCCCGAGGCAATGAATTCTCCTTCGGCCCTTCCGGCCCATCTGCGCTTGAGATAATCCATGGCGTGGGTGAATTCGTGCGCAAGGATCCTAACGTTTTTGTGACGTAGATTCACCACCGTTTTATTGGCGTCCCATGTTCCGCCAACCAAGAATTCAATGTGTTCTGCGTCTTCTGCCGTGCCAAGATCGTCATGCTTGAGCACGATGATCCCAAAAATGTTGAGAACGTTGACGAGCGCCCAGAACAAATCCTCGTTCGCCCGTCTTTCACGCTTAGCGCTTTGTTGATTGTAACCCCCCAGACCCTTTTTTGGTGCTACCTTGCCCGTGAATCCGCCAGCAAAGGATTCCCAGGCGCGTTCCCAGCGAAACTGCTTTGCCACGGCATTCCTCTATTGGTTGGTATATATGGTCAAATAGGATGTTTATATTATAATATATTTTAAAGTAATAGTCAATTTTTGCGCGCATAGTCATGCGGTATAGAGACCGTTTTGCCCCATATTCACATGGGATTTTTAAGAAATGCATACACGTTGCCTCTGGTCACTAATTCTGCTATGATAAGGGCCTTGTATGTTTCCTATCGATCTTACAGTACTGATAAAAGCAGTCGGACTCCTCGGGATATTCGGTATTGTATTCGCCGAGTCAGGTCTTTTTATAGGTTTTTTTCTTCCGGGTGATTCTCTTCTCTTTACGGCAGGGTTTCTGGCCTCACAAGGGTATTTCAATATTCTCGCTCTTATGTCTCTTTCGTTTGTGGGCGCGGTACTGGGGGATAGTTTCGGATATGCCTTTGGCCGCAAAGCGGGGCCGTTGATATTTTCACGAGAAAATTCCCTTCTATTCCACAGAAGCCACTTGGAGCGTGCGCGGGTATTCTATGCGCGATACGGTGGCAAAGCGATCATCATTGCCCGCTTCATGCCCGTTGTTCGTACATTTGCCCCTATTCTTGCGGGCGTGGGGCGGATGAATTATTCTTTGTTTCTCATGTACAATCTTATTGGTGCTGCTGCCTGGGGGATCGGTGTGCCGCTCGCGGGATATTTTCTTGGAAGTATTGTTCCGAATATTGACCGATATATCATTCCTATCGTCGGTGCTATTATCGTTGTCTCTTTCTTGCCGGTCGCATATCACATCGCAAGGGATGCGGAGCATCGTGGCGAGATAAAGCGTATGGCGTTTATCGTAAGAAAAAAGATCCTAGGCAGATAGGTAAAAACCGTATATGGGAAAAATAGTTACATATGGCATGCAGTGGTTCTCTCGTCCGCTGGGCGCTGGCGTTGGTATTATCGTTGTTGGGGGAATTATTTACTCACTATTTTTTACTGGTAGTAGCGGAGAAGACGAGATGCTGACGGTGACGAAAGGGTCTATAGTTCAGGAGGTTGCGGTAACGGGCAAAATGCAGCCCGTCAACGATGTGGAGCTCTCATTTGAAAAAAGCGGAAAGGTTTCAAGAGTGAATGTACAGGTTGGGGACATGGTTGGTGTGGGCGTACTGCTGGTGGAACTTGATTCCACCGATCTTGCCGCTGACCTTCGTGAGGCAGAAGCGGCGGTGGATGCCGCGCGCGCGCAACTGCTTCAGTATCGCGCCGCCGCCGACTCCCAACGGGCAAAACTTAATGAATTAAAGCGCGGGTCGCGACCAGAAGAGATTAGGATCCAGGAAATAAAGCTTTCTAATGCAAAGACGGCATTTGAGGACGCAAAACAAAATCTTTTTGATAAGATCAAGGATGCGTATACAAAGTCAGATGATGCGATTAGAAATAAGGCGGATGACCTTTTCTCAAATCCCGGCACCAATCCCCAGTTGAGTATTGCGGTTGATGCCCAGACAAAAAGCGATATTGAGCAACGGCGCTACGTTGTTGAAGGAATACTGGATACTTGGCAGACAGCGCTCGCGTCTCTTACTGCATCTGGTGATCTTATATCCGCCGGATCGTCTGCAGAGAAGAATCTGCGATCAATTGCAACATTTCTTGATCGGATGGCATATGCAGTAAATTCGCTCAAACCGAGCTCTTCATATTCCCAGACGACCATTGACACATGGAAAGGAAACATTTCTACGGCGCGGACGAACGTGAACACCGCAACAACAAATTTGTCTGCCGCAAAAGAAAAATTTCGATCGGCGGATTCTGATGTCATTCTCCAGGAAAACGAGCTTCTGCTTGAAAGGGCGGGTGCTTCGGCGGAGGAGATAGCGGCAAAAGAGGCGGATCTTCGGCAGGCAGAGGCGAACAGCATTTCACAGGAGGCAAATATTAAAAAGGCGGAGGCGGCCGCCTCATCAATTTGGGCGCAACTTGCAAAGAGCGTTCTTCGCGCGCCGATCGCCGGCACCGTGACCAAACAGGATGCCAAAGTCGGTGAAAACACGAGCGCAAACACCCACATCATTTCTATTATTTCAGCCGAGGACCTAGAAATAGAGGCACAGATACCCGAGGTTGATGTCGCAAAGATCGCAAAAGGAAATCATGTGCGAATTACGCTTGACGCGCTTCCCGGAGAAGAATTTTCTGGCGATATTAGCTATGTTGATCCAGCGGAGACCGTCATTGATGGCGTCGTAAATTTCAAGGTGCGGGTAGCGATTCTGAGATCGGATGCACGATTCAAACCGGGACTTACGGCAAATCTTGAAATAGAAACACTTCGTAAAGATGGGGTGTTGATCCTTCCGCAATATGCCATCGTAGAAAAAAATGCTGCGACGTTCGTTCGCGTACCGAGCGATGGCGCGGTTATAGAAAGAGCCATCGTGACCGGCATTCGTTCCCAAGACGGATCCGTTGAGGTGCTTTCCGGGGTTGTTGCGGGCGAAAAAGTTCTTAATATCGGTTCTAAGGAGCGCTAGATGGTATTGGTCACATATACTCATGCTTGTCGTACACGATCTGGTAAAGGATTATGGTGAGGACGGTCAACGAGTGCAAGCGCTTGCCGGCGTGTCGTTTAAAGTGGCAAAAGGAGAATTGGTAGCTATCATGGGGCCTTCCGGTTCCGGCAAATCAACTCTTCTCCATATCTTAAGTTTTTTGGATCGGCCGACAGGCGGGTCGTATTCATTTTCTGGGCGCGCAATGGATTCTCTTTCTGACCAAGAGCTTGCACGTATCAGGAATAGAGAGATGGGTTTTGTGTTCCAAGCGTTCAATCTTTTGTCGCGCTCTACCGTCTACGAAAATGTTGAACTACCGCTTCTCTATTCCGATGCCCCCAGCATCAGAAGGAAAGGCATGGTGGAACAGGCCGTTCATGCGGTTGGCCTTGATGACAAGATGTTCTCCGAAGCAGGAAAGCTTTCCGGCGGCCAAAAACAGCGTGTTGCTATTGCGCGAGCGCTTGTGTGCGGTCCGAATATCATATTTGCTGATGAGCCGACCGGCAATCTTGATTCACAATCGGGCGCAGTTGTGATGGAAACACTGGAGAAGCTGAACCGCGCGGGGTGTACGGTGATCTTGGTGACGCACGAAACATACACGGCGGAATTTGCTCGCCGTCTTATACGATTGAAAGACGGACGCATAGAATCTGATGAGGCAACAAAAGCGCGGCGCAAGACCAAAGCCGATTTTTTCAAATAGCATTCACATACACACACCACATGGAGCGCGTACCAGCACAATCTCAAGAGCATGCCCCGCGAAAGGAGCGGGCGGATAAGACCGTTGAATTTCATCGGCAGTCCTTAATCGATCGGTATGACCTGCGCATTGGGCTTGAAAAAGAGGTCGGTGCAGTATCTATCACGATTGAGGATACAACAGCAGATAGAAAGATCGTTGATTTTGGGAAGAACGCCCGCATCGTAGCTAGTAACAGTTTTTGGTGTGATGTCGGGAGATCTTCTGTTGTCCCAACCGTTGGTGTGAATGTCTTGGAAATGCGAGAAGATCCACATAGGATACTCTCGTTCTTGCATGAGCTCGTTGGCACACAAGCATGAAACTCACTGACTCTCTTAAAACAGCAACTCTCGGGTTGCGTCACGCGAAAGTGCGCTCGGTGTTAACGATGCTTGGAATCGTTATCGGCATCGCTTCGGTGACCCTTCTTATGTCGGTCGGGCGTTCTGCCCAGGAGGTTATCATCGGTCAGGTGCAGGACATCGGTTCTAACATCATTTTTATATTTCCTGGTGCTACGAAGGGCTCGCGGTTTTCATCTCCTCCTTCGGTGCAGGGCGTTGTGATAAAAACGCTTCTCAAAGGAGATGTGGACGCGATGAAGCGTGAGTTGTCGGTTGAACGGGTGGCCCCGCAGGCACATGGACAGGCCCGGATCGTATATGAGAATAACGATACTCTGGTCACGTATATTGGCACCACCGGGGACTTTTTTCCTATACGGAATTTCAATGCCGCGCAAGGCGTTGTATTTACGAATGCCGATAACCAGTCATTCACTCATACGATTGTTCTTGGCGCGGTCATTGCCGAGACCCTTTTTGAGAATACCGATCCGATAGGGAAGACCGTACGGCTCAAAAATGCGACATTCACCGTGCGCGGAGTGCTTGAGAAAAAGGGTCTTGGCCCGATGGGTGTGGATAATGACACACTTGTGTTTATACCCCTTGATGTCGCGCTCAAGCAGTTGTTGGGGATTGATTACTACAGCGTCGTTACAGTGCAGGGGAAGGATGACTACGCCATTGAGTTCGTAAAAGAGAGGGTGACGGCGGTACTGCGGCAGAACCATAAGATCACCGATCCGGATAAGGACGATTTTACGATCCGCACCCAGGAGGACGCGCTTGAACTTCTGGGAAGCATTACATCCATACTCACGATCTTTCTTACGTCTATCGCTTCTATCTCGCTCATTGTCGGCGGTATCGGCATCATGAATATCATGCTGGTATCGGTCGTTGAGCGAACGCGTGAGATAGGTCTTCGCAAGGCGATCGGCGCCACGAATGGAGATATCATGCAGCAATTTCTTTGGGAGGCGATCATTCTTACCGTTCTTGGTGGGGTTGTCGGCATTGCGGTCGGATTCTTTTTTACTGTCGTTCTCTATATTGCCGTGGTGAATTTTGCAGGCATTGATTGGGTCTTTTCCTTTCCGCCATCGGCGGTCGGTTTGGCAGTTCTTGTCTCAACCGGTGTCGGCATCGCGTTCGGCATATATCCCGCGCGAAGAGCCGCAATGAAAAATCCGATAGATGCATTGCGGTATGAATAAGAATATGTGCCGTTAAAATATTGACAAAATAAGAAAATAGGTCAATAATAGTATTACCAGTAAGCAACCGTTCAAGAGGGAAGTGTCGTGGCAGAAGACCGTATCTGGACGCCGGAGCGGCTGGTGTTACTCGTTGAGGCAAAAACATTTGAAGAATTGCATCGGATTGCCGAGGACATCTTGCCGCTTCATGAGCAACCCCTTGGCATGCTCTGCGGTCCTATTTCAACGGGCGGCGAGGGATCTATTGGAGCAAATATCGCAATATTTGAAAAAACGATCGCACAGCTTCTTGCCGAAGGCCGCCGGCTTTTCAATCAGGTGCCGTTTGAGGAACCCATGCATCGCATCATGGGGGCCGATGACGGATACTACCGGGGACCGGACCAGCTTCTTGAGAATTTTTATCTGCCGATCTTTGAATCGGGTGTCATTAAATACTTCTGGTTCCTGCCAACATGGGAATCTTCATATGGCGCCAGATGGGAGCGGAGGAACGCTGAACGGCTTGAGATCCCATATGAAACATTGACTGCGGAGTGGTACGAGCGCGTAAAGAAAGCATAAAGCCCATTCGGGCTTTTTTTACCGTGCATGATTGTATCTCATGCTCGCGTGATATATACTTGATCTCATTATGGAAACCACCATACCGCTACTTGGCGCGCATGTGTCGTCGGCGGGCGGATTGCATAATGCGATAGACGCTGGAGAGGCATTGGGCGCCGATGTCATTCAGATTTTTGGGGCATCCCCGCGGCAGTGGACGGTGCGTATTCCAGCGGAAGATGCGCGCACGCGTTTTTTGACGTGCCATAAAGCAAGTACGGTGCAGAAGGTCTATCTTCATGGCGCGTACCTTGTAAATCTTGCAAGTCCGGACGCAGCACTTCGCGAGCGATCGGAGAAAAATCTCTCGGAACACTTCATGATCGCAACGGCACTTGGAGCCGAGGGCCTCATTTTTCATATCGGATCGGGACAGGAGATGCCCCGAGAAGACGCCCTGACGCACGCAAGTGAGGCCATGAGGCGTGTTCTTGCGGCGGTTCCCGGTTCCTGCCAGCTTATCATTGAGAACACTGCGGGAGGAGGGCAAAAACTTGGTTCTCATCCGGATGAGATCGCGCGCATTCGCGATCGCATAGGATCTGATCGAGTGAAAGCATGCCTTGACACCCAGCATGCATTCGCCGGAGGCCTTATTGAAGAATTTAACGAAAAAAATATACGCCAGATGCTTCGCACGTGGGATGATGCGCTTGGTCTTGAACACATTGTGGCCCTCCACGTAAATGACTCAAAGACGAAATTCAATTCACGGCACGATCGGCACGAAAATCTGGGGCAAGGATTCATTGGACTTGACGGATTTCGCAACCTAGGAGAGATTCCCGAAATACGAACAAAGGCCTGGATCCTTGAGGTTCCTGGATTTACCGGCAAAGGCCCGGATCAGAAAAACATGGAACTTCTTCGCTCCTGCTTCTCTGTACCAGCTGCCATTTCACAAAGCGCTGGTAGCATGTAAGCGTGTCGCCGCGCTTTGACAAAGATGTGTCTGGCCTACATACTTTGTTCACATCATGATCGCGTGATGCCAAAGGACGGGCCATTGTTCATTTCCAATTTTTCATTTTGGTGGCACATTGGACTTCCACTTCTATTTTTACACCTTACGATGACCACGGTGAGCATATATATCCATCGGGCACAGACCCACGGCGCGCTCACGCTTCATCCGGCCATAAGCCACTGCTTTCGCGCATGGCAATGGCTGACCACTGGCATGGTAACGAAAGAATGGGTTGCCGTACATCGCAAGCATCATGCGCACGTGGAAACGGCGCTTGATCCGCATAGCCCAAAGTTCTATGGTCTATGGCATGTTATTTTCTTCGGTGCTTTTTTGTACCGAAATGCTGCGCGGGATGAGGAGACGATCCGTGCATTTGCTAAAGATATCATGAATGATCGTCTGGAGCAGATGCTCTATGCCCGGTACTCATATGCAGGATTACTGCTCATGCTTGTGATAGATGTCATATTATTTGGTGCTGTCTGGGGTGCGGGCGTCTGGATCGCACAAATGCTTTGTATTCCCGTATTCGGCGCCGGAGCGATCAATGGCTTCGGACATTCTATCGGATATCGCAACTATGCCACCAACGATGCTTCAAGAAATATTCTGCCGTTCGGGTTCGTTATGGCAGGGGAAGAGCTTCATAATAATCACCATGAAGCTCAGTGGTCAGCAAAATTTTCACACCGACCCTGGGAATATGATATTTCTTGGTTATATATCCGGACGCTTCGCGCGCTCCGTCTTGCGCATCACGTGAAGGTGAGGCGCGTCCACGATCGGACCGCATAAAACATATAGTACCCGCTCTAACACAGCGGGCGTTGCTTTTGCCCGTTTCAGTGAGACCCGCCAAGGACCCTGTGAATTCCCTTTCTTCTCCAATGGGAGTATAATCTATCCATCACATACGTCAATGACATTTGAAGAATATCAACATAAGTCCCGAAAAACGGCTCTGTATCCGAACAGCGGAAGTAATTATATTTATCCGACATTGGGGCTTGCGGATGAAGCGGGGGAGGTGGTCGGAAAGGTCAAGAAAGTTATTCGCGATCACGGCGGCGTTATGAATGACGGCCACAAAGAGGAGATAGCAAAGGAGCTCGGAGACGTCTTGTGGTATGTGTCGCAGATAGCGACCGAACTCAACCTTTCACTGAAGGCGGTTGCCGTGGGAAATATTGAAAAACTCTATTCACGTCTTGAACGCGGTGTCCTCGGCGGTTCAGGGGATAACAGGTAAGCAGGGAGCGATGTGGAATATTTTTTAAAAAGCTGGGCGCAGGCCGGCTTTTTAGCATAGCGCACAGGTGTCGCGTCAATGCATGCCCTTGACAGATATAACTTAATCAGATATAATAGCTTTGCTGGTTCCCCGAGCAGATCGCTTCGGGCCGTCGTTGTTCAAAATTGAAAATAAAAAAATGGTCACGAAAGGAGGAATCCGCGCGTGCTATACATCATTGCCTTTCTGATTATGTGCACTCTGTACCTTGCATGTGTTCCAAACCTGCAGGAGCAGGCAACAGCCATGCGGGCACTCTTTGAACGAGCGCCGAGCGAGAACACGGTCGCGCCCATGCGGCCGCCTGCATTCCAGGAACCCATACAGGAAAAGGGGCCGACGCTTCCATCACAGGGTCCTCGCGTGCTCCCACGAAAGGAGCGTCGGGCCAGTAACGCCCGGAATGGTGCTCTGCCGATATCCGGCGATGTTGTGTATTCTCTCTTAAGAAGGCCAAAGTCGCTATTCTCAGGATATGTACCGGGCATCGGTGGAAGTAAAAAGGGCCAGCTGATGGTCCGGGTTGTTGCAAGTGCTTATTATGGGCCGAGGCCCGGGCAGGCGTTCTACGCAACGGGGTCATACGCCGGCGATATTGAACTCAATGGACGAGGGAAGAGAACCGCATCCGGAACACGACCAATAGCGTATCAAACCGTGGCGGTTGATCCGACCATCTTTCCGTATGGAACGCGATTCCGCATACCCGGGTGGGGATATGGTATTGCGGAGGATACGGGACGCGATATACGAGGCCTTCGGGTTGATCTTTTCAAGGGGCATGGCGAGGCCGCGCTCGTAAAAGCGCTCTATTTTGGAAGAAGGCCCATCACGATAGAGGTGATGCAGGGCGGGCGTTGATCGCCCGCTTTTTTCGTTAGGATGTGTTGGATGGGTTTTTTTCCTGCTTTTATAATGCACCAGAGAGGAGTGTCGTTGTAGATTTTTCGGAGAAGTGGTTAAATGAAGGAGTAGTGTATTAAAAAATATGGAAAGCGAAAAACCAAAAGAAATACCCGCACGTCTTGAATCCCTTCATGAGGAGGAGGTGCGAACGGATACCGTGATCGCAACCCCCGACATTCTTCTTGCCGAATACGATAAGAGTGGGTTGGAGAAACACGCAAAAGCGGTGCGTACCGCGTATACCATCGCGCGCAAAGTAGAAGAGGCCGGAGGGAGGGCTCTTTTTGTGGGGGGTACCGTTCGTGACATGCTTCTCGGAAAGAGGGTCAAGGATTTTGATCTTGAGGTGTACGGGCTGGATTATGACATTGTTGAAAAAATAGTAAAAAGCGCCGGAGACGTGAAGGAGGTGGGAAGGGCATTTGGTATTTTAAAAATAACATTTGGCGACGACATTGATGTGGATGTCGCGGTGCCCCGCGCTGATTCAAAGTCGGGAGCTGGCCACAAAGGGGTAGCTACCAAACTGAATAAGCACATGAGCATTAAAGAGGCGGCTCGTCGGAGGGATTTTACCGTCAATTCCCTTGCCGCAGATCCGCTATCAGGCGCTGTATATGACGGATATAACGGATTGGCCGATCTGCATAATGGCATCCTTCGGGTAACTGATAAAACATTATTTTGCGATGATCCGTTGCGCGCGGTGCGTGCGATGCAATTTATCGCGCGCCTTGGTTTTTCTGTTGATCCCGAGAGCGTTCCTATTATTCAGGCAATGGCACCACGCCTGAAAGAGCTTCCTCCGGAGCGGCATTTCAAAGAGTGGGCAAAACTTTTATTGTATGCAGAAAAACCATCGTTGGGTCTTGCCGCTGGATTGGCACTTGGCATTTTACCGGAAATGCACCCTGAATTTTTACCGCTCAAAGATACGCCGCAGGAATACGCATGGCATCCCGAGGGTGACGTGTGGATACATACGCTTATGGCGGTTGATGAGGCGGCGCGTATTATCCGACGCGAGCAATTAAATTCGGATGATGCTCTGGTGGTGATGCTTGCGACCCTTTCGCATGATCTTGGGAAGCCGGCGACAACTGCAGTAGAAGATGGCCGAATACGCTCAAAGGCGCATGAGCATGCGGGCGCAAAGCCGACAAAAAGTTTTCTTGATTCTATCGCCATCGGGCCTGTGATGCAGGAAAAAATACTTCGTATTGTTGAAAATCACCTCGCCCCCGGCGTGTTCTATAATCAAGAGGCGCTAAAAGGGAAGAAAGTTTCTATGGGGGCTATACGGAAGCTCGCTCTTCGTATCGCGCCAGCAACGATCCGCGACCTCGCATTGGTCGGAGAGGCGGATCATCTTGGGCGCGGTCCGTTTGAGGATCCCAAAACGCCCAATCAGCTTTTGCTTCCGCTTGGCGAATACCCGCCGGGACCGTGGATTCTTTCACGAGCGCGAAATCTTGGGGTTGAATTAAGCAGGCCCGTTGATCTTTTGCAAGGGCGCGATCTTATTGGCATAGGATACCGGCCGGGGAGGCACTTTGGAGAGATCATTCACCTTGCAAACCGTCTTCGCGATGAAAAGGAGTATACACGCGAACAGGTACTTTCTCTTATGATTGATAAGAAAACTCCCGCAGAAGCAATCTCGCATCTCACCCAGATCACGGGCCCAGCTCCTGACAGTACCAACCCGGAAGATGGCGCATCAGACCAGCGCGAAGTGTCATAGCATAGTTGCACTGCCGTATGAAAAAGGTCCGAACGTGTGAATAAGTTTTTCTGCGAATTTGGTATACTAATAAAAGAGAAAAGGTCGCACATGGTAACATGAGATCAAACACTCATATGGGAAAACTTCATATGGTAACCTTCCTTTTACTCATTGTTGGAGGCCTGAACTGGCTTCTGCAGGGAGTATTTGGATGGGAGATTGGCGCATTTCTTCCCGGCGGCATGGCCGGGCTTTCGGCACGCGTCATATACATACTCGTCGGTCTTTCCGCGGTCGTTGAGATCATAGGGCACAAGTCAACATGCAAGCAGTGTAACGCCATGCCGGCATCCCCCATAGCTCCGACAGTATAACTGGCTCATAGCATAGACACGAAGCAATGCGGCTCGCAAGGGTCGTGTTGTTTTATTCCGGCAAAAGCAATGTACAAACATGGAAGTTCTTTGCTACACTATCTTTGGTTCTTTTTTGGGCAGCCATGAACGACATCAAAAAACTGACAAGAAAAATACTACGCTTCAGGGATGAGCGCGCGTGGAAGCCGTTCCATAATCCGAAAGACATGGCACTTTCATTGGTACTTGAGGCGACCGAAGTTCTTGAGCATTTCCAATGGAAGACCGAACGTGAGTGCCGAGAGCATATCCGGCACCACAAGAATGATGTCGCAGAAGAACTTGCCGATACGCTATACTGGGTGCTTCTCATGAGCCATGAGTTTGGGATTGATCTTAGAAAAGCCCTTCCCAGAAAACTCAAAAAGAACGCCGCCAAGTATCCTCTTGAGGAATCCCGCCGACTTTCACATATACGCATTAGCCGTCGGATCAGAAAAACGCGAGTAAAAAAAGTTCCGTAACGCCGGATGAATGGTCCGGCTTTTTTGTAGGCACTCGTGGGTGGCATAACCAGGTGGTTTCTTGGATGTTTTAGTGCTATACTAAATATGGTAATCGGGGCACCCCCTTCCCGCGCTGCCACACCATGAAGATATTCAAGGAATTTAAAGAATTCGCCGTCAAGGGAAACGCACTTGAGCTTGCGGTTGGTGTCGTTATAGGCACCGCATTTGGAAAGATCGTAACTTCCCTGGTCAATGATGTCATCATGCCGCCACTCTCTGTCATCGTTGGCGGTATTAATTTCTCTCACCTTCGCATTATCCTTACGGGAGCGGAATATGATAGCAATGGAGTTGTGGTGCGCGATGCGATAGCGCTTAACTACGGAAATTTTTTGCAGTCATCAATTGATTTTATCGTAATAGCATTCGCAGTATTCCTCATGATAAAAGCGCTGAACTCATTTCGGAGGATCCAGGAAGACGGAAAAAAGCATGTTGCCATCACCAAGGAGATTGAATTGCTTGGCGAGATCAGAGATATACTTCGCGGTGAAAAATAACGATACGTAGTGCGCGCATGGACGAGAATATATTAAAAAAAATAGAAGAGACCCAGCGGCTCCTTGAGGATGTCTATGTTTCGGTGGAAAAAACAAGAAAACTATTCTTTTGGATGCTGATCATTAGCGTGACCCTTTTTGTTCTTCCGCTTCTCGGACTTGCTGTAGCACTTCCGGGGATGATCAGTGTCTTGGGAGGGGACCTCGGCGGCTTATAAATGCAGTTGAAAAAGCTTGACAATATTTCTTATTTGTATTACACTGCACCAGACGTTCAGAAGCACCGAGGAGGCGTCCTATGGCACTTGGTGAAGCCCCCGTGAAGCAGGCGGTTCGCTGGATCAGCGAAGAGAGGGATGGCGGCACGAAGAAGACGACGGCAACCCTCATTGATGAGGCGTGCCAGAGGTTCAATCTTTCCCCGCTGGACGCAGAGTTCCTGTATAGAAACTTTTCCAAGGACACAGTGCTATAAGAATTTCAGGATGACGATCGCAGAGGGGTGTAGTGCCCCCTTTTTTATTTATACTGCATGCAAAGTATGCTATTCTGTATGTAGAAAACTTTCATATATGCATCGGCGCTATCATGGATATTGTATCGCACGGGCTTTGGGGCGGAATTGTATTCGGTCGCAAAGACAAGAGGACATTTCTGCTCTCTTTCTTATTCGGCATTGCGCCCGACGCCCTCTCGTTCGGCGTTTTCTTTATTGCCATATTTTTAGGTCTTGAAGCATCCCTGGATTTTTCCGATGGCCGGCCGGCAGATTCTGAGGTTCCTTTCTATGTCCACTATTTGTATTCATGGACCCACAGCGTTGTCGTGTTTGCCGTTGCGTTTCTTGCCCTGTGGGCGCTCCAACGCCGACCGGTCATTGAATTTCTTGCATGGGGTTTGCATATCGCAGTGGATATCCCAACTCATGACGCAACGTTTTTCCCCACACCGTTTTTATGGCCAATAGCTGATGTTTCGGTGAGCGGTATTCCATGGATCCATCCAATTGTTTTTATTCCGAACATCGTTGCACTTGCGGGGCTCTATTACTGGTTTTTTTATCGTAAGAATCAGGGTGCACAAGTGAGAACCGCGGATCTTCTCAGAAGGGAATTATGAAATAGTATTGCTATTTTTCAGCGACTGTGTCTTGCAGCGTCTAATGTAAAAAATGTGCATCGTGCTATAATAAATGCATGAAAGGAAAACTTGTTATATTCGTGATATGCGAGACGGCGAAGCCCAAAAAGGCCAGTGAAGCACTTCAACCGCAAGTATTAAAAAGTGCGCCGCACTATTTTCAGCGAGCTGTTCCCCAACAGCATCTTGCTACCCAGGAGGACGTCGTTATCGGGGGACACCGGGGCACCCTTCTTTTAAAAACATATCCGCCGGACCATCTTCTTGCCGAGGTGACATTTGATATGTCTGATATTCTTTTTGATGACATGATCGCGTTCAAGGAGGAGGCGCTTTCGCATCTTTGGGGGTATCTTCAGGAAAAAGGCGGAAAGGATGTGGAGGAGTTCAGTGAAGAATACACAGCATACATCGTTTCTGATTATAGTGGAGATCCCGAGCAATTCTTTGTTCACAAAGAGCGTATTGCCGGACTCTTGAAAACGGAAAAGCTTCCGCTGGATTCCGGCGAGGTTGAGTATACCCTCTCTTCGCAGATAAAATATGCAAAAGACGACCTTGTTATCGTGGACTGGGACGGGGCCTTCATATTTGATGCAGGAGGGGATTATGAATCAACATTGGAGCTTCTTGAGCTTGCGAACTGGCAGCTTCTCCGATTTCGGATACTGGATCGCGATATAGATACCCGCCTTTTAAGCGTTACCAAGATCATTGAGTCAACACCGCCGCGGACGAAGTTCTTTTTTAAGCCGGGCGAGGTGCATGCCGCGCTCAAACAAACCATGCTTCTGCGAACGCGCTCAATCTCCGAATTTCAGGCGCTGGAACGTGAATTTAAATTGGTGGGGGACTGGTATTCCGCTCGTCTCTATGAGTTGGTGGCAAAAAAATTCAAACTTGAGGAACTCCGTGCGATCGTCAAAGATAAACTTGATGCGCTTGAAGATGTCTACACGTTGGTTTCGGAGAATTTCACTATTTCATGGGAACAGCGGAGTCGCATCGCTGAAATGATCGGCTGGTACGTACTATTGCTCGGGTGGCTTATCCTGCTCATTCTTGATTTCTATTTTTATAAATATTGATTTTACTAATTCAATATGCTATGGTAGGCGCATGAGTTCTTTTAGAAACAGGCGATGGCACGAAAGAAAAGTGTTAAAAAGCCAACAAAAACACCGACAGTCGGCATTGCCGATGTCGTTGATATCGCGACCGATGCCGTAACAAGTGCTGCCGAAATAGCCCTGGAAGCTGGTGCCACCGCAGGGGCAGTGGCGGGCGGGTGTGCCTCTGGGATTATTGAAACGATAGGGGAGTGTCTGTAGCCGGGAATGTCCCGGCTTTTTCAAATAAAAAAAGAGGGTGCCCGCTGGAGGCACCCATCCGCTTACGGCATGAGGCCGCCTGACGGGAGCTGGTGTAGCATCACCGTCGCCTGACCAAAGAACGCGTGCAGGAACACCTCCATATCCGCAAGTACTCGCGGCATGAATATCCCAAGCACGACGAGCATGGCGGCAAGTGAAAATGCGCCGCGCATAGTTTTGCAGACAAGAGATATGTTAATGTTCAAGCGGTTGGACTAAGCCGCCGGATCCCCAATGGGGACCCACGATTCTCTCCTGCCGAAAAGGCAGGAACACCCTTTCGCCAGGGGAGAATCCTCTGTTTCAATTATAGCATATTTTATAATAATAGTCAAGTATTGGGATTGTTGATACCGCGTGCGCAATCGGCAACCATGTGGTATACTGCTAGGATTATTGACTAACTTGTTACTACGCCATGGAACATTTTGTATGCAGGGGGTCATGCGGCGGTTCTGCTGATCACGCAAAAAAATGCGAAGATCCGACATGCCAAAATTTCGGCAAGGAGCTTGAAAAATGTGCCTGTAAAGACAGCATGCACCGCGCATCGGAGGAGAGCCACGCTACCGCCCCGAAGGAATCGGAGGCCAACTGACGGAAGAGAGCATACTATATGTCCATCAAAAAAGACCGCATGCGTGCGGTCTTTCCGGCTTATGGCGCTTTATAATTTGGGGCTTCATTCGTGATGTGCACGCCGTGTACGTGTGACTCCCGAAGACCTGCGGCCGTGATGCGGCAGAAGGTCGGTGATAGTGAAAGCATTTTCACCGTAGTGCATCCCTGATACCCCATACCCTGGCGAATACCGCCGGTGAGCTGCTCAAATACTTTTGCCACTGTTCCGATATAATCAACGATGCTCTCAACTCCCTCGGGCACGGCCTTTGCCCCGTAACGTTCTCCGCCCTCATTTAGGACCGCCAAACTTCCCATGCCGCGGTAATCCTTAAATTGTTTTCCGCCGATTTCAATAAGTTTACCCGGCGCCTCATGAGTTCCCGCCATGATCTTTCCTAGCATGACGCAACTTGCACCGCCCGCAAGCCCTTTCACGATTTGACCGGAATATTCAATACCGCCGTCGGCAATGACCGGAATGTCATCTGAAACAGCATCAGATACATCCATAATTGCAGTCATCTGGGGAACTCCATTGCCGGTCACGATGCGCGTCGTACAAACGGAGCCGGGACCGATACCGACCCGAAGTCCGTCGGCTCCCTCTCGCACGAGTCGGATGGCGGCAGAGGCGGTTGCAATGTTTCCGGCAACAATATCAATGGAAATGGCGGGCCTAAGCCGCCGAAGAGCCGATACGACATTCTTTGAGTCCCCGTGCGCAGTATCAATAACAAGAACATCGGCTCTCGCTTCTACGAGAGCATGCGCTCTTTCAAAAAAATCACCGGTTACTCCGATCGCCGCGCCGACGATAAGACGGCCGCATGCATCCACGTTTGCATTCGGGAACTCCTCGCTTTTTTTCACATCCTTGGCGGTGATAAGTCCGGCAAGGTGGTAGTGTTCGTCAACAAGGGGCAGTTTTTCAACGCGGTTCCGCTTCATGATATCCAGCGCATCCCTGGGTAGAATGCCCATCTGTCCGGTGATGAGGTCTTCCTTTTGCGTCATGACATCCTGCACCATGCTCGTATCACCATTTCTCATGAATTGAATATTCCGTCTGGTGATGATGCCAACCAACACGCCCACATCATTGATAATTGGAATGCCGGATATCCCTTTTTCCTGCATCAGATTTTTTGCTTCTACAACGGTATTGTGCGGACGGAGCGTCCAGGGTGCGAGTATGACATATGCCTGATGACGTTTTACTTTTTTAACCTCTTCCACCTCCTTTTCCAGTTGCATTTTTCTATGGATGATGCCGATGCCCCCTTCCTTAGCGATCGCTATGGCAAGGGGGTGCGTTGTCACCTTATCCATGGGAGCGGATGCGATGGGAACATTAAGCATCACGCGCTTTGAAAAATGGCTTCGGAGATCAACGGTGTCTGGAAGAACCTCGGAATACGCGGGCACCAGAAGGTAGTCGTCAAAGGTGTACCCGAAGATGATCTTCCGCATGCTGTCAATGTGCAAAAATGTTCCCAGATACTACCACGAAGAGAATTTAAATCAAGCAGGTGCGGTTCCGGTATAATGTAAGGGGCCGCATTGCGGCCCCGTGCGCTATTTCTTACCGAGCGAAAGTCGGTGTTCTCGCCGCGATTCCGCATCCAGAAAGCGCCTCTGTTCATCAGGTGTCTTCGGAATAACCGGTGGCACCGGATCGGGTTTCCCCTCGGCATCAAGCGCCACGAAGGTAAGGTATGCGGAAAGGATATGGCGTGATTCTCCGGTACGGTAATTGAGTGCGAATACTTTTATGCCAACCTCAAGCGAGGTTCTCCATGTCCGGTTTACTGCACCCTTGAACACAAGCGTTTCCCCTTGGCGGCCGGGCGCCAGAAATCGTACTGAATCAATGAAAAGCGTTACGCATATTTTCCCGGCATGCCGCTGGGCTATGCCTCCTGCGATCCGGTCCATAAGCTGAAGGACCGTTCCGCCGAATACCGTGCCGTTCGGATTAAGGTCGTTCGGAAAGATTTCGTATGGGTAGTAATCAATGGATGAATCAGCGATACGCTTTGCGTCCATGCGAGGGAAAGTGTTTTTGGGAGCTGGCTCAATGGTACAATGTTCCGAGTAGTGCGCAATGCTCATATTTCTTGACATGTCAACTATAATAGTGTACGGTGATATACATACATCAGCATAAATATCCGACTATGGCGAAAAAAATATTCTATATAGGCGCATTTGCCATACTTGGGGCGTTGTTCCAATTCCTCCTTCATGCCGGCATTGAAATGTGGTACATTACTTTGCTTTTAAGGGATTTTGATGTATATGGTCTCGGACTGACGTGGGACCAGTGGGTGTATATCCATGATAGTGGCGCTGTTCTTCTGCTTATTGCTGGCATTGGTACTGGGTATTATGAAGGCAGATACTGGTTTGCCAGAATGTATGACGTGAAATTAGTGGAACGCGCGGACCGTCCTGATATGGCGCGGCATTTTTTTGAATTGACGGCTGTGGAGGCGAAAAAGTCAACGTGTCTTCGCGCGCACTGCGGCTCGGTCGTTGTCGGTGGTGGGCACGTGATAGGGAGGGGTCACAACTCGCCGCCGCAGGATCGTGAGGATAGAAGAACATGCCACGACAGGAAAAGTACAGGCAAAGCCGGCTATGACCGAACCTGTTGCGTGCACGCAGAGTGGCGCGCGATCATGGACGCCCTTCGCAAAGATCCCCGTGCGATCGCCGATTCGCGCTTGTACTTTGCTCGCGTTGATGCCGACGGGAACATGGTGCGTTCCGGCAAGCCCTACTGTACGGTATGTAGTCGGCTTGCGCTTGATTCGGGTATCGGTGAGTTTGCATTGTGGCATGATGTCGGCATAACGATATACAAAACATCCGAGTACGACGCATTATCATATGCCTATAGTGAGGAACACAAAGACGAAGGGTATGCGCCACCACGATCGCCCATGTCTGCGATCGTTAACATGCTAGACGCGCAGGAAAAAAGATCAGCACCGCCATTAGGAGTATTAGAGGAAAAAATAACTATGAATGGCGCATTGCCCGCGGGGCGTACGCAAAAAGAGGGCGAGCCCCCAGACGGGCTTCCAATAAGCTGAATCATAAAAGGCATCGTGGTATACAAAATAAATTAATAAGGAGTCCTCCCTATGATCACATTTGAGGAGTTCAAAAAAATAGATCTTTGCGTTGCTCGTGTACTGCACGCAGAGCGCGTTGATGGTTCAGAAAAACTTATTCGTCTGGAAGTTGATGCAGGCGATGTATCTGATGCCGACATTGAGGAAGCACGGCCGGCCGGGACGGTGCGCCAGATCGTTGCTGGAATTGGTCTTCGGTATCAGCCGGAAGAGTTGGTCGGCAAAAATATAATTATTGTCGCAAACCTGGAACCCCGTACGCTCATGGGACAGGTGTCTAGCGGCATGCTTCTTGCAGCCGCGGGAGATGGGCCGGTGCTTCTTACCACGGCACACGATGTAGCTCCGGGCGCCCGGATCACATAAGAGCGATGCACATGTCACAAATTGTTGTGCGCATCATTGACAGTATCTTTTATCATCAAAAAAATTTCTGAGGAAAATGCCTCGTTAAAATAATTCTTCCACTAGCATCATGAGGATACGGGTTACCGTGCGCGTCGGAAAAAAAGTAGAACGCATAGAGAAGCGCGCGCGTAGCGGTGCCATGCCGGAATTTATTGTGCTTACCACGGCGCGACCCGAGCGCGGGAAGGCGAATGAGGCGGTTGTGCGTGCACTGGCAGAATACTTTTCGGTTTCCCCGTCATGTGTGCGAATTATACAGGGTCATACCAGCCACACAAAGGTCGTGGATATCCTGCGCTAAGACGCTCCGGCATGTGAATACAGTGTGGTTGCGTATTTTGAGGGTCATGCTATACTGCGTATACGAATCTTTCAAAATGCCATGGTTGACATACTCATCCTACAAAGCATCTTTTATATCGTGCTTATCCTTGCAATAGTGATTGTTGCGACGCTTCTGGCTATCAATCTCTATCATCTTGTTGACGTAGTGAGGCGGGTAAAGCAAATGAGCATCCGCATTGATCGGCTCACGATCCTTGCCGATCGGGAAGCCGGGCGTATCGCGACATTCATAGAAAACACCGAAAGGTGGGTTTCCGGTATTCTTGACGTATTAGCGTTCTTTAAGAGCGGTCGGGTAAAAAAAGTAAAAAAGCAAAAATAACATGGGTAAAAAGACGAAAATCGCTACTGCAGTGCTTGCCGGTGCCGTCATAGGAGCGACTGCGGCGCTCATTGCAGAGTCAAAGACAGCAAAAAAAGCAATAAAAGGTACGAAAGCACGGCTCACGGGCATCATGCAGGAGGCGGCGAGGGAACTTCAAAAAATGAGAAATAAGAAGCTTTCTGCAAGGGAATATGATAAATTAATCAGAGATATTTCTTGGAAATACAGCAAGGCAAAGCAACTAACGAAGGCGGACGGAGTAGCGCTTGTTAAAGAACTGACACAATACTGGCATCATATTGCAAAACACCTAAAATAAAATACGATTTCTAATAATAAACTCCCAAATTTGGGGGTTTATTATTTAGAGCATATACTATATAAACATTGATATACATATATAAATACTATTCTAATACGCGCTAAAATTATTAATATTTAGATTGGTTAGGTAAGTTATAGTAATAGTTTTGCTTTTTCTAAAATTTTTTTACCGATCTTTTATTTTATTTTTTTTGTATCTGTATTTTCTGTGTGCGTCGGTGAGTAAAGCAGGTGCTTGTCATTATACAAATAACTTAAATTTTTATAGGGCGATATTTTAATGCACGAAAATGGTGCATTTTTCTTTATCCGATATCCTATCGGTAACCAATATCGGTTTAAGACCGTAAAAAAGGATTTTTTAATTTCTAAAACCCGTTGGGCAGGAAAATTTTTAAAGTGGTCCGTCATCTTCAGGGCATCCTCCAGCCACCGCTCTTATCCTGCTTTTGCCAGTATGGGTTGGGTGGTAGGCGTATCGGCTGGCAATAGTTATGCACATAGTATGATGTGCATTTTTTCTGTTAAAATAAAGTTGAAACTGCGTTACCGATACTATATCGGAAAAAAATTTTCTCCAATAAATTTTATCGTTTGTCAGAACTAACAAACAATCAATTTATAAAAATTAGTGAAGCCGCAAAAGGGACTCCCTACTCTGCGGAGTATTTAAATTTACTGATTAGAAAGAAAAAAATTTCCGGAAAAAAATTTGGTCGTAATTGGTATACCACACGAGCCGATGTTGCCGCCTATGTTGCGCGCCAGCAAAAGGCACTGCTCCATGAATTCTCCAAGAGGAGCACGGATGATGAGGTTGCGGCAATTCAGAAAATTCACGAGACAAAAAACATTCCGAATGTAGGAGATCTATCCGATATACCCGATATCATATCGGATATAACTGGTACCCTTAGAGATGAGAATCCTCAGCCAAACATCTCACTTCCAACAGTTATTTCTGTATCTTTTGCGGGAGAATATACCGCTCAAGTTGCCGCGGAATCCATTGAGCAGGAGCCGAGGTACTTTAGAGAGCGCCTTTTGGATCTTTTTTCGCTTTTTCACTTTGATGTTCTTTTTGATCTCGGGCGGACGACGTTTGCGATCGGCTTTCTCATTGTCAGCATTGCGGGACTTGGGCTGTATGGCTCATCAATCTTGATCAAGCATCCTCTTCTTTCAATTGCTCAAATAACCGGGGGCGCTTCTGGCGAAGAACCGGCCGATACGACGGTGCGCAGTACGCATGCTGCGGGTTTACTCGGTTCACTTGTCTCAATCGCAGAGGCGGAGACCGAAACCGGGGACATTGTCAGTTTTAGTGATGGCGCGTATCGCCTAAGCCGCGTCTCTCATGATGCTGGCATCGCCGGAGTGATAAGCATGGATCCGGCGCTTATACTTCGCGATGCGCCGGACACCGCCGGTGTTCCGCTCATCACTGCGGGACGCACTACGGTACGTGTTTCAACGGTGAACGGCCCCATTAAAAGTGGCGACTACATTACAACGTCAGAAATTCCTGGGATCGGTTCGCGCGCGGACGGATTCGGACAAGTGCTCGGCATAGCACTTGAGGATTTCTTGGAATCCGATCATGAAAAACTCGGGACTGTCGCCGTTGCCATTGATATTCATCAGCATATTCCGTTCGGAAATCTTGTTGCGACTCCGACGAAAGCGGTCCGGTACCTCCTCGCGTTCATCATCGCGGCAAGCTCTATTATCGTTGGGTTCATGTACTTCGGGAAGGTCGCCCGTTCCGGGGTCGAGGCGCTTGGACGAAATCCTCTGGCAGCCCGTTTCATAGAATTTAGCATCTTCCTCAACCTTCTTCTTACGCTTGGCATTATCGCGATCGGAGCCCTCATTGCATACGGAATCATAACATTTTAACGAAAACTATTATGGTGCAAGCATTTGCAGACATTGCCGTGGACTACATCATCTTCATCGCCTTTTTTATTCTGGTCATGCTGTGGTTCGTCATAAAAAAAATATTTCTAAAAGGAGCGCAATCCGAACATACTCCGCCTTCGTCATCCGCGGACATCCTTTTGCGTGCTGAAGAAAAAGCTTTGCGTGTATTTAATTCGGCCGACGCGCGAGCGCTTAAGATCGTTGAGGAAGCGGATAAACGTGCGGTGATGATCGTGGGAGATGCGGATAAACGAGCCGCCGAGATCATCCATTCTGCCGAACTCTCCGGCGCCGACATTCGTAAATTATTGGAGATCTCGCTTCAAGAAGTTGTTAAAAAAGAATCTACGCGCTTATCATCCGTTTCTGATGAATTGCTTGCATCGTATCGCACATCTGCCGACAAGGCCCAACAGGCATACATGCGCACTCTTGAGGTCGCCTCAAACACGATCACGGGGGATGCGCGTGAAGGCATGCTGCGATTTCAAAAATTTCTTGAGGAGGAGATGGCGCGACAGCAAAACCTTCTTACGCAATTTATTCAGGAGCGCCGCGATGGGGTATTGCGCGACATCGTAACGTATAAAAAAAGCTCACTACAGAAGATTGACGAGTCAATTTACGGCATTCTCTTGCTGGTATCAAAAGAGGTGCTTGGAAAAACAGTAGACACCGAAACGCATCAAGAGCTCATCATGCATGCCCTTGATTCTGCGAAGAAGGAAAATTTTTTCACAATATGAAAGAACAAGATGCCGGTCATAATGAGATCGTTGATACCATCCGCACCAAGGAAGAACGCAGTCGCTTTCTTGCGTTTATTGAAGAACTCGCAGGTCGGCTTTTCAGAATTTCAAAGGAAGATGCCATTCGCATTATTCAGGTGCGAGTTCCCGAATGCGCGGTTGCGGCGACCATGCGCGCCGTGACCGACTTGCCGGCCGATCCTGAAACGGTAAAAGGGGTTTTTGAAAAGCTTGAACGAGCGCTGTTGGCATTGCGCATCCTTCGCGTTGACGTTGCCATTTCGCCCACCGATGCGGTGATTGAACATATGTTCTCCTGGGTTCGGCGTGAAGTCGGAAGGGGGATCATCCTTGATGTCATCTGCGATCGCACGGTCCTCGGCGGCGCGCGTTTCGTATTTGAGGGGCGCTACCGCGAGTACACATTAGCGAAAAAAATTGAGAAATTTTTTGAGAACGATCGGGAATATATCTCTAAAAAGTTTTTACATCATGCGTCTTGATTTCAACAATTGCCTATCCGAGATCGGGGAGATCGGTTTTGTGGAACGGGTGGTCTCCTCGCTTGTCTACATAGAGGGACTTCCCGGAGTAAAGCCCCAGGAGCTGGTCATTTTTGAGACCGGAGAATTTGGCCTTGTGACGGCAATTTCGGAGAGTTCATCGGAAATACTCAGTTTTTCCCATATTCCGGTCCGCGTCGGGTCACGGGTTGCGCGCACCAACAAGCTTCTGGAAATACCTATCGGAGGCGACCTTTTGGGTAAAACGATAAGTCCGCTGGGTAAATCAATAGATCCGTCGCGTCCCTTACCACCCGCAAAGGAGACACGCCCTATTGATATTGCTCCCCAGGGGATAGGATCGCGGGCAAAAATCAGCAAGGCGTGCGAAACCGGTGTTTCTATGGTGGATCTGATGATTCCGCTCGGGAAAGGTCAGCGGGAACTCGTGATGGGCGATCAAAAGACCGGAAAGTCAAAGTTTTTACTGCGCTCACTTCTTTCTCAAATAAAAAACGGAGCAGTCGGGGTATACGCGGTTATTGGGAAAAATCAGCTCGCCATAAAACAAATTGAGGAAGAACTCACCAAAATGGGGATTTTGAGCAATGTTGTTCTTATCGTATCAAGCGCCGATGATGCGACCGGTATGATCTATCTCACTCCCTATGCCGCTATGACCATCGCCGAGTATTTTCGGGATAACGGCCGCGATGTGCTTATAGTTCTTGACGACCTATCAATGCACGCAAAGGCATATCGTGAAATTTCGCTTCTCGGCAAGCGGTTTCCAGGCAGAAACTCGTATCCGGGAGACATTTTTTATACGCATTCACGCCTTTTGGAGCGGGCGGGCAACTTCAGAACCTCCCATGGAGAATTGGCGATTACCTGTCTTCCCGTCGTAGAAACGGTCCAGGGCGACCTTACCGGGTATATTCAGACAAACATCATGTCAATGACCGATGGCCATATATTTTTTGATCATGATCTCTTCGTAGAAGGCCGCCGCCCCGCCATTGATCCGTTCTTGTCGGTGACCCGTGTAGGACGGCAAACCCAAACGCCCCTGCAAAAAGAAATAGGGCGCGCGCTTATCTCATTTCTTAGAAACGTCGCCCGTATGCATAACTTCGCAAGTTTTGGCGCAGAATTGGGCGATCACATCAAGCGCGCCTTGGAAAAGGAGGTGCGGGTGTTCCAATTTTTTGACCAAACCGCCTACGACCGGGTACCGCAAGCGCTGCAGTTATTCTTATTTGGGCTTATCTGGGGGGACGCCTGGCGCGATAAATCCCGCAGCGAGCTCCGCATTTTGATCCAGAAAATACTATTCATGTATGACTCAAAACAAGAGGTGCGAGAACGTATAGATGGTCACATCTCTGGCATTACCCGTCTTGATGACCTGGTGAAGGCCTTGCAGGACATCAACATTTCATCTGAACTTGGCGTATGACTAATGACAAAAAAATCTTAGAGGAGATCGCACGCCTTGCGAACATCAAGGTGCTGGTTGAGACGTATGAGACGATCGCCGCCTCATCAATGCGCCGCATCAGAGGGTCAGTGCTCCAAAACCGCATCTTCCATGAAGGTCTGCGCCAGCTATATCGAGATGTGAAGAATGCTCATCAGAAAGAGGTGCGAAAACTTCTTGAAAAAAAAGCGGCAGAAAAAAAAGTGCGCGTCGCCGAGAGTGGCCGAAAAACCGTGTATATGTTCCTCTCTGCGAATACTGGTTTATACGGGGAGATCGTCAATCGCACATTTCAATTGTTTTTGCAGGAATGGAAGATTGCGAACTGCGATGCGGTGATTGTGGGAAGAACGGGAAAGGTCCTTATGGATGCCGCCGCTCCCGGCTCGCGATATACGCATTTTGATTTCCCGGACAATCGCATTGATGTTGAGGGACTCAGCCGCATCAGCGCGGCTCTTGGGGCATATGACCGTGTTGTTGCTTTTTACGGGTCTTTTAAGGGCTTACTCGTTCAAGAACCAACCCGCACAAGCATTTCTGGGGAACAGGCAGAGAGTGAGACGAAGACCGTTTCCGATGTACGATTTATTTTTGAGCCTTCCCTTGAGGTGGTTGCGACATTTTTTGAAAAAGAAATTTTTACCTCGCTTCTTGAGCAAGCATTTCACGAATCACGCCTTGCAAAACTTTCCAGCCGCCTTGTTCTGCTTGATCGCGCGAATTTGAACATTGATAACGAGCGCAAGCGGGCCATATTTCATTCACAGCAGGTTCGCCACCGATTATATAATCGCAAACAGCTTGATGCATTAAGTGGCGTCGCCTTATGGAATACATAACCGTATGACTACTTCTGTCAAAGGGACAATTCTTGGCGTTGAGGGGCAGGTCGTGGAGGTGCGTTTTTCAAATGGCGCGCCCGCAGTTCACGATATTGTTGTTCTGGAAAGCGATCCAAAAATAAAAATGGAGGTTTTTTCCTCTTCTGGAAGTGAGACGTACTATTGCCTAGCCCTTTCATCGGCAGCATCGCTCTATCGCGGCGCCCCTATCGTCAGCACGAACAACCCGATCATGATACCGGCCGGAAAGGGTCTTCTCGGGCGTGTCATAGATGCGTTTGGGTCGCCCATTGATGGCAAGCCGGATATACAGGCGGAACGGGAGATACCTATCTATGGAGCACCCGTGGGATACCGGGATATCTCAACAAAGCAAGAGATTATGGAAACGGGAATAAAGATCGTTGATCTCTTCTGCCCCTTTCTTCGCGGAGGGAAGATCGGTCTTTTCGGGGGCGCAGGCGTAGGCAAGACCGTTCTTCTCACGGAACTGCTCCACAATATTGTTATTCTTCAGCAAAAAGAGCGCGCCATTTCGGTGTTCGCGGGTGTTGGAGAAAGAAGTCGTGAAGGACATGAGTTGGTTGCGACTTTGGAGGAAAAAAAAGCGCTTAGTGCTGCATCGGTGGTTCTCGGCCCCATGGGGGCGCCGCCTGCCATACGCCTTCTCACCGCATATAGTGCGACTGCGATCGTGGAATATTTCAGAGACATCATGAAAATGAATGTGCTGTTCTTCATTGATAACGTTTTTCGTTTCGCACAGGCCGGAAATGAACTTTCTACGGTCATGCGGACGATCCCGTCCGAGGACGGCTACCAACCGACGCTTACATCCGAAATGGCGACATTGCACGGCCGTCTTATTTCAACGGATGCAAACGCCGTAAGTACGGTTGAGACCGTCTATGTCCCGAATGACGACATTCTGGATCAAGCAGTGCAGGCGGTATTTTCACACCTTGATTCTGCGGTCGTATTTTCCCGTGAAATATACCAGCAGCACCTTCTTCCGGCGATTGACCCGCTTGCCTCGTACTCGGGCGCTTTATCTCCGCAAACAGCCGGCGAACTGCATTACCAGACAACGCGTGAATGCCAGGGCCTTTTAAAAAAAGCGATAGCTCTTGAGCGCGTAGTATCGCTTGTCGGAGAGTCGGAACTTTCTCTTGAAGACAGGAACGCATATCAGCGGGCAAAAAAATTACGGAATTTTATGACGCAAAACTTGTTTGTTCTTGAAGATCAGGCGGGAATAAAGGGGCAGTTCATTCCGCTTGCAACAACTATCGCTGATGCAAACCGTATTTTATCGGGCGAATATGATGCGATCCCGGAAGAGTCATTTTTATACATTGGCGGTCTTGATGAGATCGCGAAGAAATAAGGTATGAACACGGAAAAAACAACTGTCACAACAACTGGGCGTGTCATCGTGGGTCGGGTGCCCGACCTGAAGGTCGTTGTGCGCGACAGAGAGGGGGTGCTCTATGAGGGCGTTGCGCAATCGGTCACTTCCTATAACACAACCGGCGAGTTTGATATTCTGCCGCTTCATGCGAATTTCATTTCTATTATCACCGGAAAGATCATTATTCGTTCCGAAGGGATAAGCGCGCGGACCATCCAACTGCAGACCGGCATACTGAAAGTGAGTGAAAATACTGTGGAAGTATATCTCGGTATTCTTCGTTAGACATCATGCGATTATTTTCCTGGCAACATCTACGATATGTGCGCAGTACCGAACGACGCTTTAGGCGGGCGGTTCTTGTGCTTATCATTGTGATACTTGCCGGCTCCGCTTTCATGGGGCTTGTGGTAGCCGAACGCTCAACCCGGGTTGAAACGGCTACGAACACCGCGGCGGACAATGGGGTGCGGGGATTTTCCAAGACACGTTTATTCGCGGGCATTCTTCAGGACAGCGGCACCTTTCTCAAAAATATTCTTCGTGGAAAGATCTCCGGAACTCCGCTGCCGGTCATTGATGGCGAGGCGATCCGAAGCAAAAATAAACAGACGCCGCCCCCTGCGCCGAAAACCGCCGTTCTTGATGTTAACGCGGAGGTGGTACTGAAGGGCGGGTTGCGAAGCGAGCGCGAATCGCTGTTCACTGCAACGACGACATTTGATAAGAATGTCACCGTACGAGGACTTCTCGCCGGTACCGATATTGATCTTGCGACCGGCACCATTCTTGCAAACAACATTTTGTATGGATTGACCCCCGGTGACGGCATTACCGTTTCTGGCGGCCAGCGCCCTACGATATCACAAACATTCTGGGCCTTGAACGGCGACGCTATCACCACCCGCGATCCGGCGCTGGTTCTCCATGTTGGCGGGGGATTTCGCGTCGGCACTGCCGAGGGCGCCAATATCTCGCTTCTTGGTCCCGCATTGTTCGGGTATACATCCTTTGCCACTACAACTATACTTGCTGGAAGCGCCAATAGCTGGAGTATCGGTGCGTCTGCAACCGAAACACCCATTATCAGCATTGACAGCCGCGGCACCGGCGCAATCGGCATCGGCACATTTGCGCCTGAAGCAAAACTTTCAATTTATGCCGCATCGTCTTCCGTTGCCTTAAGCGTAACGGGATCCGGATCATCAACGGCGCGCGCGATAGAGATCCGCGACACGGCGGGTAACACGCTTACGACATTTGATAGCGCCGGACGCCTCGGAATCGCAACGACAACGCAAGGGCATGCGCTCACCGTCGGAGGAAGTTCATTATTTTCCGGAACATCAACATTTAAGGGTATCGCCTCATTTGAAGATGTTGTGCGGGCGACCACAAGCGTCTATCTTGCGATCGGAGGGGGCAGGGTCGGCATAGGAACCCAGAAACCGAACCAAACGCTCACGGTGCAGGGCACTCTTGGCGTCACCGGTGATGCGACATTTGATCAGGGTCCCATCCTTATGCCAATTCTTGGATGTTCGGGGTCGCGCGTGCTTGAGACCGACGATCTGGGGCGGATCACCTGCGGAAGTGATGCCGTGGGAGGGTCAGGCGGCTCTGGAGTCGTGGCCAACGGAGTTGCCGGATCTCTGGCATATTATCCGACAAGCGGAACATCGGTGAACGATGCGGCAACCCTTTTTTACGATAATGAGCGTTTGGGAGTTTCAACATCCTCGCCGGGCGCGACACTTGCGGTGAGCGGCTCCACGCTTCTTTCCGGAGTAACAACGATTTATGGGCAAATAAATATCGCCGCATTTTCTGCAACTACCACAATCGCTACCTCAACGATCTCCGGCGGGTTAAGCGTTGCCGGAGGATTTAGAATTCCGTCGCTTGATTGCTCCACCTACTCAAACGCGGGCTCGCTTACGACGGATGCTTCCGGAAATGTTGTCTGCGCGGATGATGATGGAGGTGGAGCAGCCCCGGGATGGACCGATGATGGAACCGTGGTGCGTCTCACCGCCATCTCTGATCTTGTTGGTGCCGGAACGACCACTCCCTTCGCAAAACTTCACATCTCCGCCTCTACAACGCCAAACCTCGTCCTTTCCGATACCGGCGCAGGCATTGACCTCAAACACTGGTATGCATCATCCACCGGAGGAGCGTTGGTGTTTGGCATCCTGAATGACGGGCTATCAACACTGACGGAACGGGTTCGCTTCACGAATGCGGGATTTGTGGGAATTGGAACATCAACCCCAGGAACTCCTCTGTCAGTAACCGGAGCAGGCCTTTTCACCGGAACCGTTACCGCGCCTATTTTTAACGCGACCAATACCGCAGGAACCTCGACATTCAGCGGAGGAGTTCTTGCCAACCGTTCATTATATATAACTGATAATATCTCCATCGCGGGGTCCGCCTCCATTACCGGATCAACGTCTGTCGGAACCACCCTGTCTGCCGGATCAACGACAGTTACCCAGTTGAATGTGACGAATGTGTCTACATCAACGCTTGCTGGACGATTGGAGGTGACGGGAAATGTTTATTTCGGAAGTGGTCTTGGGATTGGTGCCATTCGGAATTCCGCAGGTCTCACAATAAGTACTGTCACAAGTTGCAATGGCTCAACGGCTCTTCAAACGGATAGCACGGGAGGAGTAGTGTGCGGCGCCATCGCAAGTTTAGGCATATCAACGGCCGGAGGATGGTCTACAAATAGCGTTGGGGACGTCACACTTGCCACAACAAGCGATCGCGTTGGCGTTGGCGCGACAACGAGCCCCTATGCAAAATTGACAGTGTTGTCCGGAGCGGCGGCAACGACAACATTGGCGCTCATCCCTGCAAGCGGCCAGACGTCGGATATCATTCATATATATAACACCTCCGGCGTTTTGACATCGGTGCTTTCATCCCAAGGAAATCTTGGCATCGGCACAACCACCCCTGGAACTCCGCTTTCGGTAACCGGAGCAGGCCTTTTCACCGGAACTGTTACCGCTCCCATCTTTAACGCGACCAATACCGCAGGAACCTCAACATTCAGCGGGGGAGTCCTTGCCAACCGTTCATTATATATCACTGATAATGGAGATATATCCGGAACTCTTCGCGTAACGGGGACTTCTACTTTGGCAGGGATCTCTGCCGGGTTCATTACGGGCTCCAACAATCTTTCTATCGCAGGGTCCGCCTCCATTACGGGATCCACATCGGTGGGAACAACACTGTCTGCGGGGTCTACAACAGTAACCCAGCTGAATGTGACGAATGTGTCTACGTCTACGATGGCAGGAGGGTTTTCCGTCACCGGAACAATTCATGCCGAAAGCGGTCAACGAGTATGTACCTCCGGGAATGGAATCTGCGCCACAGCTGCGGCTAACGGCACAATCAACACTGGCATCGCCAACCGTCTTGCATTCTATGCATCCGCGGGAAACAGTATTGACTCCATAAACTTTCTCGCAACAGACATTACGAATAGCCGCTTCGGTATAGCAACCGCAACGCCGTTCGGTAAATTGCATGTCTCCGCATCAACAACTCCAAACCTCGTATTATCAGACACCGGCGCAGGTGTTGACCTTAAACACTGGTACGCATCATCCACCGGAGGCGCGTTAGTGTTCGGAACACTGAACGACGCGCTTTCAACACTCACAGAACGCATCCGCTACTCAAGCGGAGGATACCTTGGTATTGCATCTTCAACTCCATGGGGACTTCTTTCCATAAATCCAAACGCGCTTGGTTCCGGCATTCCCGAATTTGTCGTCGGTTCTTCAACGGCAACCCGCCTTATCGTAGACGGATCGGGGAAGGTTGGTATTGGTACATCCAGTCCGAATGAGTTTCTGTCCATACACCTCAACTCAACGGCGGACTCCGGTATTCGGGTGGTAAACACCGGCATTGGTGCCGCCGCTCTTAAATTAGCAAATGAGCAAAGTGGCGGGCGTGAATACCAGCTTCTCTCAACGGGAAGCGGCGATACGGCAACGGGAGCAGGCGCTCTTGGTGTATACGATTATACTGCTGGAATCTGGAGAATGGTCATCAATTCTTCGGGAAGCGTCGGCATCGGCACCACCTCTCCTCAAGCAAAACTTGAAATCGTCAACACCTCTTCCGGCGCGACAGCCGATCAGCTGTATCTCTCAAACCTAGCGTCCGCCACAAATACCGCCTCCCGCATCACA